>JBHHYN010000042.1:0-20758 GCA_046757565.1 Gammaproteobacteria bacterium | reverse complement strand
TCATCTCTTTTTTGTCGATTATCTTTAATAAAATCCGTCCGTTGTCGTTTATGGATGGACACTATCTAAATAGCTGTTCGCAATCCCCCTACACATTAAGGGAACTTGGGTGCTCTCCAATGATCAGATCAAAGGAATGTAATCACTGTCCAAAGGAGGACACCCAAGATGCGATACAGTATAGAAGAGATGAAGCGGCCTGTCCGCCGCCGATTGAAACGGATCGTGCAAAAAGAGAAAGATATCCACTATAGCCGCCGGGCGAATGCCATGTTGTTACTGTATGAAGGCTATTGCAAAAGTGAGGTAGCCCGCCTGCTGCAGGCGGCCCGTACCACACTGGATGACTGGATCTATCGCTACCAGACGTATGGTGAGGCAGGGTTAATCCCGGAACCACCGGGGGCGCCGGCAACGACTGTAAACGAAGCGCTGTGCGCCAGACTCGTTGAATTGATAGGGCAATGTCCTTCCGCCTACGGCTATCACCGTACACGCTGGAGTTCGGAGATGCTGGCGCTGCAGATAGAAGAAGACTTAAGAATAGCCATTCATGCCTCCACGGTGCGCCGGTTGTTACCGAAACTGGGGATTCGCTGGAACCGGGCGTGTCCCACATTATGCCTACGCGATCCGAAAAAACCCAGGAAAATGCGGGCCATACGCCGTGCCTTGAAGAGAGCCGGTGCGCATACGCCGGTGTTTTATGTGGACGAAGCGGACATCGACCTCAATCCCCGGATCGGCCCTGCCTGGATGCCGCGTGGGCAACAGACCCGCATCCCCACACCGGGCAAAAACCGGAAACGCTATCTGGCCGGGGCCTTACATGCGCACACCGGCAAGGTGATTTGGGTCGAGGGAGAGAAGAAAAATTCCTTCCTCTTTATCCGGCTGTTGGCCGCACTCCGGAGGGCCTATCGGCAGGCCAGGCGTGTTCTCCTCATCTTGGATAACTACGTGATCCATAAAAGCGCCATTACCCACTGTTTCCTGACCCACAACCCCAAGTTTCAACTCCTGTTCCAGCCGGTTTATCATCCCTGGGTCAATCGTATCGAACGGGTGTGGAAGCAATTGCATGACAGCGTCACAAGAAATCACCGTTGTGCAACGATGAATCAATTAATGCATGCCGTACGATTCTTTATGCACAACGTTTCGCCTTTCCCGGGGAGCAACGTCTCCCTGTTGAAATCGTAATATGTAGGGAGAATAGGATCGGCTATTTAGCGACCAAGGACCAAGGACCAAGGACCAAGGCCAACGGTCATGGCACAGTGGTCCCCCGTTCTGTTGCCGTCCCTGATCTCTGTTGCCGGTATTGCCGGCGTACCTTTTCCAGCGTCGGCAGCAGTCCAAGGGCATTCTTGTCCTTGTCAATGGCCATTTCCCAGGCCGCTATGGTCTGTTGATACTTGTTTCTGTGCAACTGGATGGCGCCAATACCATAGTAGGCCAGCATGGCCAGGGTGTTATTCCGGCTCTGTTTTAGCTGATTGTAGAGCGCCAGCAAGGTATCGAAATTTACGCTGGACCGGAGGCAGACCCGGGTCAGTTGCCTGAATTGTCTGATGGTATTTACGCTGACATTGAGCAGCCGTTGCCGTTGCAGCAGTTTTGCAATGAGTTCTTTATCGAATCTGTTGTCCGGTTTCCGATCGCAATGCAGGGCGGCCTCGGCCAGTACATGTGAAGGTTCCCGTTTATCCAGTTCCTGGGCAACGCGTATTGCCTTCAGGGAGTTTTCATAATCGCCACTGTCGTTGAGAAAACGCGCTACCATAATTAATGTCTGGGGAGAGTTTGGGTGCCGTTCCAGTAAAGCCAGGGTCAATGATTTTTGATCACGCCAGTTTTCAACCCTTTCATGGAGAAGGTAAACGGGTAATAAAATCAAAAGAATCAAGACAAAACCGGATTTTATTAAACGCGCTGCATCGAGTGAGCGGAGAAATTCTATTATCAGGGCGACAAATCCCAGAATAAGTCCATAGCCGGGCAGGTAGTTACGATGTTCAAACATGACTGCCAGAGGCAGCACACTGGATTCCAGTGCGTGCCCCCACAGGAACCAGAGGCAACAAAAAATGCACAGGTGCCTGGTTTTATGGAACACTGCCATGACAATGATGACCGCTAACCAGGCCAGCAGGGCCAACAGGGTGGTAATGGGTTCGGTCAGACTTCTGGAGATAATCGTGTCATCGTGGTAGAGACCCATGGGTTCGGGATTCAGAAAGGTCAACCAGCCCGCATAACGCCACATAACTCTCAGTTGCGTAAGCAGACGTTCATGGTAGGTATACAGGTACGAGGTGATCTCATCATTCATTGAACTGAAGTAGGTATAACCCAGATAGGCCAGGACAAACAGGACAGGTACGGCCAGGTAGATGATTAGGGCATGCCTTTTCCATGATGCAGTATCGCTGTGAATGTTAAAATGAAAACAGAACAACTCGATGAGCAGCAGAAATCCGAACAGGAGAAACCCGTTTTCCTTGGAGAAAAAAGCGAGTGCCGCGATAAATGTCATCCAGAAAAAAATCGATCCTAAACCCGGACCCCGGTCAATTGTTTTTTGCCGCAACCGGATGTAGATGAGGCAGCCGTAGATGACAAATAGTGCGCTTAACATCGCCATCCGCTGGATTGAGTAGAGAACTGTCGACACAAACAGGGGGTGAAACATCCAGATGGCGGCCGTTAACAGAGCGATGAGTTGCACCTGCCTGCTGTCATGATGGAGTAGTGACTGGTTAGTGAATTTCGGCAGCAGATTGACCGTCAACAGGAAAATACCGAGTCCAATTAGTACATGAACAAATATATTGGTGAGCTTTATCGGATAGGGTGATTTATTACCTGCCAGGGTGTAGTTGGCGGCGAATGTCAGCATTGATACGGGCCGGTAAAAGGGACTGGACTTTGAGGAGAGTGCGGCTTTTTTGATATTCTCGAAATCGAGATGCTTGATAATCAGTTGATTATTATCGACCAGATTCGGTACATCATCAGTGACATAGGGTCCATCTGCGGCCCGGGAATAGATCAGGACATTCAGCACAATCAACAGGCCAAGGCCTATCCGTATCGGCGAGAGAAATGTTGCAGTATGTTTAAGCATTCAGCTGCTGTTAACGCCGCTGTGCAATCAGCATGGCTTCATTGCGAAAGCCCTTTTGCCGATCTCCGATGATTCCCTCTTCGCGGTAGAGGACGATGTGCAGGGAAATAAATAATTGTAGTAACTCATTTTCAGCAAGCCGGTATTCCGGATTACGAGGGCCCCAATCATCCTGCTTCTCTCTGATAAATGTCTGGTAGAAGATGAGGCCGTCCAGGCGCAAGGCCTCTTGCAGATGTTTTACCAGTTTCCTGTCAAGAAAACGGCTGATGACGATGACATCAAAGGACTCCGGTTCAGGGGGATGGTTGACAATATCCCGTTGTTCTACTATCAACTTCATATTTTTCGCTGATGCAGAGTTTGCCAACCGTTCGAGCGCCTTTTCGGAGATGTCCCAGGCGCTGGTGTGCAGGCCATGTTCGGCCAGCAACAGGGCATTGGCGCCGAGTCCGCATGCCGCATCGAGCGCTGCGCCGGTAGCAGGTAAAAGGTGCCGGTTTTCCGCCAGGACCGTTGCGGCCTCGCAGCCGCCGTGATCACCCTCCCGGTAAATACGGTTCCATTTACCGGCTTCACCCCGGGTGCTCATTTCCGCCAGAAGGCCGGAGTAAAGAGTACCAGCAGGGTGAAGATTTCCAGGCGGCCTAGCAGCATGGCCAGACACAGCAACCATTTGGAGGTGCTATTGATATTACCGTAATGGGCGCTGACATCACCCAGCCCGGGACCCAGGTTATTGATGCAGGCCGCCGTGGCAGAGAAGGCCGTGTCCTGATTAAGGCCGGTTGCCATCAACAGCAACATCAATATAGTAAAGACGGCGACGTATGAAGCAAAAAAGCCCCAGACGGCGTTGATAACCGCCTCCGGTACCGGCTTGGCGCCCAGTTTGATCGGAATAATGGCGCGTGGATGAATCAGGCGTTTAATCTCGCGCATACCCTGTTTAAACAGCAATACAATACGTATGACTTTCAACCCTCCTCCAGTCGATCCGGCACAGGCACCCATAAAACTCGCGAAGATCAGGAGCACCGGCAGAAAGGTCGGCCATGAATCGTAAGGTGTCGTGATAAATCCGGTGGATGTCGTAAAAGAGATGGTCTGAAAGATCCCGTGGATGATTGCGGTAGCGTAATTATCATAAACCCCCTGATCGATGAGATAACCGAAACAGATGATGCTGACACTGAATAACACAAAGACATAGGCCCGTAATTCAGAGTCATGTAAATAGTTCCGGATACTCATCGTACGCCAGGTAAAAAAATGCAAGGTGAAGTTGATACCGGCCAGAAACATAAAGACTACTGTGATGATATCGATTATTTTATCGTTGTAATAACCGATGCTGAGATCATGTGTTGAAAATCCTCCCGTGGAAACGGTGGAAAAACTGTGCGCAATGGCATCGAACGGTGTCATACCGGCAAACCAGAATGCCGTTGCACAGGCAATGGTAAGTGACAGGTAGATATACCAGAGTGCCTTGGCCGTCTCCGTGACTCGGGGCGTCAGCTTGGAGTCCTTGATCGGGCCAGGGGTTTCGGCTTTATAAAGCTGCATGCCTCCAATTCCCAACATAGGCAGGATCGCAACCGCCAGTACGATGATCCCCATCCCCCCCAGCCACTGTAACTCCTGGCGATAGAACAGGATGGATTTTGGCAGGCTGTCAATACCGGTTATCACTGTGGCACCGGTGGTTGTGAGGCCGGAAATCGATTCAAATACGGCATCTGTAAACGGCATTGACGGATTATCCGACAGCAGCAGCGGCACGGCGCCGGCCAGGCCAAGTCCCACCCAGAATGAGACGACTACGGCAAAACCGTCCCTTAATCGCAGTTCCTGCCGGATATGTTGGACCGGAAACCAGAGTACCA
The DNA here is from genome assembly GCA_046757565.1 of Gammaproteobacteria bacterium. Classification (GTDB taxonomy): domain Bacteria; phylum Pseudomonadota; class Gammaproteobacteria; order Eutrophobiales; family Eutrophobiaceae; genus JBHHYN01. Next base: position 15,739 of record JBHHYN010000042.1, on the reverse strand, counting down.
ATCCGACAGTCAGAATCAGCAGAAAGGCCGTCGAGAAGGCAAAAACGACACCGTCCTCCGTCCACCCTGCAATGATTAACGGCGGTACCATGGTGATGCTGAACAAGGCCAGCAGGATACCCAAGACCCGCTGGATGACGGCAAGTTGCATAATCAGTTAAAAAAATTCGAGTATAAGGGAATCAGAGAAATGTAACGCTTACCTGAAACAGCTGTTCTACCTTGGGCACATGTTTTTTCTCGGCGACCAGCAGGATGACATGATCATCGGCCTGAATAACGGTATCGTGATGCGCAATCAACACGCGATCATCACGAACAATGGCGCCAATGCTGGTATCCTGGGGCAGAAATATCTCTTCGATTGCACGGCCGACCACTTTCGATGAATGCTGATCGCCATGGGCTACGGCTTCAATCGCCTCTGCCGCACCTCTACGCAGGGAATGGACAACGACAACATCCCCCCGTCTTATATGTGCCAACAGGCTGCCTATAGTTGCCTGCTGTGGCGAGATAGCGATATCGATAACGTCGCTTTGCACCAGATCGACATAAGCGGCGCGGTTGATTAAAGCCATGACCTTGTGTGCGCCAAGCCGTTTAGCAAGCATGCAGGAAATAATATTCGCCTCATCGGCGTTTGTCAGTGCGCAGAAAACATCCACATCATCGATATTTTCTTCAATGAGCAGTTCCTCGTCTGCCGCATCGCCTTGCAGAACAATAGTGTGGTTTAACTCTTCCGACGCCGTGTGCGCCTGTTTCATACCGAATTCGATAAGTTTGACCTGGTAATTATTTTCCAACGCTTTTGCCAGCCGCTTACCTATGTTGCCGCCACCTGCGATCATTACCCGTTTGGCGGATTTACCCGTATGGCGAATGGATTTTAATAGCGTTCTGATATGTTTGGGTGAACCGATAATAAAGACTTCATCCCCTTCCTCGATCACTGTTCCGCCATCAGGGATGATGACCTGCCCCCCCCTGAATATAGATACGATACGGAACTCGACGGCTGGTAGCCGGGCACCGAGGCCGGAGATCTTCTGATCAATGAGTAAGCTCCCAGGAGAAACCTTGAAGGCGGCCATCTGCGCCTTGCCATCGGCAAAATCCAGTACCTGTAACGCACCGGGAAAACTGATCAGCCGTTCAATATATTCGGTGACGAGCTGTTCAGGACTGATGAGGACATCAATTGGAAGGGCTTCCTGGGCGAACAAAACGGAATGTTTCAGATAGTCTATGTTCCGTACCCGCGCTATCTTGGTGGGGGTGTGAAACAGGGTGTAGGCCACCTGGCAGGCAATCATGTTGGTTTCATCGCTGTTGGTGACGGCGATGATCATGTCTGCATCGTTCGCCCCGGCCCTTGCCAGGATTGAAGGGTGGGAGGCAACGCCATGAATAGTCTGCAAATCATGTTTTTCGCTCAGGGACTGTAGAATCCTGGGATCGCTATCGATTACGGTAATATCGTTGGCTTCACTGACCAGATTTGCCGCTACGGATGAGCCGACCTGACCGGCGCCTAGAATGATTATTTTCATGAAATACAGCGTTTGGGCGGAAATATGATTTGAGTGACAGGATGAATAACTGCCATCGTGAACAATCTCTTGCCGGTGTCGGGGGCAGATGATCTGTATTTAATATTCTTATTGATCACTTTTCAGGCTGATGTTCAGGGATTTCAGCTTTCTATACAAGTGGGTTCGCTCCATTCCCACTTTTTTCGCAATCTTGCTGACACTGCCGTCATGTTGTTTTAGTTGATACTCCAGGTAGGCCCGTTCATATTTTTCCCTGGCATCCCGAAGGGGCAGGTCAAAATTAAGCAGGTTATCGGGGCTGTTGCTGCTTGGTTGTTCTCCCAATGCAGTCTCTACTTCGCCCAGACCAATGGACTCCTCATTACCAAGAATCAACAGACGTTGCACCAGATTTTTCAACTCCCGGATATTGCCCGGCCAGCTGTAGCGTCTTAACCGGTTTTGGGCCGCCGTGGAGACATGCCGATAGGGCAGCCCTTCCCGTTCCACGAAATAATTGACGTAATACTCGAGCAATTCGGGTATGTCTTCATAGTGGTCCCGAACCGGTGGCACCCTGATCGGAACAACGCTTAGCTGGAAATAGAGATCATTGCGGAAGGTGCCCTCTTTAATATTGTTGTCCAGCGGATTGCGGGTGGCGGCAACAATTCTTACATCCAGGTCGATGGGATCCATACTGCCGATTCTGGTGAAGCATTGCTTATCAAGGGCGTTTTGTAATCTGGCCTGGGCGGCGAGGCCCATGTCCGCCACGTCCTTCAGAAACAGTGTGCCGCCCGCCGCCTTCTCCAGGTAGCCGGTATGGATCTGGCCGCCGGATTCCCTGCCAAACAATTCAACGGACGGCCCATCCGACGACAAGGCTGACACACCGATTGCGATAAACGGTCCTTCCTTGCGCCTGCTCTGTGCATGCAGATAACGGGCGATGGACTCTTTATCGGTGCCGTATTCGCCAATGATCAGGACGGGAGTGTTGTGATTGGCAATCCGTTGGATCTGTTCCTTTAGTTTGGTTATAGGTTCGCTTTTGCCTATGATTTCAGAGGTATGCTGGCTGTATTGCCGTAATTTCAGGTTCTCCTTCTGCAGGGTTACGGTTTCCAGTGCATGTTTGACCGTGAGAACAAGCTTGGCCAGGGAAAGGGGTTTTTCCAGAAAATCATAGGCACCGAGCCTGGTTGCTTCCACAGCGGTTTCAACCGTACCATGTCCTGACATCATGATCACCGGCGCATCGGTTTTTCCTGATTCGCTCCACTCCTTTAATAAACTGATACCGTCGATATCCGGCATCCAGATGTCCAGCAGAACCAGATCCGGTTTGCCTTCCTGTTTGAATGAACGGGCTTGCGCACTATTTTCCGCAATACTTACCTCGAAGCCCTCGTCTTCAAGTATCTCTTTTACCAGCGCACATATATCAGGTTCATCATCTACAACCAGAATATTAGCTGTCATTGTACGACGCCTTTTTCAACCGCTGTTTGTATGTTATCCGTATTCTCCATCACTGCAGGTAAGCGGATTATGGCACAAGTACCGGGCCCATCGGGATTGTTCTCAAGCATGACCAGCCCACCGTGTTCATCAATAATCTTTTTTACTATAGCCAATCCGAGTCCGGTACCTTTTCTTTTTGTCGTGACATACGGTTCGAACAGGCTGGTCTTTATCTCCTCCCTGAGTCCGGTTCCGAAATCAGTGATTCGAACCTCGACGAGGTCAACACCGGTTTCACAGATGTGCTGTGTGTTAATATTTAGGATAGTTTGATCCTGTTTGCTACTGGCGTCAAAGGCATTATTAAACAGGTTATTGAATACCTGGCGAAGACGCCCCGGGTCGGCCTTGACACAGGGCAGGTCCGGCGCCAGATGCACATGTATATCGGCATTCGGGTCCAGGTTGCTGTATAAATCAACGACTTCCTGTATTAACAGGTTAATATCTACATATTCAGTAGACATCACAGGAGTTCGTGCATACTCAGTGAATGTATTGACCATGTCTTTCATAGTCTCTACCTGCTTGATAATGGTGTTCGTCAACCGCTCCAGGGTCTCGGCCTGGGCGGGCGCCAGTGTTGCCAGATATTTGTGCCGCAGGCGTTCGGCTGCGAGCTGTATAGGCGTGAGGGGATTCTTGATTTCATGCGCCAAACGCCTCGCCATCTCACTCCAGGCAGCGTCACGCTGGCCCTGGACGAGGGCGGTAATATCATCGAACACGACTACATGTACGGAGTCTTTTTCGCCGGACAAGGGTAGTGATGTGCCGCTGCACATCAGGATCTGGCGGCCACTGGCGCCAAACAGGGTAACCTGTTCACGCCATTCGCTCGCCGTTCGCTGAAGGTGTGAATCGATAGTTTGCAGAAACTGTTCGAGATAGGGAAATTTCAGCCGCAACTCAGTCAGTGTTTTTGCCAGCAGGGAACGGATTTCGACGCCCAGGATCTGGCCACTGCTGATATTGGCCGTACGTAATTTTTTCTGCTGATCCAGCACCAGGACGCCGGAAGACAAACGTCCCAAAACCGCCTCCAGATAGGTACGTTGTGCTTCTGCTTCCTGCTGACTTTGGTGGACCTCATCTCTGGCTTTACCTATTCGACGTGTCATTTCATTAAATGAAGCCACCAGAAAGCCGAGTTCATCATGGCTGGGTACGGTTAATTGGGTATTGTAATCACCTTCTGCAACGGACTGTGTTCCTTTAGCCAGGTCCCGAATTGGCGCTGCGAGACGTCCGGCCGAGTAAAATGCCGCCCACACGACGGAAAATATGGTAAACAGCAATACCAGTGTCAGGATCAATATGAAGCTGAGTTTCAGTTGCTCACGTAGATAGGAGAGTTCTTTATACTTTACGAATGCGGTCTGGACACTATCGGCGAGAGCATTCATGCGTTCCGGAATTGGAAACAGGGCCTGCAGAATTCTGACATTGTTCTCTACGCCCGGTTTGGGCATATTCACAACCACCCTGATCGACAGGCCTTTGTCCGTACTGCTGTCCAGCCCGATATAATTGCTGCCCTGCTGCACCTGGAGCAGGATGGCTTCATCCGGACGGTCGGGAACGAGACTGGTCGTGTCACTGGCGCTGGATGTAATAATGGCCCCTTGCCGTGTCATCAGGGTCAACTCCTCCGCCCCGCTCCTGTCCCGGTAGCTATCTATTTCGAATGGAATCGCGGCATCGTTGATCCCTGACAACTCTTTCGCTATTTGCTTGGTCTGTCTGCTCAGTTCTTTCATACGCAGATCAAAAGCGAGCCGGCTCAGTTCCAGAGAATCGTCAAGCGCCTGTTCAACGCGGAGATCAAACCAACTGTCTATACCTCGATGCAGGAAGTCCAACGAGAAGTAATAAAGGATTAAAACGGGCGTTATAGACAGGATCGAAAAAATCGTTACCATCCTTATTGTCATTTTTGCACCGGCTATCTTGCGGTGTAACTGGTCTATCAATCGCCTCAGGTTCAGGGCAATCAGAATGACGAGTATAATCAGGCCAACCGCGTTGAATACCAGCAGGGGAGAATAGAGTTGGCCAAACCGGTTCGAATTCTGCAGGGCATCACTCATCATCAACAGTGATGTCAACATGAAAAAAAACAGGACAATCCCTGCCACCAACATGATTCGTCCGCTATGTTTCATGGCTTATCGGATCACCCATTTATACCATGGACTTTCAAGTCGCCATTGTTTGGATATATAGGCTACCGGGCGCAATGGTGGCGGTAAGGTACTGATATCAAGCTTGGCCTTGATAAGACCAACGTAGTGTGCGCCGGGATTGAGCATGTCCTGATTAATGAGATGATGTTTAGTAATCGTGCCAAGCATCATTATTGCCTGTTGCTGTGATTGAAGCTGATGCCGGTCACCGTTATCCAGATTGGTTACCAGATAGTGATTACTGAGAGGATGATGTTCCAACTTGAACTTCATAATATCTTCGCTAATAGTCCGGTCCCATAACCAGTCACGCTCCTGGCTGATCCGAATTATAACATCTATGGTCAGGGCAACGCCGTGCTCCAGGGCATTGAGTACTTCATCATCGAATCCAAACCCGATTCTGGCATCGACCTGGTAAGCCCCATTCACGAGTTTACTTGCTGCATGCTCTACCCGCATTCCCTGGGCCTGCGCAAGCACAGGCAAAAGGAGTGCCAGCATGAAGGCAATGATGCTGTTTGTTGAAGCATTCATCCCGGGTCAGGCTCTTTCCATAACTGCATAGTAGAACCCATCCGTTTCATCATAACCAGGCAGGGTCTGGTGTCCACAGTTTGTTGCGATCCCCCAGCCGGCATCAAATCTTTTAACCCGTGCATCTGCATGAGATGTGGTGAATTTTTCAATCTGACGGTCATTCTCACAGCATAATAATGAGCAGGTGGCATAGACAAGCTTGCCCCCGCTTTTCAGAAGGGGCCATACGGCATCCAATAGCTCATATTGTTTGTTGATCATTCCCGGGATCATCCCAGCCCCTTTCAAGACCTTGATATCCGGGTGTCTGCGGATCACCCCCGTAGCACTGCAGGGTGCATCAAGCAGGATCCGATCGAACTGCAACCCGTCCCACCAGTCAGCCGTCTCCCGGACATCGGCGTGGATAATCTCAACATCAATATGCAGCCGTTCCCTGGTCGCTTCCAGTAACTCAACCCGTCGTTTGTCGCATTCTACGGCGATAAGTTGGCCTATGCGAGGTTCGGTCTCAAAGATTTGTGCCGTCTTGCCTCCCGGAGCTGCACAGCAATCCAGCACCCTGTGACCGGGACAGACGTCGAGCAACGCTACAGCTAATTGCGCGCCGAAGTCCTGTATCGATATACGACCTTCACGGAAACCGGGGAGTGTGTCGACGTCTACGGGGGAGGCCAACCGGATCCCGCTGTTAACCATATCGGAAGTAATGCCGCTCAGGCCCGCCTGCGTTAATTCAAGCAGGTACGCGTTGCGATCCGTGAGCAGCCGGTTTACCCGCAGGTGCATGGGGGGGTGCTGGTTGTTGTTCAGCATGATCATCCGCCAATGGCCGGGCCAATCCTGCTGTAACATGGATAGCAACCAATCGGGATGGGCATAGCAGGCGCTGGGGTGTGCCTGTACGCTCTTTTGGATGAGATCCCGTTCACGTTGGTAGCGGCGCAGGACGGCATTGATAAGTTGTTTCGCCCACTCCTTGTTCAAGCTGGACGCTGCCTCGACTGTGGCAGAAACGGCTGCATGGTCAGGTATGCGCAGATGATCGAGTTGATACAGACCGCAAAACAGAACTGCCCTGATATCGCAGTCTCTGCTTCGTAAGGGTTTAGTAAGGAGTTTATCGAGAATGAAATCAAGCTGGAAATACCAGCGCAAGACGCCGTGACAAAGTTCCCGGACAAAGGCGCGGTCTTTGGGATGTTCCAGACGCTGTGTTGACCCTGGCATGATCTGGTCCAGGGTCTGCCTGTTTTGCAACAGGGTTGACAGGATCCGGGCTGCAGTGGCTCGAGCATCCATGAGATGGGCTAGGCCGAATCCGGAGCAAACAGGGATTCACTGGCGGTCGCGCATAAAATCAGGATGACCATTCAGAAAATCCGGTGTCTGGACGAGTGTTTTCCCGGGGAGCTGTAAGGTAAGAATTCCCAGCAATTGATCTCCGGTGACAACCGCCATGCCATTGTGAGGGACCGGGACGACGCTACCTGGTGGTAATGCACAGCGCGGACCTTCCAATACCTGCGCCTTCAAGATGCGCATTTTCTGTCCATTCAGCTCAGTATGGGCAACCGGGAACGGGTTAAAGGCCCTTACCATTCTCTCCAGCTCCATCGCCGGTCTGGACCAGTTAATGAGCGCTTCGTCCTTTGTGGTTTTGTGCGCATAGGTTGCCTGACTTTCGTCCTGTTTGCGGGGTTTGATAGTCTCTGCAACGATATCCGGCAGCGCCTCAAGCAGGCATTGGGACGCCAGTGGCGCCAGCCGCTCCTGTAACAGACCGGCCGTGTCGTCGTGTCTGATGGGGCAGGTTCGTTGCAGCAGGATATCGCCCGTATCGAAGCCTGCATCCATCCGCATAATCGTAATGCCGGTCTCTCTGTCTCCGGCTTCGATTGCCCTCTGGACTGGTGCCGCACCCCGCCAGCGCGGCAGCAGGGAGAAGTGCACATTGATGCTGCCCATTTTCGGCCGGTTGAGAATTTCTGCGGGTAAAAGTAAACCGTAAGCGACGACAATCAGGAGATCGGTATCCATAAGTTCGCCTGTCTTATCGATGTCTGTTGCAGACGCCGGTTGCCTTACCGGGATACGATTGGCTTCCGCCAGTTGTTTGACGGCGCTGATACTGGTTTTGCGGCCGCGTCCTGCCGGTCGATCAGGCTGGCTGTACACCAGGGTAACCTCATAGGAACCCTCTTCGATGAGGGCTTGCAGTATCGTTGCCGCCAGACCCGGTGTCCCGGCAAACGCGAGACGAAGCGCCGTGCCGCTCACAACACCTGCTGCTGCTGTTTTTCCTGTTTGCGGATCTTTTTTTGTAACATCTGGCGCTTGAGCGGTGACAGGTAATCGATAAACAACTTGCCATCCAAATGGTCGATTTCGTGCTGGATGCAAACCGCCAACAACCCCTCTGCCAGCCGCTCTACACTCATGCCATCAAGGGTCAGATAGCGGTAGTTAACCTTCTCGGCCCGTTCGATCGTTTCAAATACCCCGGGTACGGAGAGGCAGCCTTCCTGCATCGCTTCCATGCCTTGCGCAGAGATGATTTCAGGGTTAATGAGCACGTCCGGATCATCTTTCTGCTCCGAGAGATCCATCACGATAATACGTTTTTGTACATTGACCTGCGTGGCGGCAAGTCCAATGCCTCCCTCCCGGTACATGGTTGACAGCATCTCTTCGGCCAGTGTCCTGATGCCGTCATCAATGGCCTCGATAGGCATGGCTTTTTTTCGCAATCGGGGGTCCGGAAAGTGTAAAACGGACAGTTCTGGCATTCTGCAAGCACTCCTGGGGTAAAGATAAGCTACTGATAGTATACAGGAAAATAACGTTTTACACTTCCTTTAAAGGAAACATGGTGCTGTCACTAACATTTTGTTAGACTTTTTGCTAATCTACGTTAAGGAATTTACGTAAGGTATGACTTATGCTCAATAAAATTATACTGATATTCCTGCTCTCTGGCGTCTTCCTGCTGGTCCAGGCGGATACGGTCGATATTAATCCTGATCATCCCGACCGCTACGTCGTCAGGAAAGGTGACACATTGTGGGATATAGCCGGGCATTTCCTGCAGGAACCATGGCGTTGGCCGGAAATCTGGAAGGAGAATCCCCAAATAGCGGATCCCAATCTCATCTATCCGGGAGATGTGGTTTCTCTCGGTTATGAGGGTGGTTCACCGGTATTAACCATAGACCGTGAGACAATGGCGGGTGAAGCCGGCAGTAACGGAGCCGGCAGGGTCGTGTCCGGCCGTCATGTCAAACTCTCTCCTGAAGTGCGTAAGTCTAAACGTGAGCTTGCAATCCCCTCCATACCCATCGATGTCATCCGGAATTTTCTTTCAAGGCCGGTTGTGGTCAATAAGGGCGAAATGGATAGCTGGCCATATATCGTATCGAGTTATGAAGAGCATCTGGTTGCCGGCACCGGGACGCGAATCTACATACGGGGTTTGACTGGTGCCTCGGAGGTGCGCCGTTATGCGATTTATCGCAGGGGGCCCGCCTATAAGAGCCGGTATAAATATGGGAGTGAAGTGCTGGGGTATGAGGCCCTGTACGTGGGCGATGCCGTCATCGAAAAGTTCGGCGATCCCGCTACCGCGGTGATTTCCCAATCTAATCGTGAAGTACAAAATGGCGATCGGCTGCTGCCACAATCAAAGCAGGAGATCGATCGTGATTTTATTCCGCATCCTCCTGACAGCAAGGTTCAGGGCGTTATTATTTCGGTTATTGATGGCGTACTTGAGATAGGCCGCTATCAGATTGTTGTTCTGGACGTCGGGGCGGCGGATGGACTGGAAACTGGAAACGTGCTGGGTATCTATCAGAGCGGACACGTGATCACTGACAGGATCGGCAGCGAGAAAATGGGCGGATTCAATAATACGGAACTGGTGAAATATCTGGGCCAACCCAAGGCTGCTGGTGAGAAAGTCCAGTTACCCGAGGAGTATACCGGGATAGTAATGATATTCAGGACCTTTGGTAAAATCAGTTATGGATTAATCATGGAATCCTACGGATCAATCCATCTGAATGATACTGTAAAAAATATCTAGAAAGCGTTCACTGCATACGGTCAAGGAAAATATTGGTTCCTGATGAACCAAGTGCTCTGGCGCGTCTCATTCAGGGAAGGGTGAATTAATTGGGGGATCCTGTAATCAAGGACACGGAGGCCCGCTAATGATGCATTTATTTCCGTTCTCGCCTACTATGTATTATCAATAACAGTAATCGTAGCTTTTTTATGATCAGGGACGAACGCACGACACTCCATGAAACGGACTGCTGGTTGGCGCTGTTACGGGCACCTTGTATCGGGAATGCCGCGCTGCGGCGGTTACTCGATGAATTTTCCAGTCCAGGCGCCATCTTTCATGTAAGCAGGGATGGCCTTTCGAAGTATGGTCTGAATCAGCGGACAGTTGACTTTCTGCAGGACCCTGACCGGGACAAAGTAGCATACGATATCGACTGGTTGCGGCGGCCCGGGAATCACCTGATCACACTCAATGATAAGTGTTATCCACTGTTATTAAAGCAGATATACGATCCCCCGATTGCCCTGTATGTATGTGGCGACCCGGATGTATTAGGGAACTTGCAGATAAGTATCGTCGGCAGCCGCAATCCGACAGCAGATGGGCGCAGGCTGGCCAGGGAGTTTGCCAGCAGGCTGGCAAGAGAGGGATTGACTATCACCAGCGGTCTGGCATCAGGTTTGGACAGCTATGCCCACATGGGTGCACTGGATGCCTCGGGGACGACCATCGCTGTCCTGGGCAGCGGTCTGGACAGGATTTATCCCGCAAAAAACAGGGGACTTGCCGAAGCGATCATGGAGAATGGAGCACTGGTTTCGGAGTTCCCACCCGATTACAGGCCGATACCGGCAAACTTTCCGCGTCGTAACCGGATTATAAGCGGTTTGAGTGCCGGGACACTGGTGGTCGAAGCCGCCCGCAAAAGCGGATCGCTGATCACGGCAAAACATGCGCTGGAACAGGGCCGGGAAGTGTTTGCCATCCCAGGTTCAATCCATAACCCACTCGCACAGGGTTGCCACGAATTGATACGGCAAGGCGCGAAATTGGTCGAGCGGATAGAAGATATCCTGGAGGAAATCGCACCATTAGCGGCACTGCTCGTTCCTGCTGGACAGGATCGGGACGATGATGGTAAAACAACAAAGGGACTTGACGAACACAGTAAACTACTGCTTGATAATATAGGTAGCACCCCGGTCAGCATCGATTATCTGGTGGACGAGACCAGGCTGGCAGTCAATATCGTATCTTCCTCGTTATTAACCCTGGAATTACAGGGCTGGGTTGAATCGTTACCGGGTGGTGAATACATACGTGTTTAATTGATGAGAACAATGACATGAAAGAAACGGTTTTTGATGTCCTGATGTATTTATTCGACAATTATTTTGAGGAATATTATGAAATCAGCCCGGATCAGGCATCCTTAAAGTTTGAGCTTAAACAAGCCGGGTTTGGCGATGGCCAGGTTACCAAGGCATTTGACTGGCTCGAAGGACTTGCGGCACAGAAAGATCTGATTCAATGCGGGGACTTGAAAAAGAATAAGACTCTCAGGATATTCAGTGACAGGGAGATGGAAAAACTGGACACGGAATGCCGGGGGTTCATCTTTTTTCTGGAACAGACTGGCGTGCTGGATTCATTTGATCGGGAAGTGGTTATTGACAGACTTATGGCGCTCGGTGCGGAAGAAGTCAGTATGCGCCAGTTAAAATGGGTGGTGCTGATGGTTTTGTTAAATCAACCAGGAAAGGAAGCTGCTTTTACCTGGATGGAGGATATTATGCTGGAGGAGGATACAGGGCTGCACTAGATAAGCTTTTTTACCAGGCGAATCTATAACCATTACTATAATTTGTTAGTTTTTGTGTGATGTTTAAAAAATGAATGATGCTCTAATAATCGTAGAATCACCGGCAAAGGCCAAAACGATTAATCGCTACCTGGGCGGCAAGTTCAAGGTAATGGCATCCAATGGACATGTCAGGGACTTGTTGCCCAAGAACGGTGCTGTAGAACCTGAAAATAATTTCGAAATGCATTATGAAATTATCAAAAAGAACTCAAAAACTGTTACTGATATAGCTAATGCATTGAAAAAAACCAATGCGCTCTATCTGGCAACTGATCCGGATCGTGAAGGCGAAGCAATATCCTGGCATCTGTATGAGTTGCTAAAGGAAAAAGGCGTGCTTGACGGAAAGGAAGTAAAACGGGTTGTTTTCCATGAAGTGACAAAAAGCGCCATACAGGAGGCCATCGCCCATCCACGTGAGCTTGCTAGTAATTTGATTAACGCCCAGCAGGCCCGGCGCGCACTGGATTATCTTGTCGGGTTTAATCTGTCTCCTTTGCTTTGGAAAAAAATACAGCGGGGACTTTCGGCAGGCAGGGTCCAGAGCCCGGCCTTGCGTATGATTGTCGAACGGGAGATGGAAATTGAAAACTTCAAGACCCGTGAATACTGGACGATTGAGGCTAACCTCAACCATAGAAAACAGGACTTCACCGGTAAACTGACCTGTCTGGAAGGTAAAAAACTCAAGCAATTCAGCATTGATAATGAGGCCCGGGCGAAAGCAGTCAGGCGGCAACTGCTGGATACTGCCGGGGGTTCGCTGATTGTGAGCAGTGTCGAGAAGAAACAGAGGAGGAGACAACCTCCAGCGCCGTTCATCACCTCGACGTTACAACAGGAAGCCGTACGCAAACTCGGTTTTACCGCACAAAAGACAATGCGTGTCGCCCAGCAACTTTATGAGGGCATAGATATTGGTGACGGTGCCGCTGGTTTGATCACATACATGAGGACAGACTCGGTCGTGTTGGCCAGTGAGGCACTCGACGAATTACGTAACTTTATCTTCACGGCCTATGGTAAGGATTATTTGCCCACGGCTGCACGCGAATTCAAAACAAAATCGAAAAATGCACAGGAAGCCCATGAAGCAATACGACCTACATCGGTTCAACGCACTCCGGATCAGATCAAGTCGAAACTGACGCCGGAGCAATTCAGGCTGTACGATTTAATTTGGAAACGTACAGTTGCCTGCCAGATGAGACATGCAACCATTAATACGGTTTCAATCGATTTTGCCTGTGGAGAAGACAATATTTTTCGGGCAACCGGATCGACCATCGCATTTAAAGGGTTTATGGTTATCTATCAAGAGGGGAAGGATGACGTAGAGCGGGAAACGGATGAAAAAATCCTTCCCCAAATGGAAAAAGGTGACAGTGTCATACTCAAGGAAATAAAGTCCGAACAACACTTCACCGAACCACCACCAAGATATTCGGAGGCAAGCATTGTAAAATCCCTGGAAGAATACGGGATCGGCCGGCCCTCGACCTATGCCTCCATAATCTCTACATTAAGGCAACGCGGGTATGTAGAGATGGATAGAAAACGGTTTATCCCAACGGATGTTGGCCGTATTGTGATTAAATTCCTCACTGATCACTTCACTGATTATGTCGATTATGACTTCACCGCAAAACTGGAGGATGAACTCGACGCTGTTTCCCGTGGCGAAGAAGAGTGGATTCCATTGATGCACAAGTTCTGGGGACCATTTTCGAGACAGGTCAGAGAGAAGGAGGAGAATGTCAGCCGTGCTGAAGTCGCACAGGCCAGAGAATTAGGGATCGATCCCAAATCGGAACTGCCGGTATCGGTCCGTATGGGACGCTATGGCCCATACGTCCAGATGGGCACCCGTGAAGATAGCGAGAAACCGAGGTTTGCCGGATTACGGTCTGGTCAGCGTATTGACACAATTACTCTTGAAGAGGCGATGGAGTTGTTCAAATTACCACGTGAACTCGGCAACAATAAAAAAGGCGAAAAGATTGTAATCGGAATCGGGCGATTCGGGCCCTATATCCGTTATGGAAAAAAATTCGTATCAATCAAGAAGGACGATGATCCCTATACGATAACATTAGACAGGGCTCTGGAACTTATTGCAGAAAAGCAAAAGGCTGATGCCGAAAAGCAGATAAAGACTTTTGAGAAACAAGGCATTTCGATATTAAATGGCCGCTATGGACCCTATATTACAGATGGAACAAAAAATGCGCGGGTTCCCAAGGACAGGGAACCGGCCAGTCTTACCCTGGAAGAGTGTCTAGGGATGATTGCTAAAGCACCTGCGAGCAGGGGGCGGCGCAAGGCCAGGAAGGCAAATTAATGGAACGTAATATAAAGAATATCTAATATAAACAGTACGATTTCGCTGGTTTCTTCAAACTTCAAACTCTAAACTGTAACTATTATGCCAGAGCCTTTCGTTGCAGTAGTTATGGGTTCGGACTCGGATCTGCCGGCAATGCAAGTGACACTGGACGTGTTAGACAAATTTGATATCAAAAAGGAAGTCAAGATTGCCTCAGCGCACCGCACCCCTGAAGCCACTCATACCTATGTCAGGGAAGCCGATGCCCGCGGCTGCGCAGTTTTCATTGCTGCAGCAGGACTGGCCGCCCACCTGGCGGGTACCATCGCGGGGTTAACGGTGAAGCCTGTTATCGGTGTGCCTATGGATGTTGGCCCCCTGGATGGTATGGATGCCCTGTTATCTACTGTTCAGATGCCTGCCGGTATCCCTGTCGCGGTTATGGCGCTCGGTCAGGCCGGCGCCAAGAATGCCGCTTACCTGGCAGCGCAGATTCTTGCCCGGAATGACCCCGGGCTTTTGCAACGTTTAAAGCAGGAGCGTGCCGATAATGCACTTGCCATTCAACAAAAGGACGATGCTGTCCAGCAACGCTTAGCTGAATAATCACTGTTTTGAGTTTCTGGCATATCAAGTGTGCATCGCTTTCCGTACGAAGCGGTGGGGTGATTGCCTATCCGACTGAAGCGGTTTATGGTTTGGGCTGTTCACCATGGGACGCTTCGGCCGTGGCAAGAATATTGGACCTTAAACAGCGCAATATTAACAAAGGTTTGATTGTGCTTGCGGCAGACGTCAGCCAGCTTGACCCTCTGGTTGAGTTATCTTCCGATATCGTTACCGGATCTGTCCTTGCCACCTGGCCGGGACCGGTAACATGGATTTTACCGGCAAGACAGCAGGTCCCTACATGGCTGACAGGCAAGCAGGATGGGATTGCCGTACGCGTATCCGCCCATCCGGTTGTACGCAGGTTATGCAAATCGGCGGGTTTACTGGTCTCCACCAGCGCCAATCGCGCTAACACCGTTCCCGCAACGACCCCGTCCAGGGTCAGGGCCTATTTTGGCAACGGGATTGACTATATTGTTCCGGGAGCAGTCGGCCCATTGAGGAAACCAACGGAAATCCGGCATGCTGCCTTGAACAAATTGGTGCGTTCCGGTACCTGACACGTGTCAAATAAGTGCGGAGTTGGGCTACTCCGAGAAATTCTGTGGGGCTGATGATGATTACGCGTATTCTAGGTCTGACTCTGCGCCTGACGAGAAACCCTGGTCAGCCCTTTTACTGATGGATTCAAACGGTAAAACAAGGGGTTATTATTGACACATTATTATAAATAAATGATAATGTAAGGCTTACACTTTTTTGGGAGGGGTACCCAAGTGGTCAACGGGGGCAGACTGTAAATCTGCTGGTTCTACCTTCGTAGGTTCAAATCCTACCCCCTCCACCGAGCAGAGGTCCGGTGATGGGGTGTGGCAGCCGTGATGTTTGGAAAAGTGCGGGTGTAGTTCAATGGGTGAACCGGAAGGAGAAATTTGTCCGGTGGACAAATTTCCCGGTGAACGCCGAGCCAGTGGATGGCGAGGCCGGTGTTTGGAGTATTGCTGAACTGACGGCAGGGATGCCAGCCGTGATGTTTGGAAAAGTGCGGGTGTAGTTCAATGGGTGAACCGGAAGGAG
>JBHHYN010000041.1:0-21045 GCA_046757565.1 Gammaproteobacteria bacterium | reverse complement strand
CTACCTTCTCCTTCCATGGAGTCGTCCTGCATCCATGCAGTCGTGCGTCGCTCTACCTTCTGCGTCCATACAGTCGTGGATTCCCGTTTTCACGGGAATGACGGGCTACTGTTTATATATCAACCCACAGATTCTGCTGAAGACCCAATTTTCGTAGGGTTTTGTCAGTTGTGCTTTGTTAATTCGTCATATCTCTTCAGCAAGTCGCAAATAACAGCAAATAACTATGCATGAAAAGGGGTTGATGACATTTGAGAATGACTCTCAATAGAAATGTAGGATACACGACGAGACGCATCCTCTTGCTTTCTAATGCTCTCAGATTCAAACCTTATTTATCTCTTTTAAGCATATCCAGTGTCCCTCTCGGGTTCCCCTTGAGTTCATTCTGCTCGGGCTCGGATGCAGCAAGTGCCGCGCTGACCGGGAAGCGGCCGACATTGAGGTGCCATTCTTCCTTTGGTTTCAGCTCAGCCCGGAACTTGAATTTCACCTTGCCGAAGCCTCCATGTTCCATTCCCCGGTCTGGGCACTCGCCGGTAGTCCAGAAGCACTCATTCGGATCAGCGTCAGCGCAGATCCGGTCCCAGTACATGATCATAAGCTCTGACATTCGCCCGATGATCCACGGGCATAAGGGTCCGGTCGTACGCTCAGGATCGAGCAGACCGAGATCCGAGAATACGTACTCATCACCGACATCGACACCAAAGTAGCAGCATGCCTCCGTTATCCGGGCGATGAAACGATACTTTGCCAGCTCGGGGATGTGCGAGGCGACCTTCTGCTGTTCAGGAAAGGTCCGAAAGAATCGGTCCATCTTCTCTTTGGTGACGTCTCCGGAGGAATTCTGCATCACGGCCTGGTAGGCCTGTGGTGGTACGTTAATGTCAGGAGGCACTTCCAGGTCAGAGGGGTCATTAACAGACTGTAAACGCTTTTTACTGTTCATAGTGATTCTCCTGATCTGATAATGTTTCGTGAACAGTATAAATACTCCGAAGCCAAGCCGATAGCATCAAACTCACGCATTGTCATTTCATCCATCAGGCCAACCTCGTGCCGGTCTTTGGCGCCATCGTGCACTACGTTTAATATTTTGGATTTACTACTCATCTGTTATTTACCTCGATTAATATCTTTGCCTCTACCGCTTTCGCCAATGCCGTATCGCTATATCCCAGTAATTCCCTTTATATCCTCTGTGTTCTCAGTGTCTCCGTGGTAAATTGTTATTATCAGCCTGCGCGTGCTGCGCGTTTTCTCTCATGCACCGACAACAACTTCTTCCTTAACCTTATTGATTTCGGCGTTACTTCCACCAGTTCATCATCATCAACAAACTCCAATGCCTGTTCCAGTGACAACTTGATCGGTGGCGTTAACAGAATATTTTCGTCACTACCGGCGGCGCGGATATTGGTGAGTTGCTTGGCCTTCAATGGATTCACCACCAAGTCGTTACTGCGGGAATGGATCCCGATAATAGAGCCTTCATAGACCTCTTCCCCCGGGCTGATCAACATACGGCCCCGTTCCTGTAGATTAAACAGGGCAAAGGCCAGGGCCTTGCCGTTGCCGTTTGAGATTAACACACCGTTGCTGCGCTGCCCGAATTCACCGGATTTTACGGGCCCATAGCGATCAAAGACATGGTAGATCAGGCCACTGCCCCGGGTGGCTGTGAGAAACTCGGTGCGAAAACCAATAAGCCCTCTTGCCGGAATGATAAAGTCCAGACGCACCCGGCCCTTTCCGTGCGGCATCATAGTTTGTAGATCGGCGCCGCGTTGACCCAGTTTTTCCATGACGGAACCCCGGTGCTGTTCTTCAATATCAACGGTTAATTGCTCATAGGGTTCCAGTCGTTGCCCATCGATTTCCCGGTAGATGACTTCCGGCCTGGAAACACCCAGCTCATAGCCTTCCCGGCGCATATTCTCGATCAGGATTGACAGGTGCAGCTCACCCCTGCCGGAAACCCTGAATCTGTCCGGATCCGCGGTATCCTCGACCCGCAGGGCAACGTTATGCACCAACTCGCGATACAGGCGTTCGCGAAGCTGGCGCGAGGTGACATATTGACCCTCATGCCCCGACAAGGGTGAGTTATTAACCTGAAAAGTCATACTGACGGTCGCTTCATCCACTTTCAGGGCCGGCAAGGGGGCAACATGGTCCGGATCGCATAGCGTATCGGAAATACCCAGATTATCGATACCGGTAAAAGCGATGATATCGCCGGCCTGTGCTTGCGCTACTTCGATACGTTCCAGCCCGAGAAAGCCAAACAACTGCAGGATACGGGCACGGTGCTGCTTTGCTTGGGGATCGATGACGGTGACAGGAGTATTGGTTGTGACCCGGCCACGGCTGATGCGTCCAATACCGATGACGCCCGCATAGCTATTGTAATCAAGAGCACTGATCTGTACCTGGAACGGACCATCCCTATTGACGGCCGGGGGTGGGGCCTGGTCAATGATCATCTGAAAAAGGGGTTCCAGATCACCGGCATGCGCCGCCTCATTGACACTGGCGAACCCCAGCAGACCCGAGGCATAGATGACGGGGAAATCGAGTTGATCATCCCCCGCGTCCAGTCGATCGAACAATTCAAAAGTCTGATCCAGGACCCAGTGGGGCCTCGCGCCGGGGCGATCTATCTTGTTGATCACCACTATCGGCCGGAAACCGTAAGACAACGCCTTTTGCGTGACAAACCGGGTCTGTGGCATGGGGCCTTCCACCGCATCCACCAGTAACAGCACGCAATCCACCATGGAGAGGACACGCTCCACTTCACCACCAAAATCGGCATGACCAGGGGTATCGACAATATTGATACGATAGCCCCGCCACTCGATGGCGGTATTCTTGGCGAGGATGGTAATACCGCGTTCACGCTCCAGATCATTGGAATCCATGACCCGCTTTGGCGTCCCGGCGCGTTTGCCCAGGGTCCCCGATTGCAGCAGCAACTGATCCAGCAGCGTAGTCTTGCCATGATCGACATGGGCAATGATAGCGATATTACGCAGACGTTCTATCACAAAAGGTCCCACTCCGGTTATAAAAGGCGGCGCATTATATATGATGTGGGGCCTGTGTCAGTAATCCTTTATGATTCCTTAACTCCGCCACATCCCGCCTATAATCGGCAGATGATGATGAATAACTAAATCCCGTAGCCAAAGTTCTCCTTGAATTTATCCTTAAATTCATCGGCATCGAAGCGGTGGTTTTGCGTACCGTGATTTTCAATCTTTAATGCGCCCATGAGTGAAGCGATGCGGCCCGTGGTTTCCCAATCCATTCCGTTCATCAGGCCGTACAACAGGCCGGCCCGGTAAGCATCGCCACAACCGGTCGGATCCACAATGTTGGAAGGCCGGGCGGCTGGAATTTCATGACGTTTGTCTTTTTCATAAATCACGGAACCGCCAGCGCCACGGGTGATGATCAACGCCTTAACACGCTCAGTCATGGCATGGGGAGTGAATTCAGTCCGTTCCTGCATAATTTGCCATTCATAGTTATTGACACTGACCCAGGTCGCCTGCTCGATAAACCGTGTCAGATCCTCCCCATCAAACATGGGCAACCCCTGGCCTGGATCGAAGATGAACGGGATATTGGCCTCGTCAAACTGTTGCGCATGCTGGATCATGCCATCGCGGCCATCCGGCGAGATGATGCCAATAGTAATCCCATTGGCATCCGATATTTTGTTGTAATGGGAAAATCCCATAGCGCCCGGATGGAATGCCGTGATCTGATTATCGTCGAGATCGGTAGTAATAAATGCCTGCGCGGTAAAGGTCTCTTCCACGACAGTCACATGCTCGCGATGAATGCCTACCTGATTCATCCACTCTCCATAGGGTCCAAAATCCTTGCCTACCGTTCCCATCGGCATGCCATCGCCTCCCAGCAATTTCAGGTTATAACCGATATTACCGGCACAGCCGCCAAATTCGCGGCGCATCTCCGGGACCATAAACGAGACGTTCAGCATATGGACCTTATCGGGCAGGATATGGTTTTTGAAATGGTCCGGAAACACCATAATGTTATCGTAAGCGAATGAACCGCATATCAGCGCAGTCATAGAAGAGTTTCTCCTGAAGATAGGTTCAAGGTTCAAGGTTCAGGGTTCAAGGTTCAGGGTTCAAGGTTCAAGGTTCAGGGTTCAGGGTTCAAGTTCACGCTTCACTCAGCAACTCCTGCTGCCTGGGATTAGCTTCGGTTTTTACTGTGATACCGGCCTGTTTTTTCAGGACCGGGGCCAGAAATTGTCCGGTATAAGAGTGCTTCTGTTGCGCGAGTTGTTCCGGTGTCCCGGCAGCGATGATCTCGCCACCGCCATCACCCCCTTCCGGCCCCAGGTCGATGATCCAGTCAGCGATTTTTATCACATCCAGATTATGTTCGATGATAACGATGGTATTACCGTGATCGCGTAGCCGGCGCAGGACCTGGAGTAATTGTTTGATATCATGAAAATGCAGGCCCGTGGTGGGTTCATCAAGGATATACAGGGTCTTGCCGGTATCGCGTTTCGATAGTTCCCGTGACAGTTTTACCCGTTGGGCCTCGCCGCCTGACAGGGTGGTCGCATTCTGCCCCAGTTTGATATACGAAAGACCCACGTCGATGAGTGTCTGCAATTTGCGGGCAATTACCGGCACGGCATCGAAAAATTCCCGTGCTTCTTCCACGGACATTTCCAGTGCTTCGTGAATATTCCTGCCTTTATAGCGGATATCCAGGGTTTCGCGGTTATAGCGCCGGCCGCGGCAGACATCGCAAACCACGTAGATATCGGGAAGAAAATGCATTTCCACTTTGATCAAGCCATCACCCTGGCAGGCCTCGCAGCGCCCGCCCTTGACATTAAAACTAAAGCGTCCGGGTTTATACCCACGCGAACGGGCCTCCTGTGTTGCCGCAAACAGTTCACGGATCGGCGTAAACAGACCCGTATAGGTGGCAGGATTGGAACGCGGGGTCCGGCC
Source organism: Gammaproteobacteria bacterium (assembly GCA_046757565.1). Lineage (GTDB taxonomy): Bacteria > Pseudomonadota > Gammaproteobacteria > Eutrophobiales > Eutrophobiaceae > JBHHYN01. The sequence continues at coordinate 16,027 of JBHHYN010000041.1, read as the reverse complement.
GATAGGACTTTGATCGATATCGACAACTTTATCTAGGTGCTCAAGCCCCTCTATGGAATCAAAAGGCGCCGCCGTGACACTGCTCCGGTTCAATTCCCGGGCGGCAATTCGATACAGTGTATCGTTGACCAGCGTCGATTTACCGGAGCCGGAAACGCCGGTAATACACACCATTAACCCAACGGGGAATTCGACTTTAATGGATTTTAAATTATTTCCCCTCGCCCCGTTTAACCTGATCAGGCGCAGCGGATCCAGGGGAGTACGGCTGTCCGGCACATCAATGCGCCGTCTGCCGGAGAGATACTGGCCCGTCAGGGAATCCCGGTGCGATGCGATAACACCCGGTGCCCCTTGCGCGACAATATTACCACCATGGACGCCGGGCCCCGGACCCATATCCACGACATGATCGGCCGCATGAATGGCCTCTTCATCGTGTTCAACGACAATGACCGTATTCCCCAGGTCCCTGAGATGTCTCAGGGTTTCCAACAGGCGCGCATTGTCCCGTTGGTGCAGACCGATAGAGGGCTCATCCAGGATATACATCACGCCCACCAGCCCGGCGCCGATCTGGCTTGCCAGCCGAATGCGCTGCGCCTCACCTCCAGATAACGTCTCGGCGCTGCGGTCAAGGGTGAGATAATCCAGCCCCACATTGACAAGAAACTGCAGGCGTTCACTCACTTCCTTTACTATCCTGGCCGCGATTTCTCCCCTGCGGCCCTCAACCCTGAGATCGCCGAATAAGTCCCTCGCCAACGAAACGGACATGGCAGTGATATCGGGCAGGGCATAATCGTTGATGAAGACATGTCGGGCGGCCCGGTTCAGGCGCTTGCCGTCACAGGCGGGACAGGGTTTACTACTCTGGAATTTGGCCAGTTCTTCACGGACCATCACTGAATCCGTCTCACGGTAGCGCCGCTGCATATTCGGAATAATCCCTTCAAAAGGGTGTTTGCGTTTTTTAAAGCCACGCCTGCTGTTTAAGTAGATAAATTCGATCGCCTCTGTGCCGCTGCCAAACAAGAGGGCATTTTTGATGGACTGCGGCAGTTCCTGAAAAGGCGTATCAATTTTAAATTTATAGTGTTTGGCAAGTGACTTGATGAGCTGGTAGTAATAGGCATTGCGTCGATCCCAACCGCGCACAGCGCCGCCGGGAAGGCTCAATTCGGGATGTTGCACGACCTGATCCGGATCAAAAAACTGGATGATGCCGAGCCCGTCGCACTGCTCACAGGCGCCCACCGGATTATTGAAGGAGAACAGCCGGGGTTCGAGTTCACTCAGGCTGTAACCGCAGATAGTGCAGGCGAATCGGGCAGAAAAAACAAGATCCGCCGATCCCCCTTCATCCATGGAAGCGATTACGGCCAGTCCGTCGGACAGGCGGACCGTGGTTTCCAGCGATTCCGCCAGACGCAGACGCAGATCTGCGCGCACCTTGAAGCGATCGACGACTGCCTCAATGCTGTGTTTTTTATATAGATCCAGAGGCGGCGCCTGGTCCAGTTCGACAACCGCACCATCAATGCGTGCACGGATGAATCCTTCACTGCGTAATTTTTCCAGCACCTGCAGGTGTTCCCCTTTGCGCCCCTGTACAACCGGGGCCAATAACATCAAACGTTCGCCTTCGGTGCGCGCCAGGATCTGGTCGACCATCTGACTGATGGTCTGCGCATGCAGCTGGGTATGGTGGTCCGGACAGCGGGGTTCACCCACCCGCGCGAACAACAGGCGCAGGTAATCATAGATCTCGGTGATCGTCCCCACCGTGGAGCGTGGGTTATGCGACGTCGACTTCTGCTCAATGGAAATTGCAGGGGAGAGACCTTCGATATGGTCGACATCCGGTTTTTCCATCATTGACAGGAATTGCCGGGCATAGGCGGACAGGGATTCGACGTAACGCCGCTGTCCCTCGGCATAGATGGTATCGAAAGCCAGTGACGATTTACCTGATCCGGACAAACCGGTAATCACAATCAGGCGGTCCCTGGGGAGATCCAGGTCAATGCCTTGCAGATTGTGAGTGCGCGCCCCGCGTATGCGGATTGTATACATAGATATTTTCGCCGAATCGACTGTAAACTGCTAATATAAGATTTTTTGGCGTCTTGACGCAAAGAGAATCACCATTAAAGGAGGAGATACTATGGCAAGGGGAATCAATAAAGTCATTCTGGTTGGCAATCTCGGCAATGATCCCGACATCCGCTATACGGCGTCCGGTGCTGCCGTGGCGAATATCAGTCTGGCCACAACCGATTCATGGCGTGACAAGGACACTGGAGAGAAACAGGACCGTACTGAATGGCATCGAGTGGTATTCTTTGGACGGCTGGCGGAGATCGTCGGTGAATACCTGCATAAGGGATCGCAGGTGTATGTTGAGGGACGCTTGCAGACGCGCAAATGGCAGGACAAAAACGGCAATGACCGTTACACGACGGAAATTGTCGCCGCTGAGATGCAGATGCTTGGCGGTCGCGGAGTTGCCGCACCAGAACGGGGTGAATCAGTATCAGCGGAGAAACCAGCCCCTGCACCAACGAATAACGCCACCACTGCCGATAACGGCTTTGTCGATGACGATATCCCTTTTTAGAGCGGTTAATTATCCAAATCAAGCAGATTTGGCATACCGATGGCGTATCCTTGCGCATAGTCAACGCCTATTTCAGCCAGGATCCGGATAATCTCCCGGTTTTCGACGAATTCGGCGATAGTCTGTTTCCCCATGACTTTGCCTATATCATTGATTGAGCGCACCATGGCCAGATCGACGGGATTCTTGTCCATTTCACGCACGAATGAACCGTCGATTTTCAAATAATCCACAGGTAAATTTTTCAGATAGGTAAATGATGACAGGCCTGCTCCGAAATCATCCAGGGCAAAACGGCATCCAATATGCTTCAACGTCTGAATAAACCGGATTGCATCGCCCAGGTTGGCCACTGCGGCGGTTTCGGTAATCTCAAAACAAATTTTACCCGGAGGGATGTGACCATGATGGAACTGGTTGAGCAGTAAATTCAGAAAATCCGTATCACCGAGAGAGTGTCCGGAGAGGTTGATGGAACAGAGGGCAAGATTATCCAGTTCTCCGGAATGATGGCCAAGCCAGTTGAAAACTGTTCTGGTAACCCATCGATCGAGTTTCACTGACAGGTTATAGCGCTCCGCCGCAGGCAGGAAAGAACCGGGAGGGACTATTTTTCCCTGCGCATCCCGCATGCGCAACAATATCTCATAATGTTTACCCTTTTGGTTTGGCAGTTCCCTTCCCAGGCAACGGATCTCCTGCGCCGCAATGAGAAAACGGTTGTCCTCCAGCGCCTGGTTGATTTCCGCAACCCAGCGCATCTCCCCCCGGCGTTTGGAAAGCGTACTGTCATTGGGATGATAGATATGCATACGATTACGGCCGGCATCCTTGGCGGCATAACAGGCCGTATCCGCGACACTCAGTACCTCGTTGACCGTGCCGTCGCCGGCATTCAGCGGCACTACACCGATGCTGACCCCTACGCTGAAACGCTTGCCTTCCCAGACGAAACGGAATTTTTCCACGGCATAGAGTAAATCTTTGGCTACGCGGGTAGCCTGTACCAGCGCGCAATCTTCCATCATGACGGCAAATTCGTCACCACCGAGACGCGCCAGAGTGTCCCGCTTACGGACAATACCACTGAACAGTTCGCCGAGTTGCCGGATCAACTCGTCTCCGGCAAGATGACCACAGGTATCGTTAATCACCTTGAATTGATCGAGGTCCAGATAGCACAATGCATGCTCGGCGCTGTTGGCATCGGATGCGAGTATCCTGCGTAGCCGTCTCTCAAACTCCACCCGGTTTATGAGTCCCGTCAGGGAATCATGTTTCCCCTGATATTCAAGTCGCTCGGAGAGTATCCGGGTTTCGGATATATCCTCACCAGTCACTAAAATCTTCAAATGGTCCTTCGTACTACGGATGAGTCTGAGTGTAATGCGGATCCAGATATTCTCCCCGTATCGATGCAAGGCCCGTATTTCACATCGTTGTACGGCCTCCGGATCGCCGACACAGGCAATGAGTTTGTCCGCGATCGTTTTTTTATCGTCAGCAGCACAGATATCCAGAACTGATCGCCCCAGCAGTTCATCGACCTGGTAACCAAGATGGTCCGCCCCGAACTTGTTAACAGACATGATGTAACCGTCCGTATTCAGGGTGAGAAACATGGACGGGGAGTCGTCATAGAGCGTCCGGTAACGTTTTTCACTTGCCTGGATTGCAAGTTCCGCCTCCTTTCTACGGCTTATATCGGTCATGGCACCGATCATGCGAACCGGCTCCCCGTTGTGATCGTAAATGATGTAACCACGATCCAGGACATCGGCATAACTGCCGTCAGCACGTAGATAACGGTATTCACCCGTCCACAGGCTGGCCTTGTTCTCGAATTTTTCCCGCAGACCTCTTATCAGCGGGTCCCGATCATCAGGATGGACGTTTGACCCCCGCCATTGTTCATCCCTGCCCGGGTGTTCATCGATCCCGAACATCTGGTGATAGGCCTCGTTTTTCCATACCTTGCCCGCCTTCAAGTCCCAGTCGTAAACGCCATCATGGGTGGCAAGGCTCAACAACTGGAAGCGCTCCTGACTCGCTTTTATGGCATCGGTGGCGCGTTTACTTTCTATCACGCCGCCGATGATGTGGGCCATGCGGTCAACCAGTTGTAATTCATCCTGATCGGGGGCCCTGACGGTGTGGTAATAGTTCGCGAAGGTCCCTAAAGTTTTGCCATCGGGACCCCGTATCGGAGTGGAATGGCAGGCGCGCAATCCATATTTCAGGGCCACTTCACGATAGTCCCGCCACAAGGGATCCGTGCTGATGTCCGTGACGATGACCCGCTCCTTACGATAGACCGCCGTCCCGCATGAACCTGCGCAGGCACCGATGTCAACGCCGTCGATGGCGGCGACATAGTCCCTGTTGAGACCGGATGCAGCGCCGTGATACAGGCGTCTGCCCTCCTCATCCAGCAACAGGATCGAACAACAAGTATCGCTCAGATATGACTCAATCTTTTGCACCAGGGAGTCCAGCAATTTTTCCAGCGGCAGGTTGGAGTCAATCAATTGAAAAGCATAATGTTCCAGGGCAAGTATATTTTCAGAGACTTCCCGCTTCTTCCCCATGCGGATGGCGTGAATCCCGAAGGCGAGATTGTCCGCAAGCCGCTCCAGCAATGCCAATTCTTCCTGGTCAAAGGCATCGACCTCAGGCGCGTAGATCGCCAGCAACCCAAATATGGAAGCGCCTGAATTAAGCGGCAGGGCGAGGCATGACGCATAACCGCGTTTCAGCGCCTCGTCACGCCACGGAATAAAATCCGGATCGTCTTTCACGTTACGCACTACAGAAGCCCTGCCGCTACGGATTGCTGTGCCTGCCGGTCCCTTGCCACACTTTTCATCCGGCCAGACACACCGCATTTTCTGAAGATAACCGTCCTCAAAACCTTCATGGGCAACCGGTGTAATAAGTTTCTCCTGCGTCTGGCTCGCAAATCCCACCCATGCAAACCGGTAACCGCCTGAATCGACGATTAACCCGCACACTGATTGCAGTAATTCCTGTTCATCCTTTATCCTGACCAATGCATCGCTACAGTCGCTTAACACCCTGAGCGCACGGTTCGTCTTCCTCAACGCCGACTCGGTGTTTTTCCGCTCGGTGATGTCGTTGCTTACGATATATACACCAATGACCTCTCCGTTGACCTTGTCCGGGAGATAGGTCACATCATAGACGGCCCGCTTGCCGGCAGCGTTGACACGTTCAAATTCCAGATTGGCCATTTCCCCGGAAAAGGCCGTATCGATATGATTTTTGATTTTACTGAAATTTTCTGCACCGATAATTTCATCCAGGGTTTTGCTGATGTCATGAGGAGGAGAATCCATAAATTCACTGTAAAACCGGGCATTGTTGAATTGATAACGCAGTTGCTGATCGATATAGGAGACGGAGGCCGGCAAGGCATCGGCGATCATGTGGATGCGTTGTTCCTGGGCGCGAATCTCATCCCGGGCCCGGATCAGATCACTGACATCAACCATCACGCCCCGTAACGTCACCGGCCGGTTTGCTGCATCCGTGACCACATGAACAACGTCATGCAGCCAGACTGTCGATCCCTCGGCCGCGACCATACGGTATTCCAGTTCGTGATCCTGCCCGCGTTCGGTAAGCTGCGCACAGTACGCATAGGTCTCATCACGGTCCTCAGGGTAGAGCTTGCTCAACCAGAAACCGGGTTGGTACCACTCCTCCACAGGGTATCCAAGTATTTTTTCCGCGGCCTCACTGACGAAGGTAAACTGCAGATCCGGCACTCGCGCCTCCCAGACAATGGCGTCGATGTCCCGGATCAGTTCCTGGTACTTCGTGTTGCCGGATCGGGGAGTTTCCCGTATCTTTTGCAGTTCATCCAGCCGCGCCAGGCTTTGCTCGGTGATATCCTTCATGAAGCAGTAATAGCTGGCGCCGGGAGAACTGGATTCCAGACCCTTGACCAATACAACATGCTGGGAGAATACCGTCCCGTTCTTGCGCAGACCCCGTACTTCAGCTTCGGCGCGGCCTCCCTCAAGCATTTTCTGACAAGTGGTTGCGAGAACAGGGCGGTCCGGTGGATAAACTGTTTCTCTCCAGTCCATGCCGATCATCTCCTGTGGCTCATAGCCACAGGTGCGGGCATAGGACTGATTGACGCTCAGATAACAGCCCCGGGAATCGACACGGGAAACGCACTCATGGGTATTCTCGAAGATATCCCGAAATAACCTGGGAAACTCCGTTACCTGTTTGAATTGATTGCCTTGTTCCGATTCCAGATCCACTACGACAGTCCAGTCCCGTTATTATTCGGCGGCCGGCAGTCCTACCATTGCAATATTGCATTGCAGCGGGATCTCCTGCCTAATAGTATCGTCCGCCTGTTGAGTGTAGCTAAAGGAAATGCGAAAAACCGGTTTTTGTATCGGCATAAATTAGAGCAATATTTAATCCAATAGTTGCCGCACTGGCCTAACCTATTCTTTAATATGGAAATTAAATTTAATAATACTCAGGACCTTAATACGAATCCGGCTGCTCGCCGGCCATACGTCAATTTTTTTGCGCTAAATGAACAAGGCCCGCCCGGAAGAACGCAGCGTTCATGGGCGTCTGTCCGGCCTGGCCCGCAAAGAGTTGCCGATCCACAACCACCTGGGTGCATCCAGGCTTATGATCATGAATCGCACTGGTTTAGCCCCAGCCACCCTTTGAATCGTAACGGGATACCTCAATGCCGATTATCACGCAAGTCGATCTGCTTAAAAAACGCCGTACCAAGATAGTCGCCACAGTCGGTCCCGCCTCCTGTGACCCGGAAACGATAAGGGAACTCATCATGGCCGGTGTCAATGTCTTCCGGCTCAATATGTCCCACGGTGATCATGACTCCCATCGGGCCGTCTTCTCCCATATTCGCAATATCAGCACCGGGCTTGATGAACCCGTTGCCGTGCTGGCGGATCTGTGTGGCCCCAAAATCCGCACCGGCAGATTCATAGAGGGAGAAATCATGCTGGAACGGGAGACACAGGTGGTTGTGACGACACGGGATATTCCAGGTGAAGCGGGTCTTATCCCTTCGCAATACCGCTCCCTGGCCGATGATGTAAAGCATGGAGACCGGATCCTGCTCAACGACGGCATCATGGAGCTCAGGGTGGAAGCCGTCAAGGGAACGGAGATCACCTGCAGAGTCCTGCATGGTGGCGTCCTCAGGGACCACAAAGGGATCAACCTGCCCGGGGTACGGGTTTCCGCACCATCCCTGACGGATAAAGACAGGGAGGATGCCCGTTTTGCCCTGGATTTGGGCGTCGATTACCTGGCGCTCTCTTTTGTTCGCCAGGCAGCGGATATTAAACAGTTACAGGGCCTAATCCAGGAGGCCGGGGGCAAAGCAGCGATCATTGCCAAAATTGAAAAAACCGAAGCGCTGCAACAGGCGAATGCCATCCTGCAGGCAGCCGATGGCATCATGGTGGCCCGTGGTGACCTGGGGGTGGAACTGCAACCGGAGGAGGTCCCCATCGCCCAGAGCCAACTCATCACACGGGCCCGGCAAAAATTCAAACCGGTCATCGTCGCCACCCAGATGCTGGAGTCGATGATCGAAAACTCCCGGCCCACCCGTGCCGAGGTTACCGATATATCCCATGCCGTAAGCCAGGGCACCGATGCCGTAATGTTGTCCGCCGAAACCGCCACAGGTGCATTCCCCGTTGAAGCGGTCAAAATTATGGATCGTATCGTGCGTCAAACAGAGGCCCATCTCTGGAAGAGCAATGCCTATGCGGCGGAACTGCAACCTCAACAACAAACCCCTACACCGATTTGGGATGCCACGGCCAATGCGGTGAACAAGATGGCCTATGATCTGGGCGTCAAGGCCGTGATGGTGATGTCCCACAGCGGCATGTCAGCGGCGACCATGGTCTCCGCACGGCCTGCCGCACCGGTCGTGGCAATAACCAGTGATGCGGGGGTGTGCCGGCGTATGGCCCTGTTATGGAGCGTCATCCCGATCCATTCGGAAAAAGCAGGAAGCATCAATCCGAATCAACTCGCCAGACAGGTAGCAAAGGATCTGGGACTGGCCGGGGACGGCGAATATATCCTGCTGGTCAGGGGATTCCACCGCGATATAAAAATGAATTCACCTACTATCACGGCATTGACGGTACATTAATCCCTAAGATTCCTCACCTGCTCCCTCACCGTTGGTTCGGGACAGGATTCGGAATGACAACTGCTGCTCGGAATGCCGGAGCGGTGTCATCCTGAAGCGAACACAGTACACCCCTTGCCATCCCGAGCGAACAGAGTGCGCCCCTTGTCATCCCGAGGCGAACAGAGTGCGCCGAGGGATCTTATGTTTACGATAAACAGGTGCTTAGGCTGACAGCCGAGTTAACATCTCATCGATCTCCGCCGCTTCTGCAACCTTCACTGTCAGGGCGAAACGTTCCCTCGGATCGGCTGCCCGTTCAATCTCGTAGGCGCCGCCCGGACACAGTCTCTCCAGGAAAATTTCCAGATCCGGCCGCATCGTCTGATACGTCTCTTCCGTATTGGGTGCGGCAAGTCTGTCGTTGGAAAACAGCAGCAGTTCTCCACCAGGGAACCTTATCCGGTTTTTCAACTCGTCCGATCGTTCAATAAGTTGGCATGCCTGCAGGGCCCTGCGGCCAATCGTAACGAGCCGATCCGGCAAGCTGCCGTTGAGTTTGTGTTTGTTGTAATAGATCAGCCCGCGCCGCCCGCCGCTTTCATCGTATCCGTAAGTACCTTCATGAGCGATCAGCAGTGTCCCCGGCCCGGCAAAGACATGGCTGTAGTTAGTCACGTCAACTAAGGTATCTTCGAGCAGGTCTTCCTGTATCCAGCGATGAAACAGTGGAATGAATTCATCCAGTGAAACCCGTTTGGATTCCTCGGCAAATAACTTGATGCCGATCTTATGTAACTCCAACCCCCCCACAATTTCAGGCTGCTGACTGTTGTGGCGGGTTAACGGCGCTTTTTGCCGCCTTCTGGCTCAGACGCAGATTACAGGCATGCACCGCTTCAATAAACAGCTGCGTCTCCTCGATAATGTGGCGGGCTTTGTCCTGTGTTATCCGGTGGTCCTTTTCCTGATGCCTGTTAAACAGGTATTCAGCGAATTTATCCTGAAAGATACCGTTACCATAAAAGCGGGTTTTGAATTCATCGACAATAATATCCGGCTCATTGGCAACATCCAGAAACCGGGTGCGCACCAGTCCCCTGGCTGCTTCAATCATTGCCTTATAGGCGAATTCATCGGCCCTGACATAATCGCTGTCTTCATAAAATAACTGTGCTTCAAAATACTGCCGCTCGGCGGATTCGAGATCGAAATCGAACCGCGAAATGACCTCTCCCGCACATTCACCGACGCCAATATCGCTGATGGTATATTCCCGCGGATCGTCCCAATCGGAATAATAACGCTTATCCAGTTCATAGGGAGGCACCGCGGCAAGCTTATCGACGAGTTTCTTCAACTCTTTTTTGCCGACGCGCCTGGTGTAGTCCTGAAAAGTCTCATCTCTGTCGCGTTCTTCGAGATATTTCCGAGTGATCTCATCGATGAAATCAGGTATGCGCCTGGATGGCACAGCGCCTATCGTCATCCCGTAGGAACCGGCATTGTTGGCCCATTCGCCACCGAGCACCACACGGAAATGCGGCACCGTGCGGCCACTGACCTTGCGGCTGACACCATAAAATCCGAGATCGGCAAGATGATGCTGGCCGCAGGAATTAAAACAGCCGCTTATCTTGATATGCAAGTCCTGGATTGCCGCATCCATATCCAGGAATCGTGCTGCCAGGCGTTTCTTGAGTTCACTGGCCAGTCCGCGTGAAGAAGAGATACCCAGCTTGCAGGTGTCCGTGCCCGGACAGGCGGTAACATCCACAATGGCTCCGGCACCTGCGTCACCCAGTCCGATGCGTTGAAGCTCTTTATATAAATCCGGCAAATCCGCCTCGGCCACCCAGCGCAAGACGATGTTCTGGTCCACCGTCGTGCGCACAGTAACGCCAACAAATTTACGTGCGATATCCGCCAACTCCCGCATCTGCCATGAGGTGATATCGCCCAGAGGCAAGCTGACGGTGGAAACGGCGTAACCCTCCTGCTTTTGCGCATAAACATTGGTCGACCGCCAGGCAGCAAAAGCCGTATCAGCGTCACCGGTTTGCAGTTTCTCCGGTGGTCTCAAAGGAGTTTCCCGGCAGGCAGGCAGGCCCTTCAGGTAGTCTGTCCAGCGGTCATCGTGTTGCAAGGTCTTCCGCTCTTCCAGTACAAGCTTACGAAACTCATCGATACCGAGCTTGTCGACCAGGAATTTGATGCGCGCGCGGCCACGGTTACGCTTCTCGCCAAGCCGCGTAAACACCCTCGCTACTGCCTGCGTCAATGGAAAGATCTCCTCCTCCGGAACAAATTCGTCAAGCAGTTTGGCATCATAGGGTACCGCTCCCAGGCCGCCGCCGACGTACATCTCAAAACCCCGCTTCTCTTCACCATCCACGATTTTTTTACGGGCAATCAAGCCGAGATCGTGCATATTGGCCAGACCACAGGCATGCTGTTTACAACCGGAAAAGGAGACCTTGAATTTACGGCCAAAATCCTGGACATCAGGATGGCCCAGCAGAAACCTGTAACAGGCATCGGCATAGGGAGTGATATCGAAGGATTCATCATTGCAGACCCCTGCAATGGGACAACCGGTAACATTCCGTACGGAATTTCCGCAAGCCTCACGGGTAGTGATATGCACGGCAGCCAGCCGGCGCATCAGGTCCGGGGTATCATCAATGTGGACAAAATGGAGTTGTATATCCTGGCGTGTCGTCACATGACAGATCATGTCTGAATACTCCTCCGCCACATCCGCCAGCACATCCATCTGTTCGGGAGTCATCCCGCCAAACGGGATCTTGATGCGCATCATGCCCGGGGCATCCCACATGGTGTCCGGACCTTTGGTGAGATTACCGCATGGAAAATTGATCGTCTGCGATGTTATCCCATCATGCCGCTGGCCATTGTCATAGCGTTGCCCATAGACGCCCCGCCGCAAACGGGTCTCGGCGAAGAGTTTCTCTTCTACCTTGTTCTGCTTACGCAGTTCAATCTGGGTCTCGAAAACATCGATCTCCTCTTCCAGCCCGGCAGGCAGTTGTCCGGCCAGTCTTTCTTTCCAGCTACTCATGTCCGATCACATACTCCTGGTAATTATTAACATCGGGGTCAATATTTTAAGCATCAAGGCAAATTAATTGAACGGGTTCCCGGTACAGTGTGGGAGATACCGGGTAAGATATTGAAATATTAGCAATTAATATTTATTCGTAAAAGTACTAAATTTTAATATCATTATAACTGCCAGGAATTAGCTTGTCCGTGCCGAACGGCGGGTCAGTCACGCTTCCTCCTCGACGGGCTTGAATGCTGCTATTAATTCCTGCCGGGTCTTTGCCGGTACCGGATCATAATGGCTAAGAGTCATGGAAAACGAACCGGCTCCGCCCGTTATTGATTTGAGCTGGGACTGATAACTGTCCAGTTCACTGAGGGGTACAAGACCCGTCGTAGTGGTAAAACCACCGGGCATCGCTGCCGTATTGCTGATACGGCCACGTTTGCCGGAGAGATCCGCGGCGATATCTCCCATCGATTCGTGCGGCGCTGTCACCGATATCTCAACGATGGGCTCCAGTACAACCGGCCTGGCCTTGTGGAAGGCGTCCAGAAATGCCTTCTTGCCCGCTGCAACGAAGGCCACTTCCTTGGAATCAACCGGATGATACTTACCGTCATACACCGTCACCCGAATATCCTGCATGGGATACCCTGCAATGCCGCCCTCTTCCAGGGCCTGGTGAATACCCTTTTCAATCGCAGGAATAAACTGTTTCGGGATGACTCCCCCAACAATTTTATCCACGAACTCAAAGCCCTCACCACGCTGCATGGGCTCAATGCGTAAAAACACCTCACCGAACTGTCCGGCCCCGCCCGTCTGCTTTTTATGCCGGTGATGGCCCTCGGCTTTGGCCGTGATAGTTTCCATGTAGGCGATCTTTGGTGGATGGGTATTCACTTCAACGTGATAACGGTCCTTCAATTTCTCCAGCATAATGCGTAAATGCAGTTCCCCCAGCCCGCGGATAACGGTTTCATTCATACGGGCATGATGCTCGACGACAAAACAGGGATCTTCTGCCCGCAGTTTATGCAGCGCATCCGAAATTTTTTGCTCATCGCCGCGGCTTTTCGTTTCGATGGCCAGACCATACATGGGGGCCGGAAACGCCAGGGGACGCAGATGGATCCGGTCATGATCGTGGGAATCATGCAGTACTGCGTCATAGACAAGTTCATCTACTTTCGCCACAGCACAGATATCACCGGGTACACCCTTTTCAATCTCGATATGTTTCTTGCCCTGGAGTTTGAGCAGATGCCCTACCTTGAAAGGCTTACGCCCGTCACCGATAAACAGCTGGCTGTCACGGTTAATCGTGCCCTGGTGGATACGAAATACCCCGAGTTTACCCACGAACGGGTCGATGTTTACCTTGAAAACATGTGCCAGAACGTGCCCTTCCGGATCATGAGCGATCACCACGGGTTCCGCGGCATCACCCTCCCCCGTTACTATCAGTGGAGGGTTTCCTTCCATGGGATCCGGCAATAATCTGGAAAAAACCTCCAGCAACTCCCCTATGCCTGCGCCTGTGAGCGCAGAAACAAAACAAACCGGAATGAGGTGACCATCACGCAGGGCCTGTTCAAATGGAGCATGCAATTGCTCCGGCTCTATCTCTTCGCCCTGCTCGAGATACAACTCCATCAACGCTTCATCCAGTTCAACCACCTGATCAATAATATTGGTATGGGCTTCCTGCACGGATGAAAAATCCGTATCCTTGCCGGACGCCTGAAAAAAACAATCAACCACATCCTTACCGTTGTCAGCAGGAAGGTTCAGGGGCAGGCATTCGTTACCGAAGGTGTCCCGGATACGGTTTAACAGCCCTTCCAGTTCAACTTGATCGGCATCGGTTTTGTTAATAATAATGAGGCGGTCCTTTTTCCGCTCCATGGCCATCTCCATCATCTTATTGGTCACCATCTCGATACCCGTCTGGGCGTTAATAACGACGGCACAGGTTTCCACGGCGGGCAATACAGAGATTGCCTTACCCAGAAAATCAGGGTATCCAGGAGTATCAACAAAATTGATGTGGCCATCCCGGTAATCCACGCTGGCGACGGCGCTGTCGAGAGAATGCTGGTGGGATTTCTCCTGTGGGTCAAAATCACAAACCGTCGTCCCTTTTTCGATCGATCCCATCTGGCCAATCACACCAGCCTTATAAAGTAAAGCCTCGATCAAGGTCGTTTTGCCGGCACTGCCGTGGCCGGTTATGGCGATATTCCGGATATCTTTTGTGGTATAGTTGGCCATCATCTATCCCCTGTTTTTATTTCGTTTTTATCTGCTGCTGAATTCCTTCAATCCTGCCCCCGCTATGAGAGCATATGGGCATCACGCCGCGGACCCATCCTTTCGTCACCGGTGATTTCAGCAAACACTCTCTAAAGAATAAACAGTCGCTCCTGAAAAGACCATAATTCTTACTATAGTAAGGGTTAAGGTTGATTCCGGGCAAAAAACGCTAATTTACCAGAGTTTACCATTACATGGCCGTTCCACCACGTTCCGGGACCGATGCACACTGTGACAGGCAGGGAGTTACCGGTAACCCGGTGGGCGCATGGGAGCGAACCGGCAGACAGGGCACGGTGCCCGATCAGTTGTGTCAGGGCAAGCGGAGACCCTGGCAGGGAGGTTACGTGGAAAACAAAGGGTTATTAAGCATAGTGGTAACGCGCCAACAGTACCCTGCCCTTTCGGGTCAGGTATCCCTCAGCATCGATGAAACCGTTCTTCCTGGCGAGGCTATAAATGGCCTGTGGACGGTGTCTGGGCAAATAGACCAGGCCATCGCCAAAGCGAAACTCCAGGATTTCAGCGATTTGTGACTCCTGCAACTCGGTGTTTATCTGCGTTCGATTCATCCCAGCCGAAAATCCCCCCCTCCCCAATATATCTGGCTGATCATTCGAAACTTTAATCCAACTCGGCAAGCTTGGATACGATAATTACAATAGGTTATATAGACTATCTAATGATAAATATCAATAAAATATTATAATATATTGTTTATATTAAATTATTTTAATAATGAACCTGACGTGCATGGACGCACTAATGCCGCGTGCGCATGGAGCGCAGGAGCGGTGGAACCCTGAACCTTGGACCCTGAACCCTGAACCTTGAACCCTGAACCCTGAACCTTGACCCGGGAGCTACTCAGACAGGTGTTGTCTGCCCAGATAGTCGTGCGACTGCATCTCAACAAGACGGCTACTGGTGCGCTTGAACTGTTTGGCAAAGCGCTTGCCCAGATAGAGATTGTCAGGCGAATCCGCCGCCGACAGGAACAGTTTTACATTCCGATCATAGAACTCATCCACCAGTGTCATGAAACGCTTTGTCCGGTCATGATGCTGATCGTCCATACGTGGAACATTGGCGATCAACACCGTCTGGAACTGGCATCCGATCTCGATATAGTCAGCCGCTCCTCTTGGACCATCGCAAATGGCCATGAAATCGAACCAGACGACGCCATCGGCGCAGCGTACTGTGCGGATCTTGCGCCCTTCAATCTCGATGGTGCCATTCACTTTACCCTGATCCGGCGCCATGTGATCAAAGTTCAAACGCAGCATGCGTTCAGCGTGTCCATTCAGGGGCTGGTGGTAAATTTCCGCTTTATCCAGATAACGCAATCTGTAGTCAATCCCTGACTCGACTTCAACCACTTGCGTATGCGCCTTGATCAACTCAATTGCAGGCAGGAAACGCTTACGTTGCAGTCCGTCACTGTAGAGTTGATCGGGATGTTCGTTAGAAGTGGCAACCAGCGTCACACCACGTTCAAACAGGGCCTTTAGCAAACCTCCGAGCAGCATTGCATCGGTAATGTCAGAGACGTGGAATTCATCAAAGCAGATGACCGTTGCTTTCTTTGCAAATATATCCGCGACAATCTGCAAGGGGTCCCGGTCATTATGAAGTTGTTTCAATTCATGATGCACTTTCTGCATGAAACGGTGGAAATGAATGCGCTTTTTTCTGCTTAAAGGCAAACATTCAAAAAAGGCATCAACAATACAGGTCTTGCCGCGGCCCACTCCACCCCATAAATAGAGTCCTTTAACAGGTAATTTTTTAGGGTCTTCAGCAGAATCTGTGGGTTGATATATAAACAGTAGCCCGTCAT
>JBHHYN010000040.1:0-21118 GCA_046757565.1 Gammaproteobacteria bacterium | reverse complement strand
TTTTATTCAAAAGTCTTTCTTGTTAACCCACAGATTCTGCTGAAGAGCCTTATTTTGGGATAAGCGGGAGATGGAACTGGACTGGAATGGCAAACGAAACCAGATGTGAGTGAAAGAGAAATTAATTGGAACTCCGTTCAAGTACGGCGAGTGCGACGCTGATGTCGCGCCTGGGGGGGGCTGGCCTACTACGACACCGTACTGGACATCACTTGGCTGGTGGATGCGAATGCCGGCGCGGGTTCGATATCCGACGATGGTTTTCGACGACTGATGGCCGCATGACCTGGGTGAACGCCAATAGTTGGGCGGCGAGTCTGTGCGTGGGCGGGTTTATGGACTGGCGGCTGCCGACTGCTCTCAATTCGGATGGTAGTGGGCCCTGTAGCGGATTCAACTGCACGGGCAGTGAGATGGGGTATCTGTTTTATAACGAACTGGGTGGTACAGCGTTCAGTTCGATTGAGACCACGAATAACAACAACTTCGACCTGTTCATGAACGTCCAGTCCAACTTCCACTGGTCCGGGTTGGAGTTCGCGCCCGATACCCCCTTCGCGTGGAACTTCACCTTCTTCGACGGCGCCCAGCTCGCGGGCAGCAAGATCGGCAATCTGTTCGGATGGGCTGTTCGCGATGGCGACTTTGACGCTTTGGTGATTCGAGTTATTTGGTACTATTGAAGGGGAAGGGGGCAAGCCGGAGACAGGGCAAGGTCCGGTGGACCTTTCTCCCGGTGAACGAGCACACCAGGGATGGTGGGCCCTGGATTTCAAGCGGGGCAGGATAGCGAAACGCGGAAACCAGGGGGAGACTCCCTCCTCCCAGAAAAATCAAGTGGTCAGAGAAGAATAATACTTACATGAGAATTCTGGTTGTAGCAATTTAACCGGGCAATAATTCAACAGCAGAAAGAAAAAAAGATAGGATTAATACGACTGCATGTCCGTTCTCGCACCTCCTGTATCCACGGCATTTGTGCATCCTGTAAAATCTTCGGCTTTGACCTCCTCGACTCTGTCTCCTGATTCGTTCTATCTCGAGAACGTGTTCCAGACGTTCTCTACCTCGGCAACTGTTCCCGACGTTGCTCTACCTCCCGCGTCCCTGCGGTCGTCCTCCTTCCATGGAGTCGTCCTGCATCCATGCAGTCGTGTTAATACTCTCCTGGTTTTATTACATTTCGACCTGGATCCGGCCTTTCCGGCTTAAGTAAGCGCCATTCTTCTCTGACCCCTGGGATAGTAAAGTTGGTGGTTATGGATCGCCTACACGGACGTATGTGGTAGACAACGTCGTGAACAAGCTGTCGAAGACTTGACCATTTCATTAGGAATGAAATTGGTCGCAGGCAGTGCGCCTGTAAGGGGAAATACAGGGGATGCATTCCAACAGCCCCGACCTCATAGATAGAGACCGGTGGTTCAGGGAACAAACTGGAGGCGGTGAAGAGGATATGAAGTGTAGTCAAGTTGGTGGCTATGGGTGGACTTGAACCACCGACCTCAGCGTTATGAGTGCCGCGCTCTAACCAACTGAGCTACATAGCCATGGACCAAGACGGAGCGGGATTTTGGTTTCTAATGCCTGGTTTGTCAAGAATTACCGGAGACCTTCAACCATCTCCTTCAGCCTCTTCAGTCAGCGCGTGCCAAAGACCACCATGGATTTTCCGGATACGGAGATCAGGTGGTCCTCTTCAAGGTCCTTGAGGACACGCCCCACCATCTCGCGGGAACAGCCGACGATCCTGCCCAATTCCTGCCGGGTGATTTTAACGAGCATGCCGTCCGGGTGGGTCATGGCATCCGGTTCCTTGCACAGGTCTATTAACGTTCGGGCGACCCGGCCTTTGACGTCCGTAAAAGCCAGGTCACTGACCTTGCGGCTGGTTTTTCTGAGTCGAATGGCCATTTGCGAGGCGATGGTGAAAAGAAGGTCGGGGAATAGATCCTGCAGGCCTTTGAGCCGATCATAGTTGATATGGGCTATTTCACATTTTGTCTTTGAGCGAACGAAAGCGCTGCGTTTGTGTTCATCGTCAAATAGTCCGATTTCACCAAAAAAATCACCGGGGTTTAGATAAGTCAGGACAATTTCCCTGCCTTTATGATCCTCGATTAATACGGTGACAGAGCCATCGATGAGATAATAGAGATCATTGGATGGATCGCCCTCTTTAATAATCACCTGCTTGGCCGGATAGCTCTTGCGATGGCAGTGCTCAAGAAAGCGCCCGATGGTCATATCAATCTTCCCGAACGATATATCTCCCATTTTCGTGTCTCCTCTCCCCTTAGAATATAACTCGAATGAGCGGGTTTTTAAGGATTAACTGGCAACTATGGTACTCTCCTTTTATAAAATCAACCAGTTGGAGTATCGTATGGAGATAAATTTGAGTTGGGTGAGCGGGGCGGCATTTGTTGGTGAGTCATGCGGTGGGTACAGGGTTGTTATCGACGGCCCTGCTGAAGGGGGTGGCAAGAACCTGGGACCGAGACCCATGGAGATGTTGTTACTCGGTATGGGCGCCTGCACCGGTTATGATGTCGTCTCCATCCTGAAGAAATCCCGCCAGGACATCATCGACTGTAAAATCGCCCTGTCGGCAGAGCGGGCGGATGATATACCGAGCGTATTTACCGAAATCCGTGTGCATTTTATCCTCATCGGCCATGCTCTGAACGAAAAGCAGGTCGAGCGTGCGATTCATCTCTCCGCGGAAAAATATTGTTCTGCGTCCATCATGCTGGGCAAGACAGCAACGATCACCCACTCGTTCGACATTCAGGAAGCGGATAGCTGATGGCCAATAGCCTGGTTAATTTGCGTTGTAAAGTCTATAACTATATGTTTTCATAGGAAATTCATATCACCTCCTATTCGTTAACTTGCATGATCATTCCGGCGGGTCCGGTGACTATCATGTGTACCAGTGTGGACAGGCGGTTTGTATCGGTTTTTGTGTAGATCCGCTTAAGGTGCGTGCGTGTGGTGTTCGAGGTGACGCCCAGCGCCCGTGCAACCTGATCCAGGTTTGGGGTTTGCACAAGTCTTGCGGCAGTCCTGGCTTCCATAGGTGACAGGTTATACAGACTGCGCAGCACATCTTCCATTCGCTCGGTATTATCTAATGTTTCAAATATGAAGACGATAGCTATCGGCAGGTTCTGGCCATAATTTGCCTTATGTGCGTCCAGCGGGGTAATGAGGATATTCAGCGGTTTTGATTCAAGGCCTCTGCTGATTGTGAGCATCTGATCCGATCCTTCCAGGATCATGCGTTGCAACTCTGCGGTAATTTCCGGGGTGTGGCAACTTAGATAACCATCGCTGCGTTTCAGGCCATGACCGGTTTTAAGTAATCTATCCGCTGATTTGTTTGTATAAAAAATATTCATGTTTTCATTGATTAGAATCAAACCGGTCGTGAGATGATTGAGTGCTTCCAGTAAGATAGTCTGCTGTATATTGCTGCCGGCCAGCATCCCGCTGAATGTGATATCAGTGATCGTGATGTCTACCGATTCTTCAGCCTCGACCGGGAAATATTCACAGGAGAATACCCTGTCCCAGAGTTTCCGGGTCACAATCTGTGATTCCCGGTTGTGTAAACAATCAAGAATATGTTTTTTATTTGATTTCGGCAGAAGTTCATCAATAGCAGTTAAGCTATGAATTTCCAACATCTTTTTAATGCTGGCACCCGTTCGGGTTATATTACCTTCCGAGTCGCAGCGGATCCGTATTTTCCAGAATTTCGCCCCGTCATCTCCCAACCCGTCGTTTGCTACAGCTTTTTTTTCTATCTGCTCCAGCGCAAGGGCAATGGTTGCACGCAGATCAGCTTCTCTTAGTGGTTTATTGATATAGCCCAGGGGAAGTGTCTTCATTGCGCGGTCCAGGGTGTCGTTATCTGCATGCGCGGTGACATAAATTACCGGGACATGGCACTCTTCCGAGAGTTTTTCAACTGCTGCTATGCCGTCTTCACCCTTACCCAGGTTGATGTCCATCAGCAGCAGATCCGGACAATAATCCCTGGCTTTATCGAGTGCATCAGCAGCTGATCGTGCAATTGAAACAGCTGGGTAGCCCATTTTCATGAGTTTAAGCTTGATGATCTTCGCTGTTGTCTGATCATCATCTACGACAAGGATCTTTGCACCTGTCATTGAAACTCCATAATTCGACTTTGTAGATTGTTATGTAGTGTACACGCCATATTTGTGCCGTCTATATACCCTGAAAGGGGGACATCAGGCCTACCCTTGAAAGGTGATATCGAAGACTCGAGCAAATTACAGCAGATTTTTAAAATTTGTTCCCGGCAGGACTGGGCCCATGATTAAGGATCGTTAAGGGATAGATATTAACGGCAATAATGATTTTCTCCCGCATAACCTAGATTTTTTTTGGGTTTTCTGTGCGCCTGATATAAAACTCAAGCACATCCTCTATCTCGGTTGTGTGAATGATCTCATGACCGGTGCGTGCACAATAGGCTTCAAAGTCGATGGTTGAATGCGGATCGGTTGCCTCGACATGCAGGATTTCGCCCGCTTGCATTTTATTTAATGCCAACTTTGCTTTTAGCACGGGCAGGGGACAATTCAGTCCCTTGGCATCCAGGGTCTGGTCGTATTTTACAGGGTTATTCGTTTCTGTTTCGGGCATCAATGACAACGGAAGATAAATCATTCGTAACCGGCAGTCAGTTTATCAGCCTTTCTACAAACAGGAGATTTTCCAGTGAATATGTTATATTATAACATAACATCATTACCCCTCATTGTGAAGGCTAAGTTATGACTGACAGCAACATTCTCTCTCCGTTCAAGGAGCACCATCATTCCCACTCCCAATGTCTGGGTATGGCGCTGGCAAAGGCTGAAACGACCTGTGCTGAACGTGGTTTACGCCTGACCCGGTTACGTCACCGGGTGTTGGAACTGGTCTGGGGCAGCCATGAGCCGGTGAAGGCCTATGACATACTTGAGCACCTGCAAAGAGAGAAAAAAAGAGCGGCGCCACCCACCGTTTACCGGGCACTGGATTTCCTGCAGGCAGAAGGCTTCGTCCACAAGATCGAGTCGTTAAATGCCTATGTCGGTTGCGGTGAGCCCGGTCATTCCAATACCGGCCAGTTTTTAATATGCCGTGTCTGCGGTGAGGTTGCTGAGATTGACGATAACGATATTGTGGGGTTGATCGCGTCGAAGGCGCAGCAACTCGGTTTTGTGATCGAAAACCAGACCATTGAAATAGACGGTCTGTGTGCTGAATGTGACTGTAACGAATAAGCATCACAGTCCACGGTTGACCAAATGTCTGGATTATTTCTGTTTGTTTTATTAAGTGCCCTTGGCAGCGATGCAATGGGTGACGTCAGGATCCAGGTCTTTGTCAGTATCCCTCCACAGAGATTTCTTGTTGAACGCATCGGGGGGGACAAGGTGGTTGTGAATACCATGATAGCGCCTGGCTACAGCCCGGAAACCTACGACCCTACAGCAAGACAAATGGCTGCATTGAATCAGGCCGATCTCTATTTCCGCATCGGTCTGCCGTTTGAGGATATCTGGATGCAAACCATTGCATCTATAAACAGGCACATCAGGATCATCGAATGTTGCCGGGAGATCGCATACAGAAATTTCAACGCTGCAGCAGTTTACGATACTGACGGGAGAAAGGCCGGCGCCCCGGATCCTCATATCTGGACCAGCCCCGGGAATATGGTAATCCTGGCAAATCAGATTAAGGAGGAGTTGGTGATGAAAGATCCCCACGATGGGCATTATTACGAATCGAATTACCGGTCGTTGGTTGCCAAACTGAACGCGCTGCATGCTTATGTTCAGTCAATGCTTGAGGGGAAGCGCATCCCCTATATCATCGTTTCTCATGGGGCATGGGGCTATTACACCGATGCTTACGGTCTTAAACAGGTATCTCTAGAAGTAAATGGCAGAGAGAGAGGGCCACGTGGCCTGGCGGAACTGATCGATCTGGCAAAAAGGGAGAAGATCGCCACCCTGTTTTTGCAAAAACAGTATAAATCGGGAGCGTTCGTCATACTTGCCGATGAACTGGATGCAAAGGTTGTGATCATCGATCCGCTCTCGGGAAATTACATCGACAACCTTCGTAAAGTTACCAGGCTGATCGCTGAAGCAGTAAAATAATTATGCGTCCGTTAATTGAATTCAACAACGTAAGCTTCTCGTATGGTCATGCGAGAGTGCTGAAAAATATTAACCTGGCAATCGCGCAGGAGGAATTTTTCGGGCTCATTGGACCTAACGCAGGCGGTAAGAGCACTTTGTTAAAATTGATGCTCGGTTTATTAATGCCGGAACAGGGACAGGTCACCATTATGGGGAAATCCCCCAGGGAAATCCGGGCACAGATCGGTTATGTGCCACAATACCCTTCCTATTCCCGACATTTTCCCATCAATGTCGAGGACGTGGTGGTACTCGGCAGGCTGGGCCGGACCTCTTCCATTGGAACGTTCGGCAAAACGGACAAGATGCTTGCCCGTGAAGCCATGTGCGCTGTCGAGATAGAGGACATGGCAAAACAACAAATCAATACCTTGTCCGGGGGGCAGGTACAGCGCATGCTCATTGCCAGGGCACTTGCCGGATCACCTGAGATACTCATACTCGATGAACCAACGGCCAATATTGATATCCGTGCCGAAGAAGATATATTTGCCTTGCTCAATCACTACAATGAACACATGACAATTATTGTCGTGTCCCATGACATCAGCTTCATATCCGGTTACGTAGACCGTGTCGGCTGTTTGAACCGGACACTGGTCTGCCATAAAACCGGGGAGATAAGCGGGAAAACCATCGAGCAGCTATATGGGGCGCCGGTGAAAATGATCCAGCATGTCCACTGATCCCTGATGTTTGAATCTATCGCGACTATTTTCAGTTACCGTTTCATGCAACATGCCATGATTGCCTGTCTGTTGGCCAGTGTTGGTTGCGGCATTATCGGCTCCTATGTTGTTGTGAAACGGGTCGGATTCCTTGCTGGAGGTATTGCCCATACGGTGCTCGCGGGTATGGGGGTAGCGTATTTTCTTGGCGGTTCTCCGCTGTTGGGCGCCATTGCCGCCGCGCTGGTTGCTGCCATCCTGATTGGCTGGATCAAATTACGCTGGCAGCAGGATGAGGATATCCTGATTGCAGCATTCTGGTCCGTCGGCATGGCTGTTGGTATTTTATTTATTTCCCGGACACCAGGCTACAACGTCGATCTGATGAGTTATTTATTTGGCAATATACTACTGGTATCCCGGCGGGAACTTATATTCATGCTGGCGCTGGATATCGCCATCATCGCTACGGTGTTTGTTTTTTATAAACAATTTCTTGCAACTGCATTCGATGAGGAATACGCCTCCCTGCGTGGCGTGAATGTGGAGGCGATTTATATACTGATGTTATGTATGATTGCACTGACAGTAGTACTGTTAATCCAGATTGTCGGTCTCATTCTTGTCATAGCCCTTCTGGTCCTGCCGGCGGCAAGCGCCGCACAGTTTGTGGGTTCAATGCCGCGCATGATGATCCTGTCTGTGTTATTCAGCATGTTTATAACGATAACAGGCCTGATGCTTTCCTATCAGCCCGATCTGCCATCGGGAGCAACAATCATTATTCTGGCGGGTTGTGTCTACCTGGGTTCGATACTGTCGCGGAGAATGATGATCCGAATGCGGAAACGATCTTCAGTTAGTTAAACGCCTTTTATTGGATGCGGTGGCCAGTTCGTGAATAAGGGATTCGGTATCCTCCCATCCCAGGCAGGCATCGGTAATACTCTGACCGTATGTCAGTTCCTTCCCCGGCACGACATCCTGCCTGCCGGCCAGCAGGTGACTCTCGATCATGACACCGAAAATGCGCTTCTCGCCACGGCTAATCTGACCGGCCACATCGTGACCGACCAGAATCTGCTGCTGGTGTTGTTTACGGCTATTGGCATGGCTGAAGTCAACCATAATTCGCGCCGGCAGATTGGCGTCCTTGAGTTCAACAGCTGCCTTGTTAATACTTTCGGAATCGTAGTTGGGTTCTTTCCCTCCACGCAGGATGATGTGGCAGTCCTGGTTGCCTGTGGTCTCGAATATAGCTGAATTTCCCTCTTTTCTTAGTGATAGAAAATGGTGGGGTTGTGAAGCGGCGCGTATGGCGTCTACGGCTATTTTGATAGTGCCATCCGTGCCGTTCTTGAAACCAATTGGACAGGACATGCCTGAAACCACCTCGCGATGTACCTGACTTTCAGTGGTGCGTGCACCGATGGCGCCCCAACTAACCAGATCGGCAATATATTGGGGTGTTATGATATCCAGAAACTCGGTACCGGCGGGCACACCCATTTCATTCAAGTCGAGTAACAGTTGCCGGGCGACACGCAGGCCCTTGTTGATATGAAAGCTGCCATCCAGATCCGGGTCATTGATCAGACCTTTCCAACCAACTGTCGTACGTGGTTTTTCAAAATAGACCCGCATGATAATGAACAGATCGTCACTTAATGCATCGATCAGGGTCTTTAATCTTGTTGCATAACTCTTTGCTGCATCCGGATTATGTATTGAACAGGGGCCTGAAACGACCATCAGCCGATCGTCCTTTCCTGCCAGAATATTATGGATGACACGGCGGGTCTCATAGACGGTCTTCGACGTCTTCTCCGAGATGGGTATGTCTTCACAGATCTCCGTCGGCGGCGTAACCGCCTTGATAGACGCAATGCGCAGATCATCCGTTTTGTACATATTAGAGGGCGGGAATAAGGTGGAAAAGAAAGTGAGTAATTAACCCGGTGGCCAGCTAAATGACCGGCCGCCGAGGATATGGATGTGCAGGTGAAAGACACTCTGTCCGGCGCGTTCGCCATTATTAACGATCAGGCGAAAGGCATCGGCAATACCCTGCTCGGCGGCGATCCTGTTTGCGGTCAGGAACAGATGACCAATAAGCGACTGATCCTGGCCGGTGGCGTCAGTCATCATGGCGATCGGTTTTTTGGGGATGACTAGGATATGTACCGGCGCCTGGGGATTAATGTCTCTGATTGCCAGACACAGATCATCCTCATAGACAATATCCGCCGCTATTTCCCGATCGATTATTTTGCTGAAAAGCGTCTCTGAC
The DNA here is from genome assembly GCA_046757565.1 of Gammaproteobacteria bacterium. GTDB lineage: Bacteria > Pseudomonadota > Gammaproteobacteria > Eutrophobiales > Eutrophobiaceae > JBHHYN01. Next base: position 11,927 of record JBHHYN010000040.1, on the reverse strand, counting down.
ATGTTGTCTCTGTGTCTGGCACCGATTGATTTTCTATCAGGATGCGCATTATAGGCATCTTCTTGGAAAAAATGAATGAAATTAAGGGGGTTGTTAAATTAATATATATCCTGAAACCATTGGTTCCTTGTTATGGAAGAGGGTATATGCATATCCCCACCATCAAGGATATCAAGACTGGAAAGATGAGAATGTTCTTGAAATGGCTTATCTCCTATATACTCCCACACAGCCCTTGCAGGCCGGCTGTGAACCTGCGTACAAGGATGTCTTGGTTAATATTCGTAATGTATTGATGATTTATTAAAATTCCTGATAATGTGACTGACAGGTGTAAAATGAAGGATGATGATTCTGGCAGTATTATGTTGCAATATTTATTAAATTAACTGATATTAAGCGAATGCGTGTTTGGATAACGAAACTGATATCAATTTTTATTCTGGTTTCCAGTGTGATCTGGCCGGCCCTTTCCTATAGTCATCTATCCCAGGATCAAAGTGTGGAATTTGTACAAAATTTTGATAATCATATGCCCGTTAATTCAGATAATGATGTTGGTTGTGATCATTGTTGTCATATGTCAGCACACTTTCTGGGTTGTTTCCTAACCAGTCAGAATATTTCATTATCTGTTTTGGGTCAGCAATTTGTCATTTCCCATAATAATTACTTCCCAGGTATTTCTGCCCCCCCATATCGTCCACCAATAGCCTGATCACTTTTTTACTACACGTTTTTGTCGTATGTGGACGTGCTGGTAATGGTGACCTTGAAGCGTCTATAAATGGCGATTAAATCGCTGTTTTCATAATTTTTTTACCATCAATACGGCACCCGGATTGGTCCCCGTGGGATTTCCATCCTTGAGACCGCCAATCGCTACTCTCAACCGGTTTTTACTTGCAGGTTAAGTATGAGAACTAAATTACTTGTAATTGGCATTATGCTTTGTTGCGCGAATTTACATATCACTGAAGTTTCCGCCGAGGGACTATCCGAATCACATTCAGCGCTTTCGGATCTGGTCCGTGATGCAGTGAACTCAAACCCCGGCGTTCAATCCGCACAGGCTGCACTCGATGCGGCCCTCGCCCGTGAACGGGCCGGCAAGCGACCGCTTTATAATCCCGCGCTGGAAGTCGATGCAGAAGATGCCATCGACAATGCCGCCTTTGCCGGGATCAATCAATCCATTGATTGGAGCGATAAACGCGGTGCACGGAGTCGTGTTGCGTCATATGAGCGTGAAACCGCCACCGCTGAATTGCACCGGATCAGGCAAGAGTTGGCCATCGAGTTGCTTAACGCCGTCGTTCAGTACGATGTTAATCAGCGGTTATTTAGCCTATCCGTTGAACGTGAGAAATTGATGCGTCAATTTGCTGCTCTTGCTGCCAAACGACGGGAATTGGGCGATCTGAACCAGGTGGAGCTTGATTTGGCGCGCCTTGCCCTGGCGGAAGCACAACTGCAGCGGGCACAGTCATCCTTTACACTTGCTGATGCACGCCGGGCGCTCGCTGCGGTGCTCGGAGAAGAGCAGCCATCGTTATCGGCATTGCCGGGCAGTCCTCCATATGCCGATGTTAATGCACCGGATATCGAACAACTTCTCAATGATTTGCCTGCCATACGGGCGCAGGTTGCGCGGATAGCTGCGGCCAGCTCTATGGTGAAATTACGAACCCTGCAGACACGACCCGATCCCACAGTGGGAGTGCGTCTCGGCCGGGAAGGACCCGACATCCTTGCCGGGGTAACGCTTTCCATCCCTCTGTTTGTGCGGAATAACTTCAAGGCTGAGGTCGATACGGCCAATGCGGAGTTGATGCAGATGGAGCTGCAGGCACAAGACCTGTATCGGCGTGCCCGTGCAGAATTAAAAACAAGTCTGGATCGCTATCGGTTAGCCAATCAGGCCTGGCAGAACTGGCTGAATATGGGACAGCTAAGCCTTGGTAACCAGATTACTGTCCTGGAACGACTGTGGCGTGCTGGTGAATTAAGTACGACGGATTATCTGGTCCAGCTGAAGCAAACGCTCGACACGCGCATTGCCGCAGCGGAGTTACACGGCCGTCTCTGGCAGACGTGGTTTGCCTGGTTGGCGGCCAGTGGCCAGGTTGATACCTGGTTGGGTTTATCCATGGCGCCCTGAGCGTCGGGTGAAACGTAAAAGAATCAAAAAAAGTCAGAGGTTGAGGAGAAACAACAATGTTTAAATCATTTCGCTATGTCGCGTTATTTGTACTGTTTGTCGGATGGCTCAGCTGGTTTGATGTGTTTGCGGAGGAGAATCATAAGGACCATGAAGGGGCAGAGGGTGTTGTTGTCATGGATCAAGGTGAGCGTGCAGCAAAAGGAGTTGTGACGGGAAAAGTGGCTTTACATCATCTTGCAAAGGAATTAATGGCACCAGGTGAGGTGGTGGCAAATGCCTATTTCACCACCCGGATCACAACTCGGATCCCGGTGCAAATCATGACACGGCATGCAAGGCTTGGGGATACCGTCCGGAGTGGTCAGAAACTGATCACCCTGTCCAGCGTGGAGATGGCCACCGCCCAAGGTGAACTGCTGGTTGCAGACAGAGAGTGGCAACGTGTCAAAAAACTGGGGCGTGATGTGGTATCCGGGTCACGCTATATTCAAGCACATGTCGCCCGTCAACAGGCCTATGCCAAAGTCCTTGCCTACGGCATGAAAAAAACCCGGGTGGACGCCCTGCTGAAAAAAGGCGATCCCATCCTTGCCACGGGTAAATTTGATCTGTTGGCATCACAGAACGGGACCGTCGTCAGTGATCAGTTTGTTATCGGTGAAGTCATTAAGCCCGGCAGGGTATTGATGGAAATCAGTGATGAATCGGTGCTTTGGGTGGAAGCAAAGTTATCACCGCAAATGGCCGTATCGGTGCAGATGGGCGCGCCGGTCAGGATTAAAGCCGGGGAGGCAGCCTGGGTTAATGGCAAGGTGATCCAGCGGCACCACCGTTTGGATGAAACGACGCGCACCCAATCGCTGCGTATTGAAGTCGATAACCGCGATGACCGGTTACACCCCGGTCAATTTGTCACCATAGCCATGCAGACAGCGCAGGATAATGCTGTTATAGCACTGCCGGAACAGGCCATCGTGCTCATGCAGGGCGGTAATACGGTCTTTAAGCTGGAAGGCGATGAACTCCACCCCCAGCCTGTTGAAATTGGGAACACAAGGGGTGGCTGGGTAGAAATCAAGTCCGGTCTCTCGCCGGGCGATGAGATCGTTACCCGGGGGGTGTTTCTGCTGAAATCACTCATGCTGAAGTCCCGGATTGGTGATCACGATTAGGAGACCATTATTATGTTAGAGAAACTGGTCGAAGCGTCATTACGCTATAAATTCCTGGTCATTATCATTTTTGGTGTTATTGCATTTCTCGGCTGGCGTGCCGTGATAACGGTACCGATTGACGCCTTCCCGGACGTTACCCCTACACAAGTCAATATCTTTACCGAGGCGCCCGGACTGGCAGCGGAAGACGTGGAAAAATTATTGACCTTTCAGGTTGAATCGGCCATGGCGGGTTTGACTGGTGTTGAACAGATCCGATCGGTCAGTTTGTTTGGCTTGTCTTATGTAGCAGTGTATTTCGAAGATGGTATGGATATTTACTTCGCACGGCGGTTGGTAATGGAACGTTTGCAGGAGGTCAGGGAACGTATTCCGGCAGGTTATGGTGCCCCATCAATGGGACCAAACACCTCCGGGCTCGGCCAGGTTTTCTGGTATACCATTGAACGTGCTGATAATGCACTGGACGATGCGGTGACAGATATGGATCTGCGCACCTTGCAGGACTGGCAAGTACGACTCATTCTCCGAACTGCTCCAGGTGTTGATGATGTGACATCATGGGGCGGGCAACAGCGCCAGTATCAGGTGGTGATCAATCCGCTGCAATTGATTGAGTACAACCTCACCTTTCGTGATGTCATGGAAGTGCTGGCGGCGAATAACCGGCAAGTAGGCGGCCAATATATCGATCAAGGCCCCGAGCAATACCTGATCCGTGGTCTGGGTCTGGTACGAAACGAGCAGGATATCGGCAATATCGTAGTCAAGGTTGAGGACGGGACGCCGGTTTATTTGCGGGATATCGCCGTCATTCAGCAGGCCCCCGCATTGCGCTTCGGTGCTGTAACCCGGGATGGCGAAGAAGTTGTATTGGGCATGGCCCTGGCGAGGATTGGCGAGAATGCCAAGAATGTCGTCGATGCGGTCAAGGCCAAATTGAATATCGTACGCGAGGCATTACCCGGTAACGTCTCGGTCCGGCCCATCTACGACCGTACTGATCTGGTCGAAAAAGCCGTATCCACCGCAGTGCGTGCACTGATTGAAGGGGCGATTTTAGTCGCTATCGTGCTGTTTCTCTTTTTGGGGGGAATTCGGTCGGCGCTGGTGGTGATTACTGCTTTACCATTGGCAATGTTAATCGCCTTCATTTTTATGCAACAAGCGGGATTATCAGCCAATCTGATGTCCCTCGCCGGTCTGGCTATCGGGATGGGCATGATGATCGATGGCGCGGTGGTGACGGTAGAGAATTCCTTCCGTATCATGGCAGAGCGTCATGTGAAAGGCGGCAAAGTGAATCGGACCTCTGCTGTATTGGCTGCAGCACGTGAAGTCGCAAATCCCGTTGCCTTTGCCATTCTGATTATCATTATTGTGTTCTTGCCTTTATTCAGCCTGCAGGGCCTGGAAGGGAAGTTATTCAAACCCATGGCCTTTAACATCAGTTATGCCATGGCTGGTTCCTTATTATTGACATTGACCTTGATACCGGTACTGGCGGCATTGATCCTGAAACCTAAAGCGGAGCGGCATACCCTGCTTGTCCGTGGGATCAAGTCCATGTATTTGCCCCTCTTGTATTGGTCACTGTCACATAAGAAAACAATCGTTGGTATAGCAGCGTCATTACTGCTTGTGAGTCTGGCCCTGTTTCCGTTTCTTGGAAAAGAATTCATGCCGACCCTGCAAGAGGGTTCCATTATGTGGCGGGTCACATCGATCCCGTCAACCTCGTTGGATCAATCCATTGCGATCTCAAAGGATATCGAAAACGCATTGTCTGATTTTCCGGAAGTCAAAACGACCCTGGCCATGATAGGCCGTGCGGAGAAAGGCGAGACGGCCGATGTCAACTATATGGAAATTTATACTGAATTGAATCCAGTAGAGGAGTGGCAGAGTGAACGCAGCTTTGAAGAACTGGCCGATGCGATGCGTAAGGAACTTGAAGAAGTAGTGCCCACGGCGGTGATTGCCTTTACCCAACCAATCCAGATGCGGGTGGAGGAACTCATCTCCGGTGTCCGCGCCACACTATCGATTAAATTGTATGGCGAAGACCTGGCAGAACTGGATCGATTGTCGGCCAGGCTAAAAGATGTGGTTGCCCGGGTTCCGGGCGTGGCCGATCTTTCTCTGGAAGCCAATCTGGGCAAGCCACAGATCCGTATCCAGGTCAACCGTGAACGTCTGGCCCGTTATGGGATCAATGCCGATGTCGTGCTGACGGTGATACGGACAGGGATCGGCAACGAACCGGTGACAACTCTGATAGATGGCGTGAAGCGCTTTGATATTACCGCCCGGCTTGATGACGCCGCCAAAGCATCGGTTGAGACCATTCGCAATATCCCCCTCAGAACCGCAAATGGCGCCATTATTTCCCTGGCACAAGTGACCGATATCACGGTTGCAGAAGGTTACTCATTCGTCCGCCGGGAACAACTACAGCGCTATGCGGTGATCCAGATGGATGTGCGAGGGCGTGATGTGGATAGTTTTGTGAAAGATGCCAACGCCCTGATACAGGAACAAGTGGACATCCCGCCCGGCTACTGGATTGAATGGGGCGGCGCATTTGAGAACCAGCAACGTGCCTTAACACGCTTATCGATTATTGTGCCTTTGACTATCTTCTTTATCTTCGTGCTTTTGTACACTGCATTTAATTCCGTTAAATATGCCACACTAATTATTGCCAATGTCCCGTTCGCGACAATAGGCGGTTTGATTTCTCTTTTCATTACAGGGCAATATCTTTCGGTGCCGTCAGCGATTGGCTTTATCGCCGTATTCGGCGTGGCCATGCTAAACGGCATTGTGCTGGTGAGTTTTATCAATGAATTGCGCAACAAAGGCCTGAGTGTCGCAGAGGCGGTGCGCAAAGGCGCGGAACTCCGTTTGCGTCCCGTCCTGATGACGGCAAGCGTGGCCATTTTAGGCTTAATACCCATGCTGCTCTCGAGTGGGGTGGGCGCGGAAACACAGCGGCCACTGGCTACGGTCGTGGTCGGCGGTTTACTCACGTCCACCGTCCTCACACTGGTGATTTTACCTGTTATCTACGAATGGATTGAGGGCAGGCCTGGACGGAGTAGTTAATTTTCACATATATCGTATGAGGTAATAAAAGATGATTGAACTCAAGGCATTTATACACAGAAACCGGATCGCTGATGTGATACACAAGCTTCATGAAGCCGGTTTTCAGCGCCTGTCGGTCATTGATGTTAAAGGCATTCTAAAATCAGATGATGTAAGCAAGCAGGAATACTCTATCGAGATAGGCGAAGAAGTCGTCACCGAGGCCAAGCTGGAGGTGATCTGTGGGGAGAGCCGGCGTGATGTAGCCATCCGGATTATTCGCGACAATGCCCGTACCGGCAAACCGCAGGCCGGTTGTATCTATGTGAGTGAGATTTCTGATGTCTACGAGATAGATGAAGTGTAACCTCCCATTATTGCTGACTTAATCATACGGAGAACTGAATAGTGAATCGTTCTCACGAACACCATCACCCTGTTCATCACACCCTGGAGAAAGGACTGAACCGGTTGCTTTGGGCATTCCTTGTGAATCTTATCCTCACGGTAGTACAGGTTGCCGGCGGTATGATTTCGGGGAGCCTCGCCCTCATCGCCGATGCGCTACACAATCTGAGTGATGCCGCTTCACTGGCCATTGCCATCATTGCACGCCGGTGGGCAGGCAAACCGGCGGATAGTGACAGGACATTCGGCTATAAGCGTGCCGAGTTGATTGGCGCCATGATTAACTTAACCAGCCTGTTAATCATTGGTGGATTTCTCATCGTAGAGGCGATTGCCAGAAGTTTTCACCCGCAACCGGTTGTGGGCTGGATGGTAGTGATCATTGCCGCTATCGCCTTAATCATTGATAGCGTTACCGTACTGTTGACCCATGCCCTGTCCGGGGAAAGTCTCAATATGCGCGCCGCCTACTTACATAACCTCGCAGATGCGCTGGGCAGTATTGCGGTAATCGTCGCCGGCAGTCTTATTATTTTATATGAATGGTATCTGGCCGATATTCTCTGTACTTTACTGATAGCTGCCTACATTATTTATCATGGCATTACAGAAATCTGCGTGGTGATCCGTATTCTCATGCAAAGCACTCCAACCCATATCAAGCTGCGCGATGTTGTCAGGGAGATGGAAAAGGTCCCGTATGTGCAGCAGGTCTATCATGTGCATATCTGGGAACTCGATGAAAATGAATGCGCCCTGGAAGCGCATGTCAAGATCGATTACCGGGATATAGAACACACGGAAACGACCAAACACCGGTTAAAAACCCTTCTCAAGAATAAATTTGACATTGGTCATTCAACGCTGGAATTTGAGTTTGATGGTATCCCAGTAGAATATTCCTGTAATGATAAAGAAGTGATATCCGGACATTAACAATGACAAATTGTGATTGTGACATAGAAGTAGGCAGCCTGGATGATACGGGTGATACAAAGACACTCATTATTTAATTACCCGGTTCGTATGCGTTTACCAGAATTCAGAGAATACGTTCTCCAGATTGCAAAAATAACCGGGAACACCAGTAACACCGTAAACAATGATGTCACCACCCCGCCAGCATGGGCGCCGCAATGCGTTTCATTACATCCGTGCCGGCGCCGGTACTGTACATAATGGGCACGAGGCCCAGAAACAGCGCCAGGCCGGTCATCAGCATCGGCCGTATCCGGTGGCTGGCGCCGACCATGATGGCCGCGGTCAGGTCCAATCGACTTTTGATGAGTCCTGCGTCGCGTTGCTTCCGCCACGCGAGATCCAGATACAGCATCATCAAGAGACCCAACTCGACCGCGAGACCCGCGACCGCGATCATGCCGACCGCCACGGCCACACTCAGGTTGTAACCAAGCGCGGCCAACAGCCAGATGCTGCCGATGAGCGAGAACGGCAGCGCCGTCATCACCACCAGCGTCTCGGTTATGGATTTGCGGTGCATGTAGAGCATGAAGAAGATGACGAAAATCGTCAGTGGCACCAGAACAGAAAGCCGTGCTTTGGCCCGTTCGAAGTAGGTAAACTGACCGGCCCAGTCAATGCGCTAACCGGGCGTGATACTGACCTTGTCAGCCACGACTCCGCGTGCCAGGTCAACGTAATCGGCAATGCCGATGTCATCGTTCACATCAACGAATACAAAGCTGACCAATTGACCGTCTTCGTTCCTGAGTGCCGGCGGACCGGTACGAAAGTGGATATCGGCGGCCTGGGTGATGGGGATCTGTGCGCCGGTTGAGGTGATGACAAACACACGCTCGAGGGCTTCGATGTTGTCGCGATATTCGCGCGCATAGCGCACTAGTATGCCGTAGCGCTCCCGCCCTTCAACGGTTTCACTTACCTTCGCGCCGCCCATAGCGGCCTCGATGACATCCTGGATGTCGCCAATGTTCAGGCCAAAGCGGGCCGCGGCTTTGCGGTCGATGTTGAAATCGAGGAAGTAGCCCCCGGTCGCCCGCTCGGCAAAGGCACTACGGGTATACGGTTTGGTACGTTCGTCCTCAAGCAACGCCCGTTCGATGTCCACGCCCGTCCGCTCGATGGTGGCGAGGTCCGGGCCGAAGATCTTAATACCGAGAGCCGAGCGGATGCCCGCCGCCATCACCGGGCTGGTGCACCCGGTAATGGCCATGATCGCCATGGCCGCCAGCGTGACCACAGTGTTGCTGAACTCCTTTGCCGGGCGGCTGCTGCCCCGGGGCCGGGTCGCAGAAAAGGGGGAGGGCATAATAAAAACCGTGACATTAACGGTACCGAGCATGCACTGCGAGAGTTGCCTGGCACGGATCCGGGAGGCGCTCGGTGCACTTCCTGGTGTTGAAAGCGTAGCGGGTGAACTCGCGGAAAAACTCGTCATCATCCGAATGGTTGACCCGACGCTCGGGAAGGAGCAATTATGTGAAACCCTGGGCCGGATTGGTCACAGATGTGGCGACACGTAAAGATGAGGAATAACTGCGTGAGACGAGACTTGTTTTATTTCGCTAGCCATATCTTGACTTCGTGCCCTCGCTTTTAACCCGTAACCTACCGTGAGCCAGGACAAGAAATTTTTTATCAAAAAGGGCTTGACATGGAGTCAACTCCAGGTTGTAGGGTATCAGTACATGCAGGCCAGAGTGTTTTAAACAACGGGAACAAAGCGTCATTGTGCTGTTACTTAAGTCATTGGCGTTAACCCATTCGGATTACTTCGGAACTGCTAAACAAATTATGATTTTTTAAAGGAGATGATGTGATGAACAAGCTTATTATACTGCCCCTATTCCTGCTTCTTTGGAGTGCTTCCCTATTCGCTGCCGGTGACCAGTATGCAGTCGGAGTCAATGGACTGGCCTGTCCTTTCTGTGCCTATGGCATCGAAAAGCAGTTAAGCCGCATTCAGGGTGTTGACTCGATCTCGACCGATATCAAGAACGGTACGGTGACGATTACGATGAATGAGGGCAAAACGCTGAAGCAGGCTGACGCCGCGCGGGCCGTCGATAAAGCCGGGTTCAGTATGCGCGGGTTTAACCGCAAGGAGAGAAGTGAATGAAACGATGGATGGCCACCGTAATCGGCTTCAGTCTGCTCGTAGGTTCTGGCTTTGCCACCACGGTCCTGGCGGCTCCGCAGACCTTTAACACAGCGCTGCCGGTCGCCGAGGGCGAGTTCGTGCTGCGTGAACAGTTTCTCTACCGCAAAGCGACCGATGATCCGAACGCCGCTGATCGCGAACTCAGCGTCCCCGGCCTCATCTCTGTGCTCGGTTATGGCATCAACTCTGATCTCGCAGTGTTTGGTGTCCTGCCGTATCTCGACAAGGAGCTGGATGTCACGACGCCAGGCAACCAGCGGGTTTCGCGGGAGACTAATGGTATCGGCGACGCCCGCTTGTTCGGGCGCTATACCATCTATCAGCATGACGTCCCGGGCCGCAACTTCCGCATCGCGCCCTTCCTTGGCATTGAGTTGCCGACAGGCGACGATGATGACCGCGACAGCCTTGGCACGTTGCCCGCTCCCTTGCAATCTGGCTCAGGTTCCTGGGACCCTTTTGGCGGCATCGTACTCACCTACCAGACACTCGCTTATGAGGTCAACGCTCAGGCGGGCTACAAGGGCAATACCAAGGCCAATAATTTCGAGATTGGTGACGAAGCCACGCTCGATGCTTCGCTGCAATACCGCCTCTGGCCCCGCGAGCTAGGTGAGGGCGTGCCGGGATTTCTCTACGGCGTGCTCGAAACGAATCTACGCTATCAGGGTAAGAATGAAATCAATGGAACTAAAGATGCAAACTCAGGCGGCACTTCATTTTTTCTTTCGCCCGGTGTTCAGTATGTGACCAGGCGATGGATTCTGGAAACCATCGTCCAGGTTCCTGTCGCCCAGGATCTCAATGGCACCGCACTGGAAGATAACTTCATCGTCCGCGCCGGTTTCCGGATCGCTTTCTGAGAATACTCGATATGCAACGCAAAACCCTTATTAAATGGATTGGCGTTCCTCTGATGGTAATCGTATTTTTACTTACGATTAGCTTGCTTGTATTCGTCCCGTTTGCCAAACAACCCGGTTATGACTTTGTCAAGGCCTGGGGCGGGATGGGTCAAGATGTGGGGCAGTTTAATGATCCAACCGGCATTGCCATCGCCAACGGCGAGGTGTTCATTGCCGACTCGCGCAATGGCCGTATCCAGGTTTTCGATTTCGACGGCAACTTCAAACGCGAATTCGGACACACAGGCGACGCCTTTGGCCAACTTGGCCGGCCCATGAACCTTAGCATTCATGACGGCGAGTTGTTTGTACCGGAGTACTTTAATGATCGGATCCAGGTCTTCAGTCTCGACGGATCCCCGAGGCGCATTATTGGACAGGCAGGCGCTGGCCCTGGCCAGTTCAATGCCCCGGGTGGTGTTGCTGTCGCTCCCAAAGGGGATCTGTTTGTTGCTGATTTTTACAATCAGCGCATTCAACACTTACAAGCCGATGGAAAATTTATCGAACAATGGGGAACGACCGGGAAGGTCGGTATCCGGGCGGGAGAATTTAATTATCCGACGGATGTAGCTGTTTCTGCCGACAGCACCTTGTATGCAGCAGACGGTTACAATGATCGTGTCCAGGCATTTTCGGGCGACGGGCAATTTCTGAGCAAGTGGGGCGGACCGTTTGCGATCAATATTAAAGGCCCATTCAATGGCTGGTTTACCACCGTGAGTTCCATCGCTATCGGTCCGGGCGGAAATGTGTTTGTCACGGACTTCTATAACAACCGCATCCAGAAATTTTCACCTGATGGGACGTTTCTGTCCAGCTTTGGTGTGAAAGGGGATGGACAGGGACAGTTTGACCGGCCATTGGGCGTCGCGGTAGCGGCTGACGGGACTGTTTTCGTGACGGATTTTGGCAATAACCGGATCCAGAAATGGCGGCCTCATCAGTAGTTATCTGATGACGGAGAAAATAATTACGGTGGCTTTAGATAATTAGAGTCTGCTCATAAAGTCTAACTTATTGATCTTATTATGTAATCTCGG
>JBHHYN010000039.1:0-21185 GCA_046757565.1 Gammaproteobacteria bacterium | reverse complement strand
TTCAAAAGTCTTTCTTGTTAACCCACAGATTCTGCTGAAGAGCCAAAAATACTTGACAAGTTCTTTTAACAGGCATTCCGATGCGAACAGAGTGAGCCGAGGGGTCTTGCCTTTTTATCAACGCGGTTTTCAACCGGAATTGTCCGTTGAGGCTCTGGCGGTTGCTCAATATAGCGTTTATGCCAGTTTGGCGGACAGGTGTGCGATCCGGATCGGCGCGGGAGGGTGGGAATCGTGGAAGGCTGAATATATGGGGTCCGGTGTCAGGGTATTGGCGTTTTCCTTGTAGAGTTTTACCAGTGCCTGAATGAGATGATTCGTATGCGCCTGCCTGGCGGCAAAATCATCAGCCTCAAATTCATGTTTGCGCGACAGCCAGGAAAATAGCGGTTGCAGAAAAAAGGTAAAGACAGGGGCGATCATGACGAACAGGGTCAGCGCCATGTAGGTCGATTGGGTCTTTACCCCCAACCCTTGATAGAACCATGGCATATCGATGAGCCAACCGAGAATTGCCAGTCCGAAGAAAAATACCGTTCCCATCAGGACGATACGTTTTTTTATATGATGACACTTGAAATGCCCCAGTTCGTGCGCCAGAACAGCCTCGACCTCATCATGGGTCAACTCATCGATCAAGGTATCGAAGAAAACGATGCGTTTGTTGGCGCCCAGTCCGGTGAAATAGGCGTTTCCGTGTGCCGAACGTGTTGAGCCGTCCATAACAAAGATACCTTGACTGGCAAAGCCATTGCGGGAGAGCAGGTTTTCAATGCGTTTTTTCAGATCATCGTTTTCGAGCGGGCGGAATTTATTAAACAGTGGGGCGATAAAGGCGGGATAAGCCCACATCATGAACAGGCTGAATGCGAACCATGTCAGCCATACGTAACCCCACCACAAGGGACCGGCCTCGGCCATAATCCAGAGCACAAGCGTTATCATTGGGGTGCCGATGAGGAGCAGGAGCAGGGTGTTCTTGAGCAAATCGTTAATGTACGTCTTCACTGTGGTTTTGTTGAAACCGAATTTTTGTTCCAGACCGAAGGTGCGATAAATCGACATAGGTACATCGAGCAGGGATGAGATGAGCGTAACAGAGAGGATAAAAGCGACACCGGTCAATATCTCCCCCATGCCGAATTTCCGCCAGAATTCATCCATGAATTGCAGGGCGCCGGCCAGCGTCCAGGCGATCAGCAGACAGAATCCGATGATAAACTCGATGAGCCCGGTCCGGACTTTTGCCTGGGTATAACGGGCGGCTTTCTGGTGGGCGTGCAACGGGATCCTGTCGCGAAAGGCATCGGGTACTTCGTTTGTGTGGGCATGAATATGGCTGATGTGGCGCTGGATGAGATACCACTGGATTGATACACTCAGGATGATCGCCAGGAGGAAAATCAGTGTCAAAACATTCATTGTATAATTACGTCATGGCTCGCTATGAGAATGCCGTGTTTCGCGACAACTCTGGTTCAGGGTTAGAATGATAGCGCCCGTTCGCTTTCCTGTCTCAACGTTATGACACCATCAACTGATAATCTTATCTGGATTGACCTTGAGATGACCGGTCTCGATTCGATGAACGATACTATTATCGAGATTGCCACGATCATTACCGACAGCCAGCTCGATATTTTGGAAGAGGGGCCTGTTATCGCAATATATACGGACGAAGCCGTCCTCAACGGCATGGATGAATGGAACAGGAGGACCCATGCAGCATCAGGTCTGCTGGAGAGGGTCCGGAACAGTGCATTCACGACCGCTGAGGCGGAGCGTCTGACCCTGGAATTTGTGAAAAAGTTCGTTCCTGCAGATGTTTCACCGATGTGTGGAAACAGTATCTGTCAGGACAGGCGCTTTTTGGCCCGCAGAATGCCCGCTCTGGAGGCCTATTTCCATTACCGCAATCTGGATGTGAGCACCTTGAAGATACTGGTGAACCGCTGGGCCGGTGATGACGAAAAGATCACAAAAAAATCCACTCATCTGGCCCTGGAAGACATTCGAGACTCCATCGACGAATTGAAATTCTATCGGAACAGATATCTGACTATCTGAGTGCTCATGTCCCCTTTGCCAACTTCGTTATATCAGGCGGCACAGGTCCGGGAACTGGACCGCATTGCCATCGAGGAATACGGCATCGCCTCCATCGATCTGATGGAACGCGCCGGACAGGCGGCATGGGCGTTGTTCCAGACCGCCTGGCCGAATACGAAACGCCTGGCTGTGATCTGCGCCGGCGGCAATAATGCCGGTGATGGTTATATCCTGGCGAGACTGGCGCTTGCAAGCGGTTACACCGTACAGGTATTAACCCTGACTGATCCTGCCCGCTTGCAGGGCGATGCAAAGACGGCCGCTGCCAGGCTGATCGAAAGCGGCGCGGTCTGTGAGGTATTTTCAGAAGGCTGTTTAACGGATAGGGATGTCATCGTCGATGCCATACTGGGGACCGGTCTGGACCGGAAAGTCAGCGGTGATTACGCCGGGGCCATTGAGGCGATTAATCGTTCCGGCAAGGCCGTCTTTTCCATCGATATCCCTTCCGGATTGCATGCCGACACGGGCCGCATTATGGGGACTGCGGTGAAGGCCGATATAACGCTCACCTTCATTGGTTTGAAACAGGGCCTGTTTACCGGACAGGGGGCCGAGTGCTGCGGCAAAGTGCTGTTTTCCGATCTCGATGTCCCCGGGGATATCTATCTTGCGGTGTCTCGTTCCGCACAACGGATCGATGCAGACTACATCGACCGGTTGCTGGCAAGGCGATCGCGTACCGGCCATAAGGGCGACTACGGACACGTCTTGATCATAGGTGGTGATTACGGATTTGCAGGCGCCGCGCTGATGGCCGGCAAGGCAGCCGCCAGGGTGGGGGCCGGGTTGGTGAGTGTCGCTACACGGCCGCAACATGCCGCCGCGATTCCCCTGGCCATGCCGGAAGTGATGTCCCACGGTGTGACTGCTGCGGTGGATTTGAATCCATTGCTTGAGCGCGCCACGGTGATAGCCATCGGACCGGGATTGGGCCAACACGCCTGGGGCATGGCGCTGTTAGCACGCGTGCTGGAAAGTAAACTGCCCATCGTCGCTGATGCCGATGCCCTGAATCTGATTGCCAGGGATCCGTCCCGTTCGGAACAGTGGATCCTGACCCCCCATCCGGGCGAAGCGGCGCGCCTGTTGGGTTCGAGCAGTGCCGAAGTCCAGGCCGACCGGTTCAAGTCGGCCAGGGCCTTACAGAAAAAGTTTGGCGGCGTCATCGTATTAAAGGGCAGCGGCACGGTGATTGCCGATGATGAGGGTGCTCTGTCGGTGTGCAGCGCCGGCAATCCGGGTATGGCGACAGGAGGCATGGGCGATGTCCTGACCGGTGTCATCGCCGGCTTTCTCGCGCAGGGATTCCAGGCGGGCGAGGCCGCGCGCCTGGGGGTGTGTGTGCATGCCGCTGCGGCCGATAAGGTTGCTGCTGAAGGCGAGCGCGGCATGCTTGCCACCGATCTCATGCCCTGGTTACGCCGGCTAGCCAATCCATGAGGAGTAGCTGTGTTGCAGAGGCAACTCACGATAGCGGATGCCGGGGCCATGCAGCGGCTTGGCCACCGGTTCGCCGGGTGCTGTCCTCCCGGCGGCAGGATCTACCTGCAAGGGGCACTTGGCTCAGGCAAGACCACCTTTGTGCGGGGATTTCTGCGGGGAATGGATTACCAGGAAAAGGTCAAGAGTCCGACCTATTCCCTGGTGGAGTCCTATCGGCTGGCAAGGGGGCAGGTCTATCACTTTGACCTCTACCGCATGCATGATCCGCTGGAACTGGAGTCCATCGGTTTCAGGGATTATATGGATGACGCCGGCATCTGCCTGATCGAATGGCCGGAAAAGGCGCTTGAGCAGTTGGGAGACCCCGATGTCATGCTGGTCATCACCGGCCGGAAGAGAAAACGGCACGTCACCTTGCAGGCGGTAACATCCCGGGGCGAGGCCATGCTGAACCACCTCCGATTGCCCACATAAACCCTCACCTTATTGATTTATAAACTATTATTTCCGCCACCGGGGTTGATTTTCAATCGGGTTCTATATTACTATTGAACTATTAAAATCATGTAAAACAGTAGCATAGCTTGATTTTCTAAAAAAAAATTGAAACTATCCTTATAACATTAAACTACAACTGGTTTTGATGGATTGATGACGCTACTCATACGTTTATTGCCGGGCCTGATTTTTATCTGCATCGCCCCCTCCCTTTGGGCGCAATCGGTACAGGTTAAAAATATTCGTATCTGGTCCGCACCGGACAGCACCCGGGTCGTGTTCGACGTCAGCGCAACCGTGAACTATCAAACGAGCATGTTGGCCGATCCCTACCGCTTAGTGATCGATATTGAAGATGCCGACGCCGTATCTGCCTTGACTCAGCCGTTGGCCAGGGACAGGTATTTACAGCGTTTGCGCGCCGCCCGGCGGAATGAGGACGATCTGCGTATCGTTATCGATCTGAAGAAATATTCACGCACCAGGAGCTTCCAGCTCAAACCCAACAGGAATTATGGCCATCGCCTGGTTGTTGATGTATTCGATACCGAGGCGGAACAGCAGGCGCAGGCCGAACTGCTGGAGACGGACCGTCCCCTGGATAAAATGCGGGATTTGGTCATTGCCATCGATGCGGGGCATGGTGGTGAAGATCCGGGCGCCAGAGGCCCGCATGGTACCCTTGAAAAGACCGTGGTACTCCAGGTGGCCAGGAGACTCAAAAAACTTATCGATAATGAGCGCGGGATGCATGCAGTGCTGATCAGGAAGGGAGATTACTTTCTGCGTTTACGCAAACGCATTAAAAAGGCCAGGAAATACAAGGCTGATATGTTTGTGTCCATTCATGCCGATGCCTTCAGGGATCCGGACGTGCATGGCTCATCCGTTTACATCCTGTCAAAAAAAGGCGCCAGCAGTGAACAGGCCCGGTGGCTGGCGGAACAGGAGAACGCTTCTGACCTGATCGGCGGTGTCAGCCTGGAAGATAAGGATGATGTGCTGGCTTCGGTGTTGCTTGATCTGTCGCAGACGGCCAGTCTGGAAGCGAGTATTGACGTTGCAGAACGGGTGTTGGACGGACTCAAGCAGGTTGGTGCGGCACATAAACGCAAGGTACAGGCCGCCGGTTTTGCCGTCCTCAAGTCCCCGGACATTCCTTCCATACTGGTCGAAACTGCTTATATATCGAATCCAATAGAAGAGCGGAATCTTCGCAATCCCGGACATCAGGCCAAAGTGGCCAGGGCGATATTGAAGGGCCTGCGTGCTTACTTCTATGATCATGCGCCGGAGGGTACTATTCTCGCGGCACGCAAGCATGTAATCAGTTATGGGGATACGCTCTCTACGATCGCCCAACGCTACCAGGTCAGCCTGCAGAGTTTGCGTAACATGAATGGTATCAAGGGTGATTTGTTGCAGGTAGGTCAGGTGTTGACCATCCCTGCAGGCAGTGGCGGATAGAGACACGTTCATTAACCCGGCGATCTGTTTGATTGCCAGGTAGATAACAGCGAATCTTCAGCGCTTCATGGTGATAAATAATGGGCGCCTCTGAAAAGGTTACAAGCCTGTTTGCACGGTGAACAACCAACTACTAACAAGGCGGCGGCTCACGTATTATAGACGTCATGCCAGGTACCGGATCACCCGCCCGCATCCATAAACTTCCACAAGCGCTGGCCAACCAGATAGCCGCCGGCGAGGTCATTGAACGGCCGGCTTCGGTCGTCAAGGAGCTGCTCGAAAACAGCCTTGACGCAGGAGCAACAGCCATCGATATCGATGTGCACAAGGGTGGGGTTCAACTCATACGCGTGCTGGACAATGGCTACGGCATTCACCCCGATGACCTCTCTCTGGCGCTGGAGAGTCATGCGACCAGCAAGCTGCTGCATCAGGCCGATCTGTATCGCATCGGCAGCCTTGGATTTCGTGGCGAAGCCCTGTCCAGTATTGCTTCCATAGCCCAATTCAAACTGACTTCCCGCAGGGCCGGGATCGATCAGGCCTGGAGCCTGAGCGTCGACCCTGTGAGCGGCGATAGTGTCCATGCTCCGGCAGCCCATCCCGTCGGCACAAGCGTTGAAGTCAAGAACCTGTTCCACACCACGCCCGCAAGAAGGAAATTTCTGCGTACTGAACGGACTGAATTTCTGCATATACTGGAAATGGTTAAACGCCTCGTGCTCAGCCGTTACGAGGTCGGCATACGCCTGTGCCATAACGCCAAGCAGGTATTATCCTGCCGGGCTTCTGCCGGGGATACGCATGCGCGTGTGACAAGCATTATGGGCCGGGCTTTCAGGCGTCAGGCAATGGAGCTGGATTTTACGGTGGACGGAATGCGTCTGTGGGGTTGGTTGGGCGGTGCCGGCCTGTCGCGCAGCCAGACCGATCGGCAATATTTCTATGTGAACGGCAGAGTCGTCCGGGACAAGCGCTTGAACCATGCCATACGTTTGGCTTTCGAGGATGAGATAGCAGCCGGCCGCCACGCCTCCTATCTCCTGTATCTGGAAATGGATGCGGCGCTGACCGATGTCAACGTACATCCGACGAAACACGAGGTACGTTTCAAAGAGGCACGCAACGTTCATGACTTCATCTATGCATCTGTCTGCAACAGCCTGAATGAAGGCAAGCATAGCTTTCAGGGTGTGGGTGAGCCGCAGCAGCTTGAAGATGTCCCTGAGCACCCGGGTAGTGTGGATCACACATCGTCTGCCGGCACGGGGCGGAATTTCAGAGAAACATCGTTAGTTTATGCAGCGTCAGCAGGGAGAACTGGAACTGCGCATAGCGTATCGGAGAAGCCCCGCTTGGGGTGGCCAATCGCCTCTCTGTGTGGACGTTTCATTCTGGCGGAGCGGGAGAATACACTGTTACTGGTGGACGGCCAGGCCGCCAGGCGATGCATCGTCCGCACCCGCATGCAGTCCGCCAGGAGGGGCGAGAGCGTCCGGCAGCGGCCGTTATTGGTGCCGGTCAGCCTCACTGTTTCAGAAGTGGAGGGGGGATGCGTGGAACAGCATGCGTCACTTCTGAGCACCTATGGGTTGATCCTGCAGCGCATTTCACCGACATCGGTCATGGTTCGCAGCATCCCGGCATTACTCCCGGATGCGGATATTCAGGCCTTAATCAGGGATGTTCTGGGGGTACTGGAAAATGGATCCGGCACGGATGAATCATTGCAGGACGCACTCATTGCCGTTATGGAGCAACACGCCTGCGATGCAGCCGGTGAATGCATGAGTTTGGCTGAAATGCAGGAGCTGTTGCGTTCCCTGGCGGGGACGGGCATTGACGTTAATTCCAGAGACTGCTCCGGCATCTGGCGTAGTCTGGACATCCACAACCTGGAAGCATTAGTTAAGTCGTAGCGCTTGATAAGTAAACAATGGAATCTTCCCTACCAGTCGTTTTCCTCATGGGACCGACGGCCAGCGGCAAGACGGCGATGGCCGTGGCGTTACATCAACGCCTTCCGGTTGAGATCATCAGTGTCGACTCCGCCATGGTTTACCGTGGCATGGATATCGGTACCGCCAAACCGGCTCCGCATATCCTGCAGCAAGCGCCGCACCGGCTCATTGACATCTGCGACCCGGCGGAGAGTTATTCGGCAGGGAGATTCTGCCATGATGCACTGGCTGCTATAGAGCAGGCCCGGGCCCGGCAGAAGATCCCTTTGCTTGTTGGTGGCACCGGTCTCTATTTTCGTTCCCTGGAGCAGGGTATTTCTCCGTTACCTGCGGCCGATCCCGTCATCCGTGCGCGGCTGGACCGTGAGGCCGGAAAAGTGGGTTGGCGGGGGATGCATGCGCGGCTGGCCGGCGTAGATCCCGAATCAGCAGCGCGCATTCATCCGGCGGATACACAACGGATTCAGCGCGCCCTGGAGGTGCATGCAATTACCGGTCAATCTTTGTCCAGTCTGTTGGCGCAGGGAAGGAACTCCTCCCTGCCTGACGCGCCGAAGAAGATCATCATCGCCCCTGCCGGGCGGCACGTGATGCAGGAGCAGGTAAGACGCCGATTTATGCAAATGATTGAACTCGGTCTCGTCGGTGAAGTCAGAGTGTTGTACGAAAGAGACGATATCACCGCCTCGCTGCCATCCATGCGCTTGGTTGGCTATCGCCAGGTATGGCGCTATCTTGAGGGCAGGGTTGCTTATCGGAAAATGGTGCAGCAGTCGATTATTGCAACGCAGCAACTGGCAAAGCGGCAGATGACCTGGCTGAGGTCGGAGCAGAGATGCCGCTGGTTTGACGGCACCAGCCCGGATCTATTAGATAACATACTGAAATTTATGTTGGAATAACCCGAATTCCCGGTCAGAGTGTCATATACTTAGTGACTAGAGATCTGGTAACCCGGCAAGTGGAATACCTGATAATAATGACAAGACGAGAATAAGAAGGAGATAAGCTATGAGCAAGGGGCATTCACTACAAGACCCATTCCTCAATACCTTACGGAAGGAACGGATCCCGGTTTCGGTATATTTAGTAAATGGCATCAAATTACAGGGGCAGGTGGAATCTTTTGACCAGTTTGTGTTATTACTCAAGAATTCAGTGAGTCAACTGGTCTATAAACATGCTATATCAACCATTGTCCCGGCCCGCAACGTCAAATTGCCAAGAATCGATGAGGATTCCGGAGATTCCTGATCTCTGGCCGGTTAATTAATTTGAACGAAGCAGTAGCAGGCGGGGAAACCGCTGTCCTGGTCCATATCGATTTCCGCGACGCGCAATTCAGCGAGGAGCTTGACGAGTTTCTTCAACTCGCCGGCTCCTCCGGCCTGCAAAGACAGGTAACGCTTACCGGTAGCCGTAACCTGCCCGGTGCTAAATATTTCGTGGGCCGTGGCAAGGTGGCTGAAATCAGGGACCAGGTCGCGGCACTGCATGCCGATGTAGTCATATTCAATCATGCACTGACTCCTGCACAGGAGCGTAATCTGGAACATGAATGCGGTTGCCGCGTCATCGATCGGGTCGGATTGATACTCGATATATTTGCCCAGCGGGCGCGCAGTTATGAAGGGAAACTGCAGGTGGAACTCGCCCAGCTACAACACCTGTCTACCCGTCTGGTACGGGGCTGGTCGCACCTGGAACGGCAAAAGGGCGGGATCGGTCTGCGGGGTCCTGGTGAAACCCAGCTTGAGACGGACCGGCGCCTGATTAGTAAACGGATTAAATCCATCAATAGCCGTTTGTTAAAAGTCAAACGCCGGCGCCAGCAGGGCAGACGTCTGCGAAGACGCACGGCCACACCGGTTATTTCGTTGATTGGGTACACCAATGCCGGGAAATCCACCCTCTTCAACAGGATGACGGGAGCAGAGGCTTTTGTCGCCAACAAGCTTTTTGCGACTCTGGATACGACCCTGCGCAGAGTCGAGATTGCGCCGGGGAAGCAGGCGGTACTGAGTGATACGGTGGGTTTTATCCGGCATATTCCCCATGATTTAATCGATGCCTTCCATGCGACACTCGAGGAAATCAGGGAAGCGGACCTGCTGTTGCACGTGATCGATGTCAATGATGAGCAACGGCATGCCCATATCGAACAGGTCAATGCCGTGATTGAGGAGATTGGTGCGGCTGCTGTCCCGCAGATCCTGGTATTCAACAAGCTGGATCGGAAACCCGACATGGCCGCCCGGCAGGAGCAATCCAACGGGGCGATTCCCCGTGTTTGGCTATCCGCCAGGACCGGTGAAGGTATCAACGAACTGTACAGGGTGATTGATCACTGCCTGGCCCCGGCCCGCCGGCTTTATATTCTGCGCCTGCCGACTACGGCCAGCAAACTGCGTGCTGAATTGTTCCGGACAGGGGAGGTTTACGAAGAGCACCTGGATGATTCAGGCAGTTGGGTGATGCGGGTCACCATTGATTCGTCTTCCCTGCAGAAGCTCTGTCGCGATTACGGTATCGATCAGACTGTGTTACAGTAGCTTGATAACCTCTTTGTGATACCATTACCGGGTTTGAATGAGTTGTGATAGTAAAATCATCTGTATTTGTCTTTTCGTTTCTGAGTATTTTGTATTTTGACGGGAGTGATGTGAATGGGCTGGAATGAACCACCTGGCGGCAATAAAGGCAAAGACCCCTGGGGCAATCGTGGTAACGGTGAAGGCCCTCCGGACCTTGACGAAATCGTACGTAAAATGCAGAAAGGGCTGGGGGGGTTGTTCGGCAGCAAGCCGGGCGGTATGGGCCGCGGTAATTCGTCCATGTTCTGGGTCCTGATTCTCCTGATTGCGGCAGCCGTTGCCGCCTCCGATATGGTGTACTTTATCGACACCCAGGAGCGGGGTGTTGTGTTACGCTTTGGCGCCTATTCCAAAACCTGGCAACCGGGTTTAAATGTCCGCTTCCCAAGACCGATAGAAAATGTCATGAAGGTCAATGTGGAACAGGTGCGGCCGTTGACTCACAAGGCGCACATGCTGACCCAGGACGAAAATATCGTGAATGTTGAGATGGCTATCCAGTGGAAGATCAAGGATCCCGCCAATTACCTGTTTAGCGTTGACGACCCCCAGGCCACGCTGCGTCAGGTGACCGAGAGTGCAGTACGTGAAGTGATCGGCAAGAGTAAACTGGATTATGTGCTGACGCAAGGCAGGAGTGAGATCGCACAGCAACAGCTCGAGGTCATCCAGCAAACCCTGGATGATTACAAGGTAGGCATCCTCATCTCGGCAGTCGAAATGCAACCGGCCAAACCGCCGGATCAAGTCAAGGCAGCCTTCGATGATGCCATCAAATCCCGCGAGGATGAGCAACGTCTGGTAAATGAGGCTCAGGCCTATCAGAACGATATTATTCCAAAAGCGCGTGGTGCAGCGGCGCGTATCTCGGAAGAAGCCAATGGCTACAAGGCAAGAGTTATTGCCCGTGCGGAAGGCGATGCATCCCGCTTCAATCAGCTGTTAACAGAATATGAACGCGCACCGGCAGTTACCCGCCAGCGTCTGTATCTGGACGCCATGGAGTCCGTGTTAAGCAAGACCGGCAAGGTCCTGATTGATGCCAAGGGTAATAACAGTCTCATATATCTCCCTATCGATCGCCTGATTGGCAACTCCAACAGTGGCCGGTCTCTGAGTGTGCCACGCTCACTAAACCCCGGCGTTTCATCGCCGGCAACACAGGATATTGGCAGACAGCAAAGCAGCAGATCCCGGAGGGCGAGATAATATGTTTACACGAACCGTCGTTCCCCTTGTCATCGCCGGGGCCTTTATTCTGGGGTACTTCTCCCTTTTTCAGGTACAACAATGGGAGCAGGCTATTGTTTTTCGATTTGGCGAGATTAGCCGGTCCGATTATAGGGCCGGCTTACATGTTAAATTTCCATGGGTCAATACCATCCGGAAATTCGATATCCGCTTGTTAAATCTTGACCAGGAACCCCAGCGTTTTTTAACTTCCGAGAAAAAGGATGTCATCGTCGATTACTATGCAAAGTGGCGCATCTCGAATGTGGAGAAATTCTATCAGGTGACCAGTGGTGGCGATGTTGCCTATGCCAACACGCTGCTTGGCCAGAGAATAAATAGTGCGCTTCGTGATGAGTTTGGCAAACGCACCGTGCAGCAAGTCGTGGCAGGAGAACGCGACGAAATAATGAATATTGTCACGAAAACAACATCAACATTACCTGATGAACTCGGGATTACCGTCGTTGATGTGCGTACCAAGAGGATTGACCTGCCGGAAGAAGTCAGCAATTCAGTCTTTGACCGCATGCGCGCCGAGCGCTTGCGGGTGGCCAAGGGTTTCCGCGCCCGTGGTGCGGAGGCGGCGGAGCGGATCAGGGCCAAGTCCGATCGTGAACGTGAGGTAATACTGGCGAATGCCTATCGTGACGCCCAAACAATTCGTGGTGAAGGCGATGCCCAGGCGACCGAGATCTATGCGGCGGCCTATGGAAAAAATGAAGAATTCTATGGATTTTATCGAAGTCTGAGTGCCTATCAAAACAGTTTCAGCAAGAAGAGTGATATCCTGGTGCTCCAACCGGATTCCGATTTTTTCAAATATTTCAATCATTCCAAAGGCAAATAAAAACCAGCAATAAACTGGAAAGAGGTCATAAAGATACCTTTTCTTTTATTTTCAGCTTCAAATCTTCTCCTTTTTTATGTTAGTTGATTTCCTGACTGCTGTTGCCCTGGTTTTTATCCTGGAAGGTATTATGCCGTTCATTAATCCTGATGGCTTGCGCAAGATGTTCATGATGGCTGTGCAACTGGAT
The DNA here is from genome assembly GCA_046757565.1 of Gammaproteobacteria bacterium. GTDB lineage: Bacteria > Pseudomonadota > Gammaproteobacteria > Eutrophobiales > Eutrophobiaceae > JBHHYN01. The sequence continues at coordinate 8,837 of JBHHYN010000039.1, read as the reverse complement.
AATGCCTCGCTGAGATTTATTGGTCTCAGTAGCATGTTATCAGGTCTTGTATTGCTCTATTTTGTGCGCTGATTATTATGCATAAAAGAAATCGCTGGCTCCTGCCTGAAGGTATCGATGAAGTACTGCCACCGCATGCGGCACAACTTGATAAACTGTGCCGCACACTTGTCGATCTGTTTACCGGTTGGGGTTATGAACTTGTTATCCCGCCACTGATTGAGTATCTCGATTCACTTCTGACCGGTAGTGGTGAAGATCTTGATCTGCAGACATTCAAGATCACCGATCAATTAACGGGGAGGATGATGGGAATACGCGCAGATACAACACCACAAGTGGCGCGCATTGATGTGCACAATTTGAAACGGAATACTCCTGCCCGGCTTTGTTATCTGGGTCCCGTAGTACATACCCGGCCGATCGGACAGGGCGGTACTCGCATTCCATTGCAAATAGGTGCGGAGTTGTTTGGCCATAAGGGCGTAGAAAGTGACGCGGAAATATTATCGCTGATGTTAAAGGCCATGCAGTTATCCGGTTTACGAAATGTGCATGTAGATCTCGGCCACGTTGGCATTTACCGTGGGCTTTCAAACAAACTGAAGATTACCGCCGATCAGGAGTTGCTCTTGTTTGATGCACTACAGAGAAAGGCGGCGTTTGAACTTGAGAAGATCATTGATGACTGGGCCATCCCATCGGAGGTAGCGGAACTGTTGCTGGGTTTAACCGAACTCAACGGTGATATCGGTATTCTTGATGACGCACGGCGGCTTCTGGCCAGCGCGGGTGATGACGTGCTGCGCGGTATAGAGGATCTGCAAAACATCGCTGATCTGACCCTGCGCCAGCTAAAGCATGCACCACTCTACTTCGATCTGGCCGAATTACGTGGCTATCGCTACCACACCGGTATGATGTTCACGGCGTATATACCCGGCCAGGGGCAGGGAGTTGCATTTGGCGGCCGCTATGATGATATCGGACGTGCCTTTGGACGATCACGTCCGGCAACCGGTTTCAGCACCGATATAAAAAAATTGCTGGATCTCAATGCAAGTATGCAAGAGAAGCGTAAAGCTATTTTTGCCCCCGCTTCGGATGTACCGGGTCTGCATAAGGCTGTTGAAGACTTGCGCCAGCAAGGAGAGATAGTTATTTACGAATTAGCAGGGCAGGAAGAATGCGCAAAACAGATGGCCTGCGATCGGGAACTGGTGCTGGTGCAAGGTATATGGAAGGTAAAAAAAGTGTAAATATTTGATTCACCACAGAGACACAGAGGACACAGAGATAATAAAAGTTAAAATCTCTGTGTCCTCGACAATATGTTCCTGACATTGTCTCGATTGCTGCTCCAGGCGCAATTCTACCTCCCCCATCCATGGGGTCGTACCACCTGCGTCCATGTAGGCGTCTGTGTCTCTGTGGTGAATTATATTGTCCTGCGCATAAAAATAACTAACGAAAACCCCGGTGGCTTACACCTGAGTTGGATAGCGATAAAGATATGAATAACCATGACACTGAAACCCGGTCGCTTGCGGCCGGGTTGTTCATACTTCCAGTTCACAGGTAGCGGTATGGCTAAAAATGTCGTCGTAATCGGTACCCAGTGGGGGGATGAAGGCAAGGGCAAGATTGTCGATCTGTTGACGGAACGTGTTGTGGCGGTTGCCCGTTTTCAAGGTGGACATAATGCCGGACATACCGTAGTCATCGATGGTGAAAAAACCATCCTGCATCTGATCCCTTCCGGAATACTCCATGACAACGTGCAGTGTCTGATTGGAAACGGAGTAGTCCTGAGTCCTGTCGCATTACTGGAAGAGCTGGAAATGCTTGAGCGCAATGGCGTCCCGGCGAAAGAACGTCTTCATATCAGTGAGGCCTGCGTACTTATCCTTCCGTATCATGTAAACCTTGACCTGGCAAGGGAGAAGAGCCGTGGTGAAGGCGCAATAGGGACAACCGGCAGAGGAATCGGCCCGGCTTATGAAGACAAGGTAGCGCGCCGGGCATTGCGCGTGGGCGATCTACGGCATCGCGAACGGTTCGCGGAAAAATTGCGTGAGGTCCTCGATTATCACAACTTTATGTTGCAACATTATTATAAAACCGGGCCGGTGGATTTCCAGGAGGTCCTGGAACAGTCAATGGTGCTCTCCGAAACTATCATACCGTTGATAACAGATGTATCCGGGCTCCTGCATCAGATTCATCGCAATGGTGGCGATATTCTGTTTGAAGGAGCACAGGGGATGTTTCTGGATATCGATCACGGCACCTATCCCTACGTCACCTCCTCGAATACAACTTCGGGTAATGCGGCAACGGGAACAGGTATGGGCCTGATGGATTTCGATTATGTTCTGGGGATTACCAAGGCCTATACAACCCGTGTCGGCTCAGGGCCATTCCCCACAGAGCTGTCCGATGCCACGGGAAAGCATCTCGCCGAGCGGGGTGAAGAATTCGGTTCCACCACAGGCCGAGCCCGGCGTTGCGGCTGGTTCGATGCCGTGGCGACAAAACGCTCGGCCCGGATCAACAGTATTTCGGGGCTGTGTATTACTAAACTCGATGTTCTGGACGAGCTGGAGTCTATCCGGATATGTACCGGTTATCGCGTCAATGGTGAAATCCGATCGGTGCCGCCTGCCGGTGCAGACGGTTTTGCTGAATGCGAACCGGTGTATGAGGAAGTTCCGGGATGGCAGGCCTCCACAATCGGGATCAAGAACTTTAATAAATTACCGGAGAATGCGCGAAATTACTTGAAACAAATTGAGACGATTTGCGGTATACCCATCGATATCGTCTCGACCGGAGCGGACCGGACGGAGACGATCATTCTGCAGCACCCGTTTGATTGATACTTCCATGGGATCAGGGAAGAGCGGATGCCGTAAGTGATGCATTGACGATAAAATCATGCTGCAAACCTATCGGCAACTCATCCTGCCGGTCTGCTTCACCTCCTTGATCGCTTCACTGCCGCACAGCGCAACCATCATACTGTTGCCGTTGTATAATATTCGAGTGTCGCTGAACTGTCCTGATGACCGGGCCGGCGCTATAATAGCCACATCCCGCCTTTTCAAGGGTAAATGGAGCCGTAATGACGAAACCTGATAAGAATAAGGTAATCCTCGAAGAGTGTCCTGCTTGTGGCTCTTTAGTAAATTGCGCTATCACCAATGGCGGGAAAGATTGCTGGTGTATGCATCTTCCCAATGTCCTGCCGGTTCCGGAGGCAGGAACTGACAAGACCTGTTATTGCGAATCCTGTCTGGAGATCAAAATACGCAAAACGGTGGAGACTGCGCCGGTGTCTGCAGACACATGACAGGGAAATGAATACACCGGCACATACCTTCGTAAATCTGGTCGTGCTGGGACGAAAAGCTTCAGGCAAATATGTGATACCGGTCGTTCTGGGCTCTGTTTTGCCTGATATTCCCATGTTTATCTTCTATTTTGTGGAGAAGGTGATACGGGGCACTCCTGAAAAAGTGATTTGGCACGAGTCCTATTTTCATCCGCTCTGGCAGAACCTGTTCGATCTGTTTCATTCCGTGCCGCTTATCGGCTTGGGGTTGATCGGGGCCTGGTTGGCGAAATCCAGGGTGTTTCTGTATCTGTTAGGCAGTATGCTGCTGCATATTGCATTTGACTTTCCGCTCCATCACAGCGATGCCCATCGCCATCTCTTTCCATTCTCGAACTGGCGATTCGAGAGTCCCGCTTCTTACTGGGATCCTGCCTATTTTGGAAATATCATGGGACCGATGGAAGCCCTTGCCGTTATCATCTGCTGCATTGTATTGTTGCGGCGCCATCGGTCCGCAACCGGCCGTTTCGCCATTTCCGGATTGGCATCTGTCTACGTCGCCTATATCTACTTTACGTTTAGCGTATGGGGATGATGGGGCCATTTAGAGCGCCAACGCGTCATCACCACAATCCAGTCAGGCATGTGCGGGCATCAGTGTGAACAGCCATACGATAGAGACCGTAACCGTCAGGGGAAGCCCGATGGAGGTATTTCTGTTCAAACCGGACGGCGCGGGACCGCACCCGGGCATTGTTCTGGCCCAGCATATTCCGATCGGGCATACCGGTATAGAGAATGACAGGTTTACCCTGGGCACGGCGGAGCGTTACGCGCAGAACGGCTATTTTGTAGCGGTCCCGTTTATCTTTCACTGGTGGCCGAAGGAAGCGGAGATGCAGTTGAAACGTGAACAGAGCCGCGATGACCGCATGGTGGATGATATCAAGGCCGCCTTTCAACTGCTGGACAAGCGCCGCGATGTAAACAGCGGGGCGCTTGCTGTCATCGGCCATTGCTGGGGCGGGCGTGTCGCCTGGTTGGGTGCGTGCCATATCCCGGCGTTCAAGGCCTTTGCGATGTTTTATGGAGGGCGGGTGAAACTTGCCATGGGGGAGGGGAACCCGCCCCCTATCGATTTGGCGGCTGATATTCACTGCCCGGTTATCGGTTTTTTCGGCAATGACGATCAAAACCCTGCACCGGCAGATGTGGATGATTACAGCGCTGCCCTGACCCGGGCCGGCGTGGCGCATACCTTTCATCGTTATGACGGCGCCGGTCATGCCTTTCAGGACTTTGCCAACGCGGAACGCTATCGTGAGGCGCAAAGCGAGGATGCCTGGATCAAGGTGCTCGCCTTTTTGCAGACCCATCTGATGTAACTGTCCTGCCCACAGTGTACACATCCCTGTGTTCACAGCATCAGTGGCTCCGGCGGGGATTAGTTCCAGCTCTGCAGTTGTATCTTCCAACTGCCATCCGCCTGGCGTTGCAGGACGTTGGTCATGTTGCCGTCGAGGTGGATGACCTTCCCGTCCCCGGCCGTGAGGGACGCTTGCCAGAGCGCCAGTTGATAAGCCACATCGCCGTCGATACGGATATCGATAGTGTCGATCCGGTAGTCGCTCATGCCAATCGATTTCAATTTACCCCAATAGGATTGAATCGCCGCCGGGTCAGCCAGAATTTCACTGCTGGGCGGGATGATGACGGCATTCCCGGTATACATATTAAGTAGTGCCGGCATCTGACCGGCATCAAAGGTCGCGCCCCAGTGGAAGCCGAGCGCCAGAATCGCCGCCGTTTCATTCATCTCCGCTGAAACAGTGGGCATAAAGGTAAGGGCGCACAGGAGTGCAAGGATGGGTTTTAATAGTTTCATGATGTAATCACCTTCAGTATGGATTTGGATTCAATTTCGTTGCACATCTCTACGCACCAGGCATAGAGGAAAATGTGATGTACACACTATAAGGCCCCCAATAAATGTTTACAATAACTCATTTATTGATATATTGTTTCCTATTAAGAGATATTAAAGGAGGGAATTTTGGACAAACTGGAGAGTATGAAGGTATTTTCCTCAGTGGCCAGGCTCGGCAGCTTTTCAGCCGCCGCGCAGGCATTGGGTATTTCCAGGGCGATGGCGTCCAAGCATATCAAGAATCTGGAGAATGACCTGGCGGTACGCCTCTTTAACCGGACCACCCGGCATCTGAGCCTGACCGAGGCGGGGATGAACTACCAGGAGCGGGTGACGGCCATCCTTTCAGAAATCGATGAAACGGAATTGGCCATTACACAGCTCAATTCCGAACCGCGCGGCATACTGAAGATCCTGGCGCAACCCTCCTTCGGGGCCTTCCATCTCTCCCGTGTCATCGCCGCTTACAAAAAGAAATACCCGGACGTCGCTGTTGATATGACCCTGACCGATAAAGTATCCGATCTCGCCGGCTCGGGTATGGATCTGGCCATCCACGTCGGCGAACTGGGAGATTCCAGCCTTGTTGCCCGGAAGCTGGCCTCGGCGCGCTCGGTGGTCTGCGGCGCCCCGGAATATCTGCAGGAATACGGTATTCCTGCCATGCCGGCGGACCTCATAAAACACAACTGCCTGATCTATAAACCACGCATACCGTTGAATGAATGGGCATTTATCGTCAACAATGCGCCCTATCGACAACAGGTTTCGGGTTCCTTCAAATCCAATGTCGGCGATGCACTGCGGGTGGCCGCCATCAAGGGGTGCGGCCTGATCCAGTTACCCAATTATATGGTGGGGCTGGATATACAATCCGGACGCCTGCAACCTGTCCTGGAAAAGTTCGAGCCACCAGACAGGCCAATCTATGCCGTATACAGTCACCGCAGTTTCCTCTCCGCGAAGATCCGCACCTTCGTCGATTTTATCTATGCACTCCTGCATCCCATCCCCTATTGGGATGAATGGACCAGGCGTGGGGAGGATAAGTCAGAAAAGGGCGGGGGTTGACCGGTAATGACCGGTCCATGAAAACGGGATGAGCAGCATCCCCGGTATGTGCGGGCGCCTGAGCGCCGGGCTTTTCCTTTTTTTATGGGGCTGCCCTGTGCATAATGATCAGCTCGGAACCATAATTATATCTCTTTTACTAAAGTAAATTTTTGATCTCGAATACACCGCATAGATGACCAGTCGGCTTAAACGGGGGATTCACGAAGCCCTTGAATTATCGGTACCCGGCGACAGCATCGGTTACGCGTTTGACATTTTCATGATCGCTCTGATCGTCGCCAATGTGATCGCGATCATTCTGGAAACGGTGCCCTCCCTGAACCAGGCCTACAGCGGCTTCTTCATCGGTTTTGAGATCCTCTCCGTAGCCATCTTTACCCTTGAGTACGTTTTACGTGTCTGGTCCTGTACCGCAAACAAGGCGGATGGCTACGGACATCCTGTTTACGGACGCATCAAGTACGTTTTGAGTCCGCTCGCCATCGTCGATTTCCTGGCCTTCGCACCTTTCTATATCAGCGCCTGGTTCTCCATCGACCTCCGCATCCTGCGGATCTTCAGATTGCTGCGGCTGCTCAAGTTAACCCGTTATTCCACGGCACTGACCATTATCTGGGCGGTCATCGTTGCGCAACGCCGGGCCTTGCTGGCCTCGCTGCTGATTATGGCCATTACGCTTATATTTTCATCCAGTATCGTTTATGTGTGTGAGAATGCCGCCCAGCCCGACAAGTTTGGCAGCATTCCGGAAGCGTTGTGGTGGGCTATCGCGACTGTCACGACGGTTGGCTATGGCGATGTCACGCCAATCACGCCGTTGGGAAGGATCTTCGGAGCGGTGACCATGATCCTGGGCGTCGGCATGTTCGCCCTGCCTACCGGCGTCATCGCCACCGGTTTCGCCAACGAGATCAAAAAGCACGATTTCGTTGTTAACTGGCGTCTGGTCTCGACGGTGCCGCTGTTTTCAAAACTGGACGCAGCGCAGATCGGAGAAATCGTCTCCCTGCTGACGCCGTTGCTGGTCCCGCCCAATCACGCCATCGTCCGCGTTGGCGAGGATGCTGACAGCATGTATTTCATCATTTCGGGACGGGTCGAGATCGAAGTACAACCTCAGCCCATATTACTCGGCCCCGGTGATTTCTTTGGCGAGATCGGACTGCTGGAAAAACGTAAGCGCATGACTACAGTGATCTCGCTGAACCGCTGTCAACTTCTGGAGCTTAAATCCGAGGATTTCTGGCGTCTCGTCGAACTGCATCACTCACTGCAGGAAAACATCGAAGCGGTCGCCGATGCCCGCCTGGCCGAGCTGGAGTCCGGCGACATAACCGAGAGAGTCTAATAAAATGCATCCTGACACCTGAAAGTGGTATTACAGCTAGCGGGAACCAATCCTTTATAATGAATAATCTGTCAGAACTTGATGTCCTGAAAGATGTTATCAGCAGGTTGGAAAGCACCGGTTTGGACTACATGCTGACCGGATCACTGGCCATGAACTACTATGCACAACCAAGGATGACGCGGGATATCGATATCGTCGTTGCACTGGAAAGGAATGATGTCTCCCGAATAGTGGAAACGTTCGGCAATGACTATTATGTATCAGAAGAAGCAGTAACCAGTGCAGTCAATGATGCAGCCATGTTTAATCTGATGCATCTCGAAAGTGTGGTGAAAGTAGATATAATCGTTCGTAAAACGGATAAATACCGGCAGCATGAATTTAGCAGGAGATTACCCGTCATGATAGCTGATTTTACCACCTGGATTGTCAGCAGGGAGGACTTGATCCTGTCCAAACTTCATTGGGCCAGGGATTCGATGTCTGAAATGCAGCTCAATGATGTGAAAAACCTGCTGGCAACGTCACCTGATATGGAGTATTTAAACCAATGGGCAGAAGACCTGGGGGTTCGGCAATTGCTGGAGGAATGCCAAGGTGAATGATACCAGTCTTGAAATCGAAAAATTGGTCAGGGATCGCTACATGCAGATGAAAGGTGAGGAACGGTTTATGATCGGGATACAAATGTTTGAATCAGCCCGGACAATCGTACTCTCTTCCATGCCACAAGGCGCATCTAATACTGATAAGCGACGGCATCTATGTGAACGATTCTATAAAACACTCGCGCCAAAAGTCTTTCCTCGAGCTGGGGTCGGACCAACGTAAGATATTGATTACATGGAAAATCAGCAATAAACATCCCCGCCGCAAGCGGACGGGGTATTAACAGCGTCATGCCGGACCCCGTATCAAGTACGGGGCAGACTTATTCCGGCATCCAGTCAATTATGTTCCGCTGAAACCTGTCCCGTACTTGATACGGGAGCGGATGTTGTCTTACTGGGCAATGATTGTTCCTACAATCATATTGCATTCCCACCATCCATGGCGGTCATTCCTGCTACCGGCTCGTAGGCCGGCACAAGCTTCGCAGGAATGACATCAACGCAGCAAGCTGCGGGGAATCAAACCCTTAAGAGATT
>JBHHYN010000038.1:0-21271 GCA_046757565.1 Gammaproteobacteria bacterium | reverse complement strand
GAAACAAATGTATCAACGTAAATCACTGGTTGGGAGATCCGGATATAGCCGAATAAATAATGTGAAGGTCATTTCTGTGCCAACTGATTTTCGTTTGCGGGATATTTCCGAAGTTAAGATTACTAATATCAGATGGATTAATACTTTATATGGGAATCTACAATCAGAACTCTCGAAATATAAGTGACCGTCCGCTTCTGGCACAAAGCAGCCGGTCGCTGAGGGGTGAAATACCTGTTTTGAGGGTCGGCTTTACCCTTGAAAGCGGACGTAAATGCGAATTACGTATAATTGGACTTATGTCAAACAGATCGTTGCCACACTATTGGTATTACTGACTACGCCGACAACAGCATTCGCTGAAAGCAAATTCCTATCCCTCGCCCGACCTGGGACAAAACACGGTACCGGGAGTGGCCGGGATGTACCTGGTGGGGCCGTTTCAGCATCCGGGCGGCGGGGTTTTCGGGGCCGGGCGCGCCACTGCCATGAAGATCTGCGACGACATCGGTATCGATTTTGACAAGATTCCCCGGCGTGTATGACGACACAAATCAAAGCCGCCATCATTACCACACCTCACGGCCGGATTTCGCTGGAAACGGCTGAGCTCGATGACCCGCGCGATGACGAAATTCTGGTGCGGATAGACGCCTGCGGGATCTGTCACACCGATCACAAATTTCAGGAGGTGCTGGAACTGCCGGCGGTACTGGGACATGAAGGCACGGGTATCGTGGAGGCAACCGGCCGCAATGTCCGCACCTTCAAACCCGGTGACCGGGTCATCCTGTCCTACCCGTGGTGCGGTGACTGTGAACCGTGAACCGTGTATAAAGGCGGAACCCTATCGTTGCGAACTTATCCCCCGCCTGAAATTCGGCGGCGGGCGGCTGGATGGAAGCAAAACCATTACCTTGAATCATCAACCCGTCACCAGTGCCTTCTTTCAACAATCGTCCTTTGCCACCCACGCCATCACCCTGGAGCGGGCGGCCGTACCCGTGTCAGCGGATACCGCCCCGGAGATGCTGGCGGCCCTGCCGTGCGGGATCCAGACCGGTGCCGGTGCCATCCTGATCACCTTCAAGGCAGGCGCCGGCGACAGTCTGGTTGTCTTCGGCGCAGGGACCGTGGGGTTGAGTGCGGTCATGGCGGCCCGGCTGTCCGGGGTAGCGCCAATCATAGCAGTTGATGTAGTCCAGTCCCGGCTGGAGCTGGCGCTGGAACTGGGTGCGACGCATATTCTGAATGCGGGTGAGGGTGACGTACCGGCGCGGGTCAAGGCGATCGCGCCCAGGGGTGTGCGCTTTGCTTTTGAAAGCTCGGCGACGGTGCAGGCCCTGGAAAATGCCATCGAATGCCTGGGCCAGGGCGGCCGGGCGGGGATAGTCAGTTCCCCGGACGGCGGCAGGCCGTTCCCGTTTTCACCACAAGGCCTGTTTATTCGTACGGCCAGTCTCCAGGGTATTATTCAGGGTTCTGCCATCCCCCGTCTGTTCATACCGCAACTGATGGAATTGCAGCGGCAGGGCCGGTTTCCTTATGAAAAGCTGACGTACGTCGTGTTGAAAAGATCGAAACGGCAATCGAGCCGAAATTTCAGGAATATTTCGTCAATGCGATGGCGATTCCGCACAAGGTCGATCGTTTTCCGGAACTGGAAAGCGTTGTGCCCATGCCAAAACCAGCGAAAATACCGGGAAGAATCAGAGGGCGGCGCAGAGAGAACCACCATCGGTGAGGAAGTGTAATGTGTACCAGTCGAGACTTGAGCGTACAATCAGTGTTCGAATTCATCAAGATTCACCTGCTCACAGGAATCTCGTAGCAGACCCAGGCATGATCTGCCCGGTCCCTCTTTGGAGGGAATAAACCGGACTGCGTACTGGTTTAACCGATCTTGATCTGATCCTTTATTGACGAATTGTACGTTTAACTGATTATTTTAGGATCAAAGGATGCAATCGCACCTGTAAAATATTACGCTTGGTACGGGGAGAGCACAATTATTTCCAACTTATCTCAGAAACTGCATCGCTTTCTTTTCATGCTGGGGCTCATCCTGGCAGGCGAGGCAGTATTTGCATTGCCGTTTCATGTCGCACGCTTCTTCCGTCCAACCGTTCTAGAGGTATTTTCGATCTCGGCCACCGAACTCGGGGCTGCGCAGGGCGTATATGGCATCATGGCGATGTTGGCCTATTTCCTGGGCGGGCCGATGGCGGACCGTTTTTCAGCACGCAAGCTTCTCGCAATATCGTTGTGGATGACGGCTGCGGGCGGGCTCTACATGGCGACATTTCCGGACTATCGTGGCGCATTGCTGCTCTGGGGCTTCTTCGGCATCACCACGATTATGCTGTTTTGGGCGGCACTGATTCGTGCGACGCGGGACTGGGGTGGTCACGACGAACAGGGGCGTGCCTACGGTCTGCTGGACAGTGGTCGCGGAGTTCTGGCGGCGGGACTGGCTTCCGTCGGCGTGATGATGTTCAGCCTGGCATTTCCCGAGGGTTACGCTGATGCCACCTTCGAGGAAAAACAGGCTGCACTGCGCATGATCATCCATGGCTATACGGCCGCGACGGCACTGGCCGGCGTGTTCGTCTGGTTCGTATTGACCGATGGCCACCCGTCAGACGAGCCCGAACTCAAAGAGTGGCAGCCGCAGACGGAAAGTGTGTGGGTCCACATTGGTCATGTGCTGCGCATTCCGGCCGTGTGGTTACAGGCCGTGATCATCATCTGTGCTTACGTGGCCTATAAAGGTTTCGACAACTATTCACTGTTCGCCGTGGAAGCGTATCGCCTCGATGAGGTCGAAGCAGCGCGAATCGTCGCCATCGGCTCATGGATGCGACCTGTTGCAGCTCTCGGCGCCGGTTTGCTCGGCGATCGCTTCAATGTGTCGCGCATGACGTTGCTTGCATTTATCCTGTTGCTTGGCTCGGATCTGCTCTTCGCCGTGACGACGCCGATACCGGGTGCCACCTGGATATTGCTCGGTAACATTGTACTTGGCGCAGCGGCCTTCTTCGGTCTCAGAGGCCTGTACTTCGCGTTATTTGAGGAAGCCAGGGTGCCGGCGGCCCTGACCGGCACGGCGGTAGGTTTTGTCTCGGTGATCGGCTTCACGCCCGATATTTTCGTGACGTATGTCGCGGGCGTACTGATTGACCGCTCACCCGGCATCGTGGGGCACCAGCATTTCTTCTGGTTCCTGTCGGCGTTCGCCCTGATTGGTATCATCGCAAGTTATGCCTTGATGCGGCTACTGCACCCGGTCAAACACAGTGCGGTGAGACCGTAGTGCCAAACTTGCAAAGTAATCTTTTTGATTGTAGAAAGCCAAGTATCAAATGAGGTACAAGAGATGAAAATCGGTGCTGCCCAGTTTGCAAGTGAACCCGGAAACGTAGATGCTAATATTGAAATCCATCTCGATTGGATCGCGCGCGGCCAAAGTGAGAAAGTCGATCTGCTGGTTATGCCCGAAATGTCGTTGGCCGGCCACTACGGCGCCGTAGATCTTCTGTCCGCGGCGATAACATGCTCGGATCCCCGGCTGATGCGGCTGGCTGAGGCGGCGGGCGACATGACCGTGGTCGTCGGATTCATTGAGGAAGGATCGGCGGCACAGTTCTATAACACCGCAGCAATGCTGAAGGATGGAAAGATCATCCACATGCACCGCAAGGTAAACCTGGCTAACTATGGCATGCTCGATGAAGGCAAGCACTTTGCACCCGGCCGGTTTGTCGAGATCTATTCGCTCGACGAAGTTTGGCGTGCCGGCCTGCTGATTTGCTCCGATATCTGGAACCCGGCGCTAACACATCTTGCGTTTCTGCGAGGGGCGACACTCATGATCACCCCGGTCAGCTCCGCCGTTGAAGCCGTCCCCCCGAAGTTCGACAATCCCAGCGGTTGGGCGCTGGCGATACGCTTCTATGCGATGATTTACGGTGCACCGTGCATCATGGTGAACCGCACCGGTGTCGAGAAGGATCTCACGTTCTGGGGCGGCTCGCGCATTATCGACCCATTCGGTAATGAAGTTGCGGTTGCCGGGAGCGGCGAGGAGCTGATTATGGCCGAACTCGACTTTGACCAGGTTCGCAAAGCACGTTACCAGCTGCCGACCGTGCGTGACAGCAACATCGCCCTCGTTCATCTCGAAACCAGCAGATTGATCGAAAATCTTGGTGTTCCTGATATTATCGATGAACAGAGGTAAGACAAAAGGAATTGTGGGCGTGACGATTCTCAGGCTTCAGTTCGCTTGCTATCCCCTGACATCAGTAGTCAATTTCAGGTTTCCAGAAAGTACGATCGGGCACTGGTGGCACGATCAAATCCACGGTCATCACAGCTAGGCAATGCCCAGACTTTCTTTTAATGGTCCCAGGAACGGTTCGAAGTTTTTCCATTGTTCAATACTCTCATGGTAGATGGGCTGCCTGACCTGTTCTGCACTCGGCGTGTGCACGGCACGCTCATTCTTGTAAAATTCGATACATCGTTGATCAAACGGCAGTCCGAGAAAATCGAGCAGGCGCCGCACCCGCGACTCCACGTCATCTACTATTTCTTCATATTGTACCCGCAGTATTTTCCCGGGAAGAACCCTTTCCCAGTGGTCCATCAACGCCACATAGCCGCAATAGTAGCGTCCAATCTCTTCGAGGCCGTAACTGAAGTCCTGTCCCTTACCAAACAGCTGCTTGAAGTTGCTGAAACAGCAGGCCATGGGATGGCGCCGCGCATCGATGATTTTCGCGTTGGGAAAGATCAGATGGATCAAACCGATATGGCGGAAGTTGTTGGGCGTCTTGTCGGTAAAGAACGATGCCCCCTGACGATAGACCCGGGTTGACTCCAGATAATCATTACCGAAGTGTTCGAATTGTTCTCGATCAAGAGTTTCCAGTATTTCCGGATATTGAGACTCCTCATCAATCTTGTGGCGGCCCCCCAGCATCTGCGCCAGGGAAATTATATTGGGTAGTTCAATCGTGCCGTCGACCATCGGGTGAGAGGCCAGAATCTGCTCCAGTAGTGTAGAACCTGCTCTCGGCAGGCCGACAATGAAAATCGGCTCACTACTATATACGCCATACCCGGTCCTCTCGCGGAAAAATTGCTGGTTGCATATCGCTTTCTGTCGCGCGAACTCATCGTCTGTGCGCTCAGCCCGGTAGCCCGATTCGGCCAATTTCAGTTGATTGCCCCGCGCATAGTAATTAAAGGCACGCTCATAGTCGTTACAGTCTTCAAAGCTTTTGCCGAGAGCGAAACAAAGTTGATAACGATTGACATTCCCGGTGGCCGCATCCGCCTCGGCACGTTGCATCTGCGCTATTTCGGCTTCTTCGAAGCGATAGGTCTTGATATTTGCCAGACTCCAGTAAGCGTCGCCGTGATCGGGCTTGATTTTCGTTGCCTCCCGATAGGCCTCTATGGCACGTTGTGGTTCACCCAGCGATTTCAGAGCGTGCCCTTTGAGTATGTAAAGTTGAACGCTGTCAGAGTACAGCGCGATCAGTTGGTCATAAAGGGCCAATGCCCTGTCGAACTCCCCTACCGCAGCGGCTGCGTTGGCGCAAACAAGCTGATAGGCGGAATTATCCGGTTCCATTTCCAGAAGCAGATCGGCCTGCTCCAGGGACTTCTGAAACCGTTGGCGTTTATACAGGACTTGCGCATAGTCATACCGCGCGGCGCGAAAACCCGGCGCGAACTTCAGAGCGCTTTCCAGCAAAAAATCGGCATCATCCAGAATATCCAGCTCAGTGCCGAGTTTAGCCAACAGTCGCATTCCTTCGACATTCCGGCGGTTTTTCTGCATAAAGGACCGGCAAAGCTTTTCGGCCAGGTAGAGTTTGCCCTCATGGATCATACTCGTGACCGAGAGCAATTCCTCGGGGAGTTTGGCCAGCGATTCAACCTGCTCATCGCAGGCCCGGGCACGTTGGCTACTACCCCGGCTTTTATACAACGCTGACAGATTTTTCCAGGAGGATGGCAGTGCCGGGTTAAGGGCGATCGCCTGCTCGTAGGCCTTTATCGCTTCTATGGGCTTATTCAGATCTCTGTACAGGTGGCCACGCTCCTGGTAGCCCCTGGCATACTTCGGATATCGCTTGAGCAGTTCGTCGAGGGTCGCCAGCGCATCCTGTAATTTCGTGCCGTAGAATTTCGCGTTGTAGCGATAGCAGACCGCCAGGGCGTAAAGCGCCTCCTGCTGCTTGGGAACCTGCTGCAGTACGCCTTGCAGCTTTGCAATCGCGGCAGTAATCCGCCCCTCGTTCAGGAGCTGCTTTGCCGAACCTACCTCGGCGTCGACTTCAAGAGTAGTGCTATTCTCCATAAAAAAAGGGGTCGGAGTCAATTTTCTCTGCGAAAGAGGTTTCTGACTCGATATCCCCCGGAAAATTGACTCCGACCCCTTTTTTTAAAATGTAATTATACAGCCCTACACTGCTCTAGAAATCGTACGACAGTCTTAGGCTCACCGTGCGTGGCCGAGAGGTGACCGTCCGCGCCGGAGTCACGCCTACGTCCTGGATAGTTTTAAAAAGTTCGGACCGTTTGTCGGTCAGATTATTGACAAACAGTCGTAAACTCCATTGATCCATTTTCATCCCGATGGAGGCATCTGCTATGACATAAGAGTCAAGATCCTGTTTATTAATGGTTTGGAGTGTGGTGAAGGTATCGCCGGCGTAGCGAATGGAAAATTGCGCGTAAGGCTCGATTCCGGCAATTGGCTGAAAATCATAGCGCAGATTCACGTTGCTCTGGAATTTCGGTGTCAAGGGCAGATCGCTGCCTACAGGCTCGAGATTGGCAGCCCCCTTGGTCAGTTCGGTAAAATTAACAGAGAAGGCCCCTGACAGAGTCAGATTATCCGTGACGAGGAAGGTGAAATCACCCTCGCCGCCGATGATTTCGGCCTCTCCGGAGTTGGCCGTAAACAGCAAAAAGCTGATGGCAGGATCGAAGATATCGATCTGAATATCAGACCAATCGATAAAGTACCCCGAGCCGTTGAACCGCAGCCGGCCATCCAGCAAGGTGGTTTTCACGCCCCCCTCGAAGTTGTTTACGGAGTCTGATGTGAAGAACGCCGGAGCTACGAACTCACCGGTTGTGGCATTGAAAACATCGCCACCGCGATTAAAACCGCCTTGTCGGAAGCCCTCGGAAAAGGTGAAATAGAGAAGAAGATCCTCGATAGGGGTGTAGCTCAGAGTAAACTTTTTAATAAGGTCATCTTCACTCTCTTTCCCGAGCGTATCCACCAGTGTACCACTGTCTGTGTCAACAGGTCCCGAACTCGCAAAGTTGGCCGAGCCTTTGGGAACGACATTGATGTTAAAATACCGCAGCCCAACGGTAAAGCTTAATCCCTCGAGGGCACCCCATGCGTGGCCTAAATCGTAGGTCAGTTCACCGAAGCCGGCTATCTGGTCTGAGTGAGGAACAAGATCGTTAAAGAAAGCGACTTCCGGATCGCGGGTATTGGGATTAAAAAAACTTGCCTGCGTGGAAAGAGGTGCATTGGGAGCAAAATCGATACCGGGTAACTGGGGAGAATGGTATTCCCACTCCTGAGAAACACCAGCGTGGGACTTCGCGTACCAGACACCACCTATGAAACGCAGAGGTTTAGCGGGGTCCGTAGAGATGCGGAGTTCGTGCTGCACGTCGTTAGAGTCCTGAAACCCACGGAATCTCGCATCCGGCGCGGCGCACAGCGTAATCTCACCAGCAGCATTGTAGGCACAATTGTAAAACGTAGAAAAACCTAAACTGTTGCCGCCCACGTAGTCAATGAGCTGCTCAACTTCACGATGCAGATAAGAGCCGGCGTAGACTATATCGAGCGCGCCCACCAGCGGCACCGCCTCAATTCGCCCGTTCAGAACCCAGTGCGCCTGGTCGAATTCGTCGTCAAGAAAGTCATCATTGAAGCGTTGCACCTTCAGATCGCCCACATCCGGCGAAAAGTCGAACACACCGTCAATATGTAAATCCTGGGTGATAAAGCCCGCAGTCAGATCCCAGTTATCGTTGATGATCAGCTTGGCTTCGATGCGACCCCCAACGTATTGGGTTTCGTTAATATCATCTTCGACCAAGCTGTCATTACTGGCTTGGCGCAATACAGCGCCGGGAGCCAGCGTTTTAGCACCACTTATAATATCCGCGTTAAAGCTGAAATCGCGAGTGCCGGGAACATTGTCAATATAGCCGCCTTGCTCGCTGTTGTAGCCAACGAGACGTACCGCTAATCTGTCTTCGATAATCGGAATATTGACAAAGCCTTCCACACCCCAACTTGCTTCGCCCCCTTCGGTAAATGCACCCGTGAGTTCAATTTTGGCGTCAAATTCGCTCAGATCCGGCTGATTGGTGACCAGTCGATACGTACCGGCCATAGAACTGGAGCCGTACAGCGTGCCCTGAGGTCCGGGTAGTACTTCCAGGCGTTTGATGTCGGTAACGTACATGTCCAGGTTTCGACCGGAAGAGGTCAACGGCGCTTCGTCCACATAGAAAGCCACGGTAGGGCCGGCGCCAATACCGCCGGACTGGAACAGACTGCCTCTGCCGACGGCCATACCGCGAATAAATACATCGTTCTGACCAGGCCCGCGACCGGCGAAATTTACGTTAGGCAATTTCTGGATGTAGTCAGTGAAATTGTTGATGTCCTGATTATCCAGCGTCTCTGCAGTCAGCGCCTGCACCGTTACCGGAATGTCCTGCAAGTTCTCGGCGCGCTTGGTTGCCGTAACAATTACCTCCTCAAGTATGCGTGCACCGCCTTTCTGCGCCAATGCATTACTTCCGGCACCCAGAATACCCGACGCTATCGCCAACGTGATCGCCTGACTCAGACGACTCTTGCTATGTATGTGCTTTCTGGACATGCGTCTTCCCCTCTTTCATCACCTGATCGTCGTGCCCCGTCGTTTGCCTTTTGTCGTGCTGCCGACACACAATTTCGAACGAGTCATTCATTAATATTTGAGAGAAACTAAACTATTGTCGTCATAGGTCAAGAACATTAGCAAAACTGATTGTCTGCATAAGTTCCTATGATAATTTACCGAGCAGTTTTAACGCAGCAACGTTACTCGCGAAAATCATTAGCCAGTGTCTGTCCTGACACTCATAACAGCTTGAAATAGTTAAAAAATAGATCGTTTACGGATAAATTAAGGGCCCTCGGTTTTTTTGTATAATTCTTTGGCTATACGGATTTCCCAGCCAATGATTAATGATGATAGGTGTTTCATGGAAGTTTCGACCCATGTCAGAGTGTCCGTATCCAGGCGGCGCCACCGTTCCTTGCGCACCTCGTCGATAGCCAAGTTCAGCGCTTTGACCGCATGGAAACGGTCGACGACGGGACAGTGGTGCCGGAGGGCTTCGGTATAGGCTCGGCTCGTTATACCCGTAATCTATACTATAGACATATGTTCCATATGAAAACAGCGCGGTAAACACCGATGAATAAGGAGTCTGAAAGCCGCCACGTAGGTTTTCTTCTTTTACCGAAATTTCCACTTATCGCTTTCGGTGCAGCAATTGAGCCGCTGCGTGCGGCTAATAGAATCACCGGAAAGTATCTATTCAAATGGACGATTCTGTCGGAGAGAGGTCATTCGATTAAAGCAGCAAATGATGTCATTATTAATTCCGATAAGGTTATATCAACAAATGAAATGGATTTTGATCTTGTGATGGTTTGTTCCGGCATCGATGTTTCAAGTTTGGCGACACCGGAAGTACTCGGATGGTTGAAAAAGCTGGCGAACAATGGCGTTCAACTGGGCGCCTTAAGCACAGGCGCGGAAATATTGGCGCGTGCAGGTTTGCTTAATGGTTACCGTTGCACGATTCACTGGGAAAATGAGCAAAGCTTTCGTGAAACGTATTTTAATGCCCGCTTGACCGGTGGTCTTTTCGAAATAGACCGTAATCGTCTGACGGCGGCGGGAGGTACATCTTCACTCGACCTGATGCTTCACTGGGTCATGAAAAACCACGGCGAAGATCTCACCTGTGCCGTAGCGGAACAGTTTATTCATGATCGTATCCGGGCCCCCTCTGACTTTCAGCAAAGTATAGAAGATCAATTGATGCGCAGGCGTTCACCCAAACTTGCCGATGTGATTCGTCTCATGGGTGATAACATAGAAAATCCATTGAGCCCCACAGAGCTGGCGCAAAAAGTCAGCCTGACATTGCGACAGCTCGAGCGTCTGTTCCTTAAACATCGCAACCACACGCCGCGCAGTTATTATCTGGAAATGCGCTTACGTCGTGCGCGTCAACTGATACAACAAACAAACCTGTCGATTCATGATACTGCCGTCGCGACAGGATTCCAATCACAATCTCATTTCACGCGTTGTTATAAAGAACTTTTCGGGAATACACCATCCCATGAGCGTTATAGACTGAAGTCCGTGTAACCACTTTAGGAAACTCTGATTAATTCAAGGATGAATTAATCAGAGTTTCCTGCTCACAGCTTTTTCGCGAAATCTCTATTGTGTTGCTTCAGCCTGGGATCCATGCCCAGGGCGTAATGTTTGGACATATCCGGCGAATATTTACTCGCAGGCGGCATGCGCTCCAGTTCTTCTGCGATCGATCGGATATGGTGCGGGCCGGCCCCGCAGCAAACACCCAGGTACCTGACATCCATATCCAAAGCCTTCCGCGCGAACGCCGCCATCTCGTATCGGTTGCACGTAAACGGATCCAATGCCGTAGGGAACGGGCGATCATCCGGCAGACAGCTACAGTCCGGATCCCGGATAGACTGAAACGTCGGCTGCAACTCAGTGGTACGGTAGGGTACCGGTAATGCAGCCACATGGCAGGACACTGCTTTTCGGATGATAGTAATATCCGGCAGCATTGTATCCGGCCCCCGGATACAGTTCACTCCAATCACGTCAGCCCCGGCCTGCTCCAACTGTTTTGCCGCTTCGTCCAGCGGTATCCCGTCACGCAAGCTCTCCCCTAGATGATGGGCAAAGGTCACCACCGCCGTCAAACCGGCCCGCTTGATGGATTCAAGAGCGAGCTTCGCCTCCCCGAAAAAGGAAAGCGTTTCCGCAATCATAAAATCCACGTTCGCGTCGAAGGCCCAGGCAACCTGTTCGTCGAACATGGCGCTCACCTGAGCATCGGTTGCCCTGTCTGAAGGATCCCACACATTTGTATTGCAGATATTTCCGGCAACAAGGGGCCGTTCACCCTCTGCCTCGGCGGCGACGGATTTTGCAGTCTCCAGAGCATTTTTCTGAAGCGGCTCCAACAACTCCTCTTTTCCGATGAGCTGCATCTTTCCCCGGTGGGCATAATACGTAAACGCCTCTATCACATCCGAGCCGGCCCTAACGAACTCCCGGTGCAGTGCCGCCACCACCTCAGGGTGTTCCAGAACCACTTCAGGCACGAAAGCCCCGGCCTGCAAATATCCGCGTCTCTCAAGCTCAAACAGATAGCCCTCGGCACAGATAGCCGCACCTTCCTCCAAACGTTGCAATAAGCTTCTGGTCTTAGGTAAAGTCTTCACCTTAATATAAACCTCTTATCGGCAAGTTACCGGATCATCGGTATTCTACTTGGAATTCTAACAACTGCTATCACCATTGATTTGCCTCAAGACGTCCCTGTTTAGTCCAAATGAGACATTATGCTGTCCATTTTCAGTGTTGAAATTCAGCCGGCTCGTGACAGATGGGACCCGGGCAGTGATTTACGATGCAACAGACCAGCATATCGTGTCTCTTCACTTGGGCCATGCGGCGGCTATTAGCAGCTTTTCGCATTTGGATAAATCTTTCTAATGGCGGGCCATATTAATTGTTTTTTTTCAATATTCGCAATAAGTTATTCACTATTCCGGCGGCGGAAAGTTGCGGGAGGTAAACCTGCCGTGGAGCAAACCGTTCAGTGCATACCGGCTGTCCCTGCTGTCCGGCATCGAGTCAGTTAAGGGCGAAAACAAATCGCACGGGCGGAGCATAATTTGGATGGTGATGTATTTATCAACAGTATTTTAAGAAAAACACATGCCGTTTGGACTACTTAAATACGGGCTGCGTACAGCCTATCCCGCGAAGCACCATTTTACGCCGGCAATCACGGATCTCAAGAAGCACTACGATGTGGTAATAATCGGCGCCGGCGGCCACGGAGTCAGCATTGCTTATTATCTCGCAAAGCGCCACGGCGTAAGCAATATCGCCGTGCTCGATAAAGGCTATCTGGGGGGCGGCAACACAGCCAGGAATACCGCCGTGATCCGCTCAAACTACCTGACCCCGGAAAGCGTCATTTTTTACCGTGAATCGGTCAAGCTGTTTCAGAACTTGAGTAACGAACTCGGATTCAACGTAATGATGGAGAACCGGGGTCAACTCACCCTGGCCCACAATGACGCCGCCATTCGGAGCTTTCGATGGCGTGCTGAGGTCAATCGCCACTTCGGCGTGCGTTCAGAAGTGATTGACCGCCGGACAATCGAAGAGCTGGTTCCTAATCTCAACCTGTCCGAAGACACGCGATTTCCGATCATCGCCGGGTTATGGCACGCCGACGGTGCGACTGCCCGTCACGATGCAGTGGCGTGGGGTTATGCCAAGGGCGCCTGCCGGCGCGGCGTCGAACTGCACCAGTTGACCGAAGTTCAGGATATCGAGGTCACGCGGGGCAGGGTCAAGGCGGTCAACACCAGTCGCGGCCGCGTCGAATGCGGTTGCGCCGTCCAGGCGGTGGCCGGTTCCAGTTCGGTGGTTGGAATGAAAGCGGGTATTCGGTTACCCATTCATTCGTTTCCATTGCAGGCCATGGTGACTCAGGCATACAAGCCGCTGTTAACACCGCATGTCAGCTCGCCCCAGCTGCATGTTTATCTGCATCAGACCTCACGCGGCGAATTTGTAATCGGCGGCGGCTCCGACCCATACCCGCTATACAGTACCCGCGTCACGCTGGAGCAGAAAGAGTTCCTGGCCGCAGCGGTTATTGAACTTTTCCCTTTTCTCTCCCGGGCGCGTGTGCTGCGTCAATGGGCCGGAATCACCGACATGACGCCCGACTACAGCCCGATTATGGGCTTGAGCCCGGTTGATAATTATTACCTCGATGCCGGCTGGGGAACATGGGGATTCAAGGCAACCCCGATTTGCGGCGCAACAATGGCGGAGCTTGTGGCGACCGGCCGGGTTCCGGAACTCATACGTCCGTTCGAACTGGAGCGTTTCTACCGCTTCGAGCAGGTGAACGAAGCCGGCGCGACAGCCGCAAGCCACTGATACAGATCCGCCGATGAAGATCCTCAATTGTCCATTAAACGGCCCGCGCAACATAGCGGAGTTTTCCTACGGCGGCGAACTCCGCCGCATGCCCGATCCGTCCCGCTGCGAATCCCGGCAGTGGGCGGAATATGTTTTCTTCCACGACAATAACGCGGGCATTGTGACCGAGTGGTGGTGCCACAACCCGACCTCGTACTGGTTTCTCGCGGAACGCAACACCGTTACCGACGCGATCGTTCGCACCTTTCCCGCGGATGAAGTGTTCGACGAACGTATTGACCTCATCAACGCAACGGAGGCGGATCGGATATGAGTAGTGCCGTCAACCGCCTGCCCGCCCAATACGGATTGCTGCTGGATCGCAACCGGAAAATGACGTTTCGGTTCGAGGGAGAGCGCGTCCAGGGCTGTTTCGGCGACTGTATCGCCAGCGCACTGGCGGCAAACGACCGGTGGCTCCTGAGCCGTTCCTTCAAATACCATCGGCCGCGAGGTATTCTGACCATGGCCGGCCAGGACGCGAACTCGCTTGTTCAACTTCCGGGAGATCCCAATGTTCCGGCCGACCGCCACCCGATTTCCCCCGAGCTTGAAGTAACGGGTCAGAATTACACCGGCAGCCTCAAAAGAGATCGTGCTGCCTGGGTAGAGCGCTTCTCCAGATTCATGCCGGTCGGCTTTTATTACAAATCCTTTTTCCGGCCTAAAGGCGCCTGGGAAAAGTGGGCTCCCATAATACGCGGGAAAGCCGGATTAGGCGTCCTCGACGAGGAACGTAATCCCGACTATTACGACAAGCAGCACAGGTTTTACGACGTTGCGGTGATCGGCGGCGGTCCCGCCGGTATGGAGGCCGCATTACAGGCGGCAAATTCCGGTGCCGAGGTGTTGCTGGTCGAGGAGAATCCGATATTGGGTGGTTCCCTGAACTACTCCCGGCTTGATCCGGAGGGGCGACGTGCCGGCGCACTGCGCACCAAAATGGTCGCCGGTATCGAAGCCAACGAAAAGATCGATGTCATGGTGGATGCGGTGTGTAACGGCTGGTATGCGGACAACTGGCTGCCGGTCATCCGGGACCGGCGACTGCACAAGGTTCGTGCCGGCGCGACCATCATGTGTACAGGCGCGCTCGAGCAACATGCCGTGTTTCGCAACAACGATTTGCCGGGCATCATGATGAGCAGCGCCGCACAACGTCTGATACACCTTTACGGCGTACGTCCGGGCCGAACAGCCGTGATTCTCGCCGGCAACAACGACGCGTATGGTGTCGCACTCGACCTGCTGGATGCCGGCGTCGACGTGAAGCAGGTCGTCGAGCTTAGAAAAAATCCTCAATACGATGATTTGGCTCGATCAGCCATGGCACGAAACATTGCGGTGAAAACCGGACACGCGGTCTACGAGGCATTATCGGAGTCAGGAGATGATCATCTATCCGGCGTCGATGTTCGTGAAGTCTTATCTGACGGCGTCTGCGCCCGGCACGGTAAATTCATTGAGTGCGACTTGCTGTGCACGGCCGTGGGTTACATGCCGGCCTATCAATTAATCTGCCAGGCCGGAGGGCGGCTCGACTATGACGATGAAACGGCCGGTTTCAGACTGACGCACCTTCCGGATTCCTGTCAGCTGGCGGGTTCCGTATCCGGCAAATGGGACATGGATTGCGTCATTGCAGACGCCCGGCGGGCGGGGGTAATCGCCGGCAACGCGTTTCGCTCCAACGCCGTACCGGCTCCCGATCCGATTCACGGGCATGACGCCGACTCGCCGAATTTTGAATGGCCGATTTTCCCGCATCCCGATGGCAAAGAGTTTGTGGACTTCGACGAAGATTTGACAATTGCCGATATCATCAACTCCGTCCGCGACGGTTACGAACACGTACAACTCGTCAAGCGCTATTCCACATGCGGAATGGGGCCCTCGCAGGGCCGGCACTCGGCTTTCCCAACCGCCCGGCTGGTTGCTCAGGCTACCGGCAAGTCCGTTGCACAGACCGGGGTTACTACGGCCCGTCCGCCGTTTGCGGCCGAACGGCTCGCTCACTGCGCCGGACGTGGTTTCCACCCTTCCCGCCGGAGCAACATACACTATCGCCACCTGGAAGCAGGCGCCCAAATGCTGCAGGTGGGGGACTGGTTCCGGCCGGCCTATTACGGCCCCAAGGGAGCAAGAGCCGAAGCAATAAGGAAGGAAGTACAAAACGTTCGTAAC
The DNA here is from genome assembly GCA_046757565.1 of Gammaproteobacteria bacterium. Lineage (GTDB taxonomy): Bacteria > Pseudomonadota > Gammaproteobacteria > Eutrophobiales > Eutrophobiaceae > JBHHYN01. The sequence goes on along the minus strand of JBHHYN010000038.1, from coordinate 5,693 downwards.
AACGTCGGTCTCGTCGACGTCTCCACTCTCGGCGGTATAGAACTGCGGGGCGCCGACGCCGGCGAATTCCTGAACAGGATCTACACTTCCGATTTCGCGAACCAGTCGATCGGCCGCGCGCGCTACGCACTGCTTACGAACGAGTCCGGCGTAATAGTCGACGACGGTATCGTATGCAGATTACATGAGCACCACTACTACGCCACAACCACCACAGGCGGCGCTACCCGCGTCTATCAGGATATGGTCAAGTGGAATTCCCAGTGGCGTCTCGACGTCGACATCGACAACGTTTCTTCTGCCTGGTGCGGTATCAATATCGCCGGACCGGAAGCGCGCTCTGTACTCGAGACTCTGTGCCACGACGTGGATCTGAGCGCAGCTTCATTCCCCTACATGGGGGTTCGTGCAGGTACCGTTGCCGGTATACCCGCTCGTCTGATCCGCGTCGGTTTCGTCGGCGAGCTCGGATACGAAATCCACGTTCCTCATCACTTTGGCGAAGCGCTCTGGGATGCGCTTATGGCCGCCGGTATGCAGCAGAAGATCATGCCATTCGGCATCGAAGCTCAGCGTGTCCTCCGATTGGAGAAGAAACATATCATCGTCGGACAGGACACCGACGCCGTGTCGAACCCGCTGGAAGTACAAATGGGTTGGGCCGTTTCCCGAAAAAAGCCGTTTTTTGTGGGTAAGCGGACCATCGACGAACTCCGGCAATCGCCGCTGAAGCGAAAGCTCGTGGGATTTGTTGTGGACGACCGGCAGGCGCCGGTTCCCCCTGAAGGCCATCTGGTGCTGGACGGAGAACAAATCGCAGGTCGTGTCACGTCCTGCGAGCATTCGCCGACGCTCGACAAGCCCGTCGGGCTGGCCTATGTGCCCGTCGAAAAAGCCGTAACGGACAGCCAAATCATCATCAAGTCAACGGCAGGCGCAAGAGTCACGGCCGACGTCGTTGATCTCCCCTTCTACGACCCGGAAAACCGGCGCCAGGATATTTGAACGTGATTTCCACACCGTATAATTCAACAACGCCCACTCAATATTCATGCCGGAGCCAGCTGTATCGGAAGCACCTCGATTCCGGAGCCCGATTCGAACCGTTCGCCGACACGATCGCCGTGGCCGAATATGCCGGAACCGGCGACGAGGCGGGCCAGGCGGTCCGCCTCGCGCTCGCCGATTTGTCTACACTGCCGAGGACCGGTTTTAAAGGGGCGGGCGCGCCCGGATGGCTCGAGGAACAAGGTGCACAGGTACCGGAGTCCCCGAATCAGTCGGTTCGCCAGAAGGATGGCGGCGTGATCGCCAGGCTCTCCATGGAAGAGTTCCTGATTCTCAACAGTCTGATTCCCGATTCCACTCTTGCCATCAGGTTGCAGGATAGACGGAGGTTTGAATCGGCAAAGGAGGTGTACGTGTTACCTCGCAGAGACAGCCATTGCTGGCTGGCATTGACCGGTACGTATGCCGGCACGACCCTCGCAAAAATATGCGCTGTGGACTTACGACTCCACAAGTTCGCGGAGCTTGAGGTTGCACAGACCTTGATTGCACGGGTCAACGCACTAATTCTCCGTGTTGATTTGGGGACAACTCCCTGCTTTTTCATCCTCTGCGATGTGAGCGTAACGGAGTATCTGTGGGACACGATGCTCGATGCTATGGCGGAATTTCAAGGGATGCCCGTGGGAATAATGGCTCTCAGGTCCCTTGAATCAGGAATGAAAAACTCTCAAACGGGCAACAATTCAGTAGTGGCTGACACCGGGGGCGACAAACCCGGAAACCTGGAGATATAGAATGGCATTCCCAACAAAATCACCTTACGTCATCATTGGCGCGGGAATTCACGGACTAAGCACTGCATATCATCTTGCAGTGGAGCTGAGATGTCGGGGCAAAGGAAGCGGTGAAGATATCATTGTTTTTGACAAGTCCGGTATCGGCGCCGGCGCGTCGGGAATTGCGTGCGGAGTTGTTCGCAACAACTATTTTCAGCCCGCCATGCAGGAACTTATGGCTCACAGCGTCGAGGTCTGGGAAAGCGATGCGGAGACCTTCAGTTATCACCCGGTGGGTTATATGCAGATCAGCTGCGAAAGTATGCATGATGATATTCTGTCCATCTATGAACAGCAACGCGCTATAGGCTACCGTTCGACCTTGATTGAGGGCGAGAAAGATTGCCTGAAATATATGCAGGGAATTTTCGACGACTGGCGTGCCCGGAACATTACTTCGGTTTTACATGAAATGCCCGGCGGTTACGCAAATAACACAAAGTCCATATACGGTCTCGCAGATAAGGCCGAGTCAGAAGGCGTTCGCATTATGACCGGTGTTGAAGTGACTGCGCTGCTTCAAGACAGTAAAAGCGCGATCAAGTCGGTACAGACCACCAAGGGTTCGATTGATTGCGACTACGTCGTTATCGGCGCCGGACCGTGGATAAAGCGATTTTGGGAAATGCTGGAGTTGCCGAATACCATCAGCATCAAGAACCCGGCCGACGGAACAATGGTCACAGATGTTCCCATGTGGGTTTACTGGTGTCTGGAGGAGGGAACACTGGGCGTTGATCCTGCGATGCACAAGGCCAACGACGGCAGGATGCCACCGGTGATTCACGTCGATACCGATGCCCCGTTGTATTCCGACGAAGACGGCTCCCTGATTACGGACGGTCTTTGGGGAATCTATTACAAGCCCGACTTTCACTTCGGCGGAATTCAAGGAGGCTCGGTACCGTATAAGATTGAGAAGAATCCCGATGACGTCGCGGTTGACCCGTATGGTCCTCAGTCGACCGAATTCATCGTGGGTCCGGAATTTGCGCACATGTGGGTATCGGCGCTCGCTCACTGCCAGCAGCGCTTTGCAGGTACATTGTCAAGATTCAAGCGGGAACCTTCCGGAGGCATCGGCGCTTTCAGTCCCGACAGCTTTCCGGTGTTCGATGTTTTTCAGCAAAACTGTTATGTGATTGCCGATTCCAACCACGGCTATAAGATGCTGGGTGTCGGCAAACTGGTTGCTGAGGAAATTTGCGGTGACCGATCATCCCTTTTGGAGCCTTATCGGTTTTCACGGTTTGAAAAAGGTAAACTGCACCCTGTTTCGAAGAGCCCGTTCCCCTGGAGTTAAGCCTGCTCTCCTGCGCAACCCGTATACCCTGCCGGACACTCGTCGGCCGGCCGCCACGTTGTATTCCTGAATATACCTCTTATAGGCAATCTGCAAATACAGTACAATTGACCAAAACGCTTTATGCTAAGATATGTTCGTGAAGAACGAAAGGCAAATAGATATTCGCGCGCTGAGGGTATTTGCCGCAGTAGTCAAATCGGAAACTCTCACACAGGCTGCGGAGTACCTGGGTATCACTCAGTCGGCGGTGTCTCAGGTTATCAAGCAACTTGAGGTGCAGACTTCTTCAGAACTGGTTATCCGGCGATCCAAGCCAATCAAGCTGACAGCAATCGGCAAAATATTCAAAGAGTATGCCCTGCGGACGCTGGCTGACACGCAACGTGTGTTATCCGATATTCAATTGGCGTCGAGTGGCGGCATCCTGCAACTGAATATCGGTATCATTGATTCTTTCGGTGAGGTTGCAAGTCGACAGATAATGCAACGAATCGAGCCGTTTGCGTCCAAACTGACGATTCGAACGGGCGTTTCCGGTCCATTGATTGAAGCACTGCTCGATCACGATCTGGACATACTGATTGCGAGTGACCCGTTGGAAAACCAACCGGAACTTCGTCGCTATCCTATTCTCCGCGATCCGTTCGTAATGATTGTCCCTGAGACGTTCAGCCGGGAGCACGATATAACGCCGGAATGGCTGGCGCAAAACGTTGCATTTGTGCACTACTGCCGGCAGAACAGAATCGGGACGTTGGTCGATCTTATCGCTCGAAGGTTGAATATCGAGCTTATTACGCGGTATGAACTTGACAGCACTCAAACTTTATTGCGATTTGTACAAGCAGGACACGGTTGGTCGATCGTGACGGGCCTCTGCCTGATCCGTCATCCGGAGCTATTACGGGGAACGAATGTTATGCCGCTGGCAAATGGCGCCAATGCCCGCTATCTTTCCCTGCTGTGTCATAGCGGCGAATTGGGAAATCTGCCGGAAAGATTGGCTGAAATCTGCCGGGAAATTTATAGCGAAGATCTGATTCCTAAATTGATCAAGCTGGCGCCTTGGTTTGAAGAGCAGACCTACACGATAAACGAATTGCCGATTATCTAAATACACGATCCGGATACCAGTCCACCTTGTCCGGGACGGGATGACAGGTCAGCGGGGTAGTGGCATTGGCGGGCCAGGGTGGGTCGCGGGCCGGATGGTCAGGTTCCTTGGGATGCAGCACTTATGTCGTCTTCTGAATCCCAGCAACATCAACCCCGCTGTGAACATACCGAGTATTCCGGGTTCCGGAACTGAGGCCGTATCATCATATACCGCGTAACGGCCGTTAAAAAAGACCGAGGCGTTGGGGTCGTTTACCACCAGTTCAACAGTGTTACCGTTGTTTTGAAAGAGCGTGCTCACACCATCGAAGATCTCATGGGGTGACGGTTGAACACTGATATTGCCACCTATACCATTAAAAGTTGGCAAAAAGGCCATACCAAAGGGGTTAAGAAATGCGTTCCAGAAATTTGCTTCTGCAGTAGCACTGCCAAATCCACCGGTACCTCCGGCAAGATAGACATTCCCACCGGCGTTAACGTAGTCCACTAACACCGATGTAGACAAGCCTGTCGCAGGACCGGCCACAAAGATTGCATCAAAACCAAGCAGGGCCCCGAGATCAAAGCTGATAGCCGTGCCGGTTGTATAGGTATGGCCAGCACCAGTCATAGTGCTAAGCAGGCTCAACTGAACCAGGCCAAAGTTGGCTGAATAAGCATGGAAGGTACCGGCACTACCACCGGTGAAAAAGCTGGCAATATTTTCAGTAAAAACAGCAGTATCCGGTGATTGTGAAAATCCCGTGTTGGATAATGTCCACTCGTCATGATTAACAACAATTTTTCCGGCAAACACCGTACCTGTAATGCTGGCAAGGAGAGCCAATGCAAAAATCCGCGATAAGCATTTCATTGATTTATCCTCTTCCACCTGTTTTGATCGATAGCATGATCACTATTTTCCGGTCAGGTTCTGAGTAACAAGCATTCTTCATGCCAAACTAAAAATACTAATAAAAACTAAGAGTTATGGAGTTTTGTGAAGTAACCGAAGTCCCAAATGTAAAAGATTCCGACAGAATTATTCCAGCAAACAGGTAATAATATTATACCAATTCAATTTTAATCATTAAATACAGTTACTTACAAAAATTATCGTTTGCAAATACTACTGTAAAGTAATCCGACATATTGAACTGATGGGGTACATACTGATATCCATTCACTGAAGTCTCTACTGATAAAACAACGGGAATCCAGCGCACAGTTGCGTAATGAAAATCGCTTAGTCGTTATTAAGCGGGTATGCAAACCAACAGGCGGGTACGGCAAGCGCGAACTATTGACGCTCTACACCGAGGTACCGGGTAACTGCCAGGGTCAACTCCCGGGCAAATCGCTCGACATCGTATTTGCCAGGGTCGTCCAAGGGATAGGAAAATCAATTCCTGCAATGATAGATTCGGGGTCGTGAAATGTCA
>JBHHYN010000037.1:0-21483 GCA_046757565.1 Gammaproteobacteria bacterium | reverse complement strand
AATGACAAATGACAAATGACAAATGACAAATGACAAATGACAAATGACAAATGACCACTGACCAAGGAGCTTCTTTTTCACAAAATTCTAAAGTTTTTTCCTTAACCCCCCGATAAGTTCACTGGAAGCGGTAAATACCCGTCCCGGACGGGTATATCCGCTAATTCTTAAACTTAATTACCCGCCGCCGAACCCGGCGCGAAACGGGTGATAGAGGAGTAGAAATCATGCCACAAGTCATTAATACCAATGTAATATCATTGAATGCGCAGCGGAACCTGAACAAGTCCCAAAACGCATTAGCGGTGACCCTGCAACGGCTCTCTTCCGGTCTGCGTATTAACAGCGCCAAGGACGATGCGGCGGGTCTTGCCATCTCCAACAGGCAGACCGCACAGATCCGCGGCGCTAACGTGGCGGCACGCAACGCGTCGGACGCCATCTCCCTGGCGCAGACCGGTGAAGGCGGCCTGCAGGAGATCACCAACAACCTGCAACGGCTGCGTGAACTCGCCATCCAGTCGCGTAATGCCACCAATACGGCTTCCGACCGTGCTTCACTGGACGCGGAGTTCCAGCAATTGCTGGCTGAAATCGACCGTACTGCCAAGACTACCGCGTTCAACGGACGTAATCTTCTGGACGGCACGCTGGGGACCAGCGTCTTTCAGGTAGGTGCCAACGTCGGTGAGACCGTCGCCGTCAATGCCAGCTCCAGTGTCCGGACCAATTCCATCGGCCAGTTCGCCTCGCAGACGTTTACGCTTGCCAACGAACTGAATGCAGCCGGTGGCGAAACGCTGAATGTCGACCAGCTGGGCGATCTGATCATCGGCGGCAATGATATCGCCGCCGCCGTTAATGGCAGCAACGGCCAGTCTGATGGCAGCGCGGTCAAGATTGTCGAGGCCATCAATGCCTCCAATAGCGTGCATGGGGTGACCGCAAGCGCATCGACCGTCTCCACCACCATCACGGCGGCAACGATATCCGCCTTTGCCTTCACGGACAATGCGGCCAATGCGGACAACCTGACCTCGAAGCTGACTATCAACGGTACGGATGTCTTCACCCAGGCCGAAACCGATCCTACCCGGAACGCTTCCGATCTGGCCGGTTTTATCAACACCGTGAGTAACACCACGGGCGTCCTCGCCACGGCCCAGACCGACGGCTCACTGGTGTTATCCACTACCGATGGCCGTAACATCGATATTCAAGAGACCCTGGCAGGCGCCAGTGACGGGGCCAATGATAAAGTGACCACATTTTTCGGCAACTCCCTGACGGGTGCGGCTGCGGTCACCCATGATGTCTTCAAAGGATCGATCACCCTGACCTCCAGTAAGGCGTTCACATTCGATATCGATGTCGCCGGTAACGGCGGTGAAGATATCTTCACGGGTTCCGGTGCGCCGACTGCCGCAGGCGCTGCGGTAAACATCGGTGTGACCTCACTGGCAGCCGCCAACGTGCTCACCGAGACCGCCTCGGATCTGGCCATCCAGCGTGTTGACTCCGCCTTGACGGATGTCGATTCACTGCGTGGCACCTTCGGTGCTATCCAGAGCCGGTTTGAATCGACGGTGGCGAATCTGCAGACCACGGCGGAGAACGTCAGTGCCGCCCGGTCCCGGATCCGTGATGCCGACTTTGCCGCAGAAACAGCGTCCCTGACCCGGTCTCAGATTCTGCAGCAAGCGGGTATCTCGATCCTGACCCAGGCCAACGCCACACCACAGTTGGCGCTGGCGCTGTTACAGTAAGTCATGATCGTTTAAGTGAAGCCTAAAGCATCACCGGCCGTCCGGCCCGGCCGGTGATGCGGAAACGAAACGATAGCAGGAGTAAGTAGTATGGCAACCGAAATCACCACACAGGTAAAACAAGTGGTTTCCCATTCGGTCAATCGTCTGCGCAACCAGGAAGCGACTGTGACGGCGGAAAAACCTGCAGCCCCTGCCGCAACACGGCAAGGCCTGCCGGGTTCCGTGCAGTCCGCGCCAGCGGCCAGTGACAGCGGACAGACCACGCAGACCCAGGGGCGTGTCATCGATCAGGCCCGGCTTAACCAGGCCGTCAACGACCTCAACTCCTTTGTCCAGAATGTCAGGCGTGAACTGCGCTTTAGTATCGATGATAACAGCGGCAAAACCATTATCAAGGTGATAGACAGCGAGAGCCAGGAAGTCGTCAGGCAGATCCCGCCAGAGGACGTGGTGAACATAACACAGCATCTAAACGTCCGTTCCGGCGTCTTGTTGCAGGCCAGTGTCTAGAGAGTTATTGGTGCGGAAACTGCATTGATTCTCCTGACCTGATCGAATTAAGGAAAACGCTATGATTACAAGCCCCGGAATCGGTTCCGGTCTGGATATCAATACGCTCGTCAGCCGGCTGGTGGCTGCAGAGGGCGATGCCAAGACTGCCCTGCTTGCCTCAAAGCGGACCAATATCCAGGCGGAAATTTCGGCCTTTGGCTCCCTCAAGAGCGCCCTGACGACCTTTCAGGGCGCTGTCTCCAAACTGCAAGGATCCACGACCTTTGCGGGCAATACACTAACCTCAAGCGAACCGCTCGTATTTACGGCCAGCAGTGCCGGGTCCGTGGCTGCCAGCAACTACAATGTCGAGGTGGTGAAGCTTGCCTCGGCGCAGAAACTGCTCTCACCCGGCTATGCAAACTCCTCTTCCAACGTGGGAACCGGCACGCTCAACATCAGCGTCGGGACTGCCACGTTCAGCGTGGTCATCGGCAGCAGCAACCAGACCCTGATCGGGATCCGGGATGCCATCAATGATTCCGGCGATAACCCCGGCGTCACCGCGACTATCACCAATGTGGATGACGGCAGCGGCGGCACCCTGTCGAAACTGATATTGACCGCCGATAATACCGGTACAAAAAACACGCTGACCGTCACCGTGAACGATACCGACCTCAATAACACGGATATCAGCGGTCTGTCTGCACTCTACTATGACACCAGCGATGCCACTACCCCGGAACAACTGACTGAGATCAATGCCGCTGCCGATGCCATTATAAAGATCGACGGACAAACCGTGACCCGATCCGGCAATAGCATTACCGATGCCATTCAGGGGGTGACGCTGAACCTGTTAAAGCAGGACCCGGGGATGACGCACACTTTGACGATAGGGCTTGATAAGGACGCGGTAAAGGCATCCATTAACGATTTCATCAAAAACTATAATACCCTGAATGGGGGCATCAATGGCCTCACCCTTTTCGATGATCAGACCGGCAAGCGGGGCCGCTTGATTGGCGATCGCACCCTGCTGACACTGAGTGGCCAGCTGCGGCGCGAATTGGCCGGCACGGTCAGCAATCCGGGTGGCAGCGTTACTAACCTGGTGGATCTTGGCATCACCACAAAAGCCAATGGAGACCTGGAGCTGGACAGCAGCAAGCTGGACAGCGCACTGGCCGGCGATTTCGATGGGGTCGGCAAGTTGTTTACTTCCAGCAATGGCATTGCCACCCGTCTCAACAGCCTGCTCAATGACTATGTCAAGGGAAACGGTATCCTGGATTCAAAAACGGCAGGTCTGAATAACACGGTGAAGCGCATCGATGTCGATCTGGAAGCCCTGAACAGACGGCTCGGGAACCTGCAGGATTCTCTGTTACGGCAGTTTAATGCTCTTGACGGCCTGTTGAACCAGTTACAGGGGACGAGTAATTTTCTCCAGTCACAACTGGCGTCAATCGCCACTACCTCCAGAAAGTAATTTATTCACGAGATAAAAGGGGACCAAGAATGAAGCAGCCCAATACGGCAAACATGCAGGCCCTGTCCGAATATACAAAAGTTGAAGTACATACGGGCATAGACAATGCCTCGCCCTGCAGATTGATCCAGATGTTACTCGACGGGGCGCTGGCCAGGATCGTCACGGCGAAGGGATGCCTGAAACAAAAGCAGGCCGGTAAAAAAGGTGAAAATATCAGCAGCGCTATATCGATCATCGGCGGATTGCGGGACAGCCTGGACCATGAAGCGGGTGGTGCGATTGCCGGCAACCTGGAAAACCTGTATGAATATATGACCCGGCGCCTGGTGCAGGCAAATCTGCACAATGACGAATCAGCTCTTGACGAAGTGCATACGTTACTGATGGAGATCAGGGTTGCATGGAACAGTGTTGCGGCATCCGCTGATGCAAAACCGCTCTCAAAGCCGGAGCCGACGCAGACTGCTGCATCACAGGCACCGATTGGTTGAAACGAACAGATGCTCATGCAACCTGAAGCGCTATTAAAGGTGAGTGAAAGCCTGGTGCAGAAGATCCGGGCGGACCGCTATGAGGGTTTGGAGGAGTGTATTGATGAATGCAGGCGGTTATTGATCGGTTACCTGCAGGCATCGTATATTTCCGACTCCGATGGGGTGTTACAATTCATACTGCAACAGGTCCTGGCAAACCATCACGCAGCGATAGAACTTATCGAACGACGCAAACAGTCTCTGGCCGGACAGATTTGGACGTTACAAAAGGGGAGGAAACTCAAGCAGATGTATGACAACACTCATCTGGATTGAACCGAATCGATAGCATAACCTCAGTCTCAAGACTCACGACCCACAACGGCCCCCTGTTTTTTCCATTAGCATCCGCCTCTCATAGTTCAGTCTGACAATATTTTGACATTCATTACTCTTAGTGCTTAACTAGGAGTGGCCGAACTCAGGAGATGACCGCCTGCAACATGACTGAATTTTGCCGAATTCCCTGATTTTTCGTGCTCTGAAAAGTCCCGGACGGACTGTTTCAGAGTTCCCATAAAGAATAATACGTTAGAGGCGTGGGGGGATGGTAGATAGAGTACTAATCATCGATATTGCCAGCAAGATGCGCCGGCACTACACAACGATTATGGAATTCATGGGTTATGCGCCGGTACTCAGCGCGGATGCCGGGAGTGACCAATCATTTTTCGAGAAGCAGCATAACATCTGGCTGGCGATACTCGGCAATTGTGGATTGGGCAAGGAAACCCTGAGTGTCTTCAGAGGGATCAAGGCCATCGATACACATGTCCCGATAATCCGTATCGTCGACCCTGATAACCGTCCCCGCTTCAGCCAGGAACTGGAGACGGGGTGTATCGCCCAGCTGGAACTGCCGCTGCGTTACCGGAACCTGGAGCGCGCCATGCAACAGGTACATATGTACCGGGCGCAGAGGCATCAGGAGGGGGAACCCAGGACCATGGAGTTGTTCCGCAGTCTGGGCGGGACCAGTAAAGCCATTAAACGGGTACGGCGGTTGGTGGAAAAAGTCGCGGATACGGACGCAAACGTCCTCATCATTGGTGATTCCGGTTCCGGAAAAGAGGTAGTGGCCCGGAATATCCATTACCATTCCTCCCGCCGTAATAAACCCTTTGTCCCGGTCAATTGCGGCGCAATTCCCTCCGAGTTACTGGAAAGCGAACTCTTCGGTCACGAAAAGGGGGCCTTTACCGGCGCTATCAACACGCACCAGGGGCGCTTCGAGATGGCAGATGGCGGCAGCCTGTTCCTGGACGAGATCGGGGACATGAGTCTGTCCATGCAGGTCAAGCTGCTCAGGGTCCTGCAGGAGCGCACCTTTGAGCGGGTCGGCAGCAATAAGAGCATGAATGCCAACGTGCGTATCATTGCAGCGACCCATGTGAATCTCGAAACCGCCATTGCTGAGGGAAAATTTCGTGAGGATCTCTATTACCGCCTGAATGTCTTTCCTATTGACATGCCGGCATTGCGCGAGCGCATCGAAGACATGCCGCTTCTGATCAATGACCTGATCGAGCGTCTGGGTCATGAAAACAATATCGAAATCACCCTGACCCCCGCAGCGGTGGAATCGCTGGCGCAATACAACTGGCCGGGTAATATTCGCGAACTTGCCAACCTGATAGAGCGGTTATCCATTTTATATCCCGGTGCCGCCGTGGATGTTCAGGATCTGCCGGAGAAATACCAGCTAAAGGAATTACTCGTGCGTCAGGCCGGTGGCAAGGAAGATGTCAGTCTGCAGTCCAGCCTGCAGGTGCCGCGTCTGCCCAAGGACGGTCTGGATCTGAAAGATCATATCAGTCAGATCGAGCAGACCCTTATACGGCAAGCATTGGAAGAATCCAGCGGTATTGTTGCCCATGCGGCCAAACGGCTCAATATGGGACGCACCACGCTGGTGGAAAAGATGCGAAAGCTGGGTATGCAGCGCAGGGATAGTGCGTCGGGTTTTTGACTTTTTTGCTCCTGCACGGCTCCGCCATGGCGCCGCAGTATCTCCTTCCAACCGATAAAATACCCTGTATATAACCCATAAACGCCCTGAAAACAGACGGCGGGGTGGGTGGCATAGACTTTGCTCTCCTGTAACGAAAACGCTTTTTCACACAAGCCGGGTAATTGCCTATGCTGCAACAACAATTGGTTAGCGATATAGAGAGAGAGCAATCAGCAGAGCTGGAGCAGGCGTTTAATAATTTCAATCAAGCCTCCAGTCACCTGACGGAAGTCTACCTTAATCTTGAACGCCAGGTATCCGTGTTGAGTTCTGAACTGGTATCTGTCCGTGATGAACGCACTCACCAGTATGAGGAAAAAGAGCGCATTGCCGGGCGTCTGCAAGATCTGCTCAAGGTCCTGCCGGCCGGTATCGTGGTCCTGGATAAAGATGGCATCATCCAGGAGCATAACCCCGCGGCTGCCGATCTCCTGGGGAAGCCCTTATTGAGAGAAACGTGGTGCTCGATCGTTGCACGGGTATTTTCTCCCCGTTGGGATGATGGCCATGATATAACGCTGATCGATGGCCGTTGCGTAAATATTTCCACCCAATCGCTTGAGGGAGAAGCGGGACAGATCGTATTAATCAAGGAAGTTACCGAGACGAGGCAATTACAGCAACAGTTAGATCGCCTGAAGCGCCTGTCAGCCATGGGGGATATGGCCTCTTCACTGGCGCATCAGATTCGTACACCGCTGTCGAGCGCGTTGCTGTATGCCGCGCACCTGCGCAATACAAACCTCGGCGAGGCGTTACAAACCCGTTTTGTCAACAAGTTAATGGGCAGATTGCAGCACCTGGAATCCCTGGTGGAGGACATGCTGTTATTTGCAAGAGGCGGCCGTTTCGATTCAAAACCGCGGGCCGTCCAGCAACTGGTTAAGGAATTTGCGGAGTCTGTCGAACCGCAGCTTGAACAGACAGGCGCAAAACTTATCGTCACCGATCATGCGGCAGATGCCGTCATCGATATAAACAGTAATGCCATCATCAGTACCTTCCAGAATCTGTTAACTAACGCCATCCAGGCAGGCAAGCATCCCATAACCATGAACCTCCGTATCCTGCGAAGCGATGCCGAAACACTGGAAATAACATTTTCCGACGATGGTCCCGGCATCGATGAGGCGATACAGAACAGGATATTCGAGCCTTTTTACACGACCCATTCCGAGGGGACCGGGCTGGGCCTGACCGTTGCAGAAGCCGTGATTCGGGCACATGGAGGACAGATCAGACTGGAATCGCAAACAGGGAAGGGCGCCACGTTCAGGATCAATCTGCCGATTATTGACGATGCGCGAAAGTCATAGCATTCACTCTATGCCCGGGATTTTTCGGAGCGGTTAAACATACCATAAATGGGAGAGAAGTATGGCGGTTTCTATATTGATAGTGGAGGATGATGCGGCATTGAGGGAGGCCATCTGCGATACCCTGCAACTGGTCGGTTATCAGACCCATACGGCTGAAAACGGACAGGCTGCCCTAGGTGTATTGCATAAAAATCATGTTGACATGGTTGTCAGCGACATACAGATGGCCCGCCTTAACGGTATCCGGTTGCTGGCAAGAGTCAGGGAAAAAAAACCGGAGATACCGGTGATATTGATGACGGCATACGGGACGATCCAGCAGGCAGTGGAGGCAATACAGGAAGGGGCGCTGGATTATCTGGTGAAACCTTTTGAACCGGAAGTCATCGTCACCAAGATCAGCCAATACCTGTGTGACGATACCTCCGGCAGCGAAGGCATGCTGGCTGTTGACACTAAAACCAGGGAAGTTATGCAGCTGGCGCAAAAGGTCGCGCAAACGGATGCGACCGTATTGGTCACTGGCGAAAGCGGCAGTGGCAAAGAAGTGCTGGTGCAGTATATTCACCGGCATTCCGGCAGGAAAGACAAACCATTTGTCGCCATAAACTGCGCGGCGATTCCCGACAACATGCTGGAAGCCATATTATTCGGTTATCAAAAAGGGGCTTTTACCGGCGCCTATAAATCCTGCCCGGGTAAATTCGAACAGGCACAGGAAGGGACCCTGTTGCTGGACGAGATTTCAGAAATGAGCCTGGGTTTGCAGGCAAAGTTACTGCGTGTGCTACAGGAGCGTGAAGTAGAACGTTTGGGCGATCAGAAGATGATCCCGCTTGATGTGCGGGTGATGGCAACTTCCAACCGCGATATGTCCGTGGAAGTGAAACGGGGCCGTTTTCGTGAAGATTTATATTACCGCCTGAATGTCTTCCGCATCACCCTGCCGGCACTGCGTGACAGGCCTGATGACATTGGTCCTCTCGCCAGGCATTTACTTGCCGTGGCTGCCAAAGATAATCAATCTGTTTGCCCAAAACTCTCTGAAGGCGCCATCAACAGGCTGCGCTCGTATACCTGGCCCGGAAACGTACGTGAATTGGACAATGTGATGCAGAGGGCATTGATCATGCAAAACAATGGTGTCGTATCCTGTAGCGATCTGGAATTTGATTCTTTACATTGTGATACGGATATTACTTCTGCTTCCGTGAATAAAATCAACGCTGCTTCACCAGGAGGCGATCTCAAGGAACAGGAGAAAAACATGATAATCGATGCGTTGGAAAAATCCTCGGGCAGCCGTAAAACAGCTGCGGAAAGACTGGGAATAAGCCCGCGTACACTGAGATACAAACTTGCCCGTATGCGCGAAGCAGGCGTTGCTATTCCCGGATGAAAGACATGAAACACAAAGGTATAGAGGACAAGAGTTTTTAACTATTTGAATAACCACAGACGCCTCCATGGAAGGAGGACGCCTCCATGGAAGGAGGACGCCTCCATGGAAGGAGGACGACTCCATGGAAGGAGGACGACCGCAGGGACGCGGGAGGTAGAGCAACGTCGGGAACAGTTGCCGAGGTAGAGAACGTCTGGAGCACGTTCTCGAGGTAGAAAACGTCGGGAACAGGTTTTCGAACGGAGGCCGAGGCACAGATATTACACATGGATGTGTGCTTATGTAGTTATGGACCAGGACACAGAGATAATAAAAGTTAAAAATAGCTAACGAAAAACTCGGGGGCTTGCGACCGAGTTGTTCATAAAGATTACTTGCTGTTTTAACATTTTTTTCTCCATATCTCTGTATCTTGTTTTTTTATTTTGGTTCAGGATTCAAAAGAGAGGAGCATTCAACGATGAATGAGATTAATGTCAATCAATTGCTGCTGCAGATGCGCGCCATGGCCGAAAAGGCGCAGGGCCCGGAGATTTCACCACCACAGTCGCTGCAACCATCCGAATTTTCCGCACTGTTAAAATCATCCATCGATAAGGTTAACGAGCTGCAGATGCATGCGGGGGAGTTGGCCACGAGGTTTGACGCCGGAGACAAGAACCTTAATCTGGCGGAAGTGATGATCGATCTGCAGAAGGCTTCAGTCTCCTTTCAGGCAATGACACAGGTACGCAATCGCCTGGTCACGGCCTACCAGGACATCATGAACATGCAGATCTGAATAGGATGACACCATTACCGTGCCTGTTAACGGAATGCATAAGGTCCCTCGGCCCTCTTCGTTCGACCCGGGATGACACAAATGGATTGTTCCGGGCTCTGTCCCGAACCAGAGACAGGAGAACTTTTGAGACAAATCGTCAGGAGTGACGATTTACACGGCAAACAGCCGCTGCATAGCGCTGAGGCATGGGGAGGTGCCAAATAAAATTCGCCCGTTTGTTTGGCGAATTCCGGGACTGCGAACGTCCGGGCAGACGCTTCGCAGGGAGTCAGTAACAGATAACTGGAAGGGCTACTAAAATGGCAGATGCGGCAGTTTTACCGGCGGACGTTAAACGTACTATCTTTATCAGACAGATCGCTTTTCTGATTGGTATTGCCGCCAGTGTTGCACTGGGCGTATATGTGGTTATCTGGTCGCAGACCCCGAATTACAGCCTGTTGTACGGCAGTCTTTCCGATCAGGACATCGGCCAGGTACTGGAAGTACTGCAGAAGGCAGGTATTGACTATCGTATCGACGAGACATCCGGAGCCGTGATGGTACCGTCTGCCAAAGTCTATGATGCCCGCCTGAAGCTGGCGGCGGACAATTTACCGCGAAGCGCCAACATCGGTTTCGGCATACTGCAGGAGGATCAGAAACTCGGCACCAGTCAGTTTATGGAACGCGCGCGTTATCAGCATGCGCTGGAAGCGGAACTCGCCCGGACTATCGAGGAAATGAGTGCCGTACGCAGCGTCCGGGTCCATCTCGCGATACCGAAGCAATCCATCTTTGTCCGTAACAGAAAAAGGGAAAGTGCTTCAGTGATGCTGGATCTGTATAGCGGTCACGAACTGGAGCCTGAAAAAGTTGCAGCAATCTCCAACCTGGTTGCAGCCAGCGTTCCGGAACTGGAGGCCGGTAATGTAAGTATCGTCGACCAGAACGGTCATCTGATGACGCAGACCAGCGCCTCGAAAGAGCTGGCCATGAGCAATGAGCAGTTCAGGTATGCGCAAAGGGTGCAGGAAAACTACAGCAAGCGTATCGTCGATATCCTTACTCCCCTTGTAGGAGTGGACGGCGTCAAGGCACAGGTGGCGGCGGAATTTGATTTCACCAGTACGGAACAGACACGGGAGTCATATAACCCGAACCTGCCCGCATTACGCAGCGAACAGGTGGAAGAGGAGAAACAGGGCGGCGTTACCAGCGATGGCGGTGTTCCCGGGGCCTTGTCCAACCAGCCTCCGGCCGATGCAACGGTGCCTGAACAAGCCACGGCACAGAATTCCAGTGTAGATGTCCGGCCGGCCGCAGAGTCGAGGATGCAGAAACGCGCCACCCGTAATTACGAGCTGGATAAAACGATCAGCCATACCCGCCTGCCGACGGGCACACTGCGCAGGTTATCGGTAGCAGTTCTGCTTGATAACAAGCGTATTTCCGATTCATCTGGAAATGTAATTTATGTGGAGCATAGTCCGGAAGAACTGGAGCAGATCACCTCTCTTGTTAAAGAGGCGATCGGCTACAATACCTTGCGCGGTGACACGGTCAGTGTCATGAACGCCGAGTTCAAACGGCCCGATCCCGTTGAATCCCTGCCGGAGATGCCGTTCTGGAGGCAACCCTGGTTGTGGGACGCCGTCAAACAGGTGCTTGGCGGTGCTGTTATCCTGCTGCTGATATTCGGTGTGCTCAGACCCACAATGAAAAACCTGGTCAACAAGGAGATCAGTTTGCATCAGGCCGTTCTTGGCCATACAACTGCGGCAGGCGAACTACCGCCTCCGGGGCAATCGGACGGTGAGCCGGCAAATGCCAGGCTTGGAGAGCAGGTAAACGCGATTAGCGGCTATGAATCCAGCCTTGATGCAGTCAAGGGCGTCGTCGGCAATGATCCCAAACTGGCGGCCCAGGTCGTCAAGAAATGGGTGGGTGGTGATTGATGGCAAAAGCCCGTCTTCACTCTCTTGACAGCGCGCAGATGGCGGCGGTTTTCCTGATGTCACTGGGTGAAGATTCCGCCTCGGAGGTGTTAAAACATCTGGGACCAAAGGAAGTACAACGGCTTGGTGTTGCCATGACAAACATCGGTGATGTCACCAAGGAAGTTGTCGGCTCAGTGTTGGATGATTTCATGACGACTATCTCGGAACATACATCTGTAGGTGTCGGTGTAGAGGATTATATCAGAAACGTTCTGGTCAACGCGCTGGGTCAGGAGAAGGCAGCGGGCATCATCGACAGGATCCTGCTGGGCGCCAACGCGAAAGGTCTCGAATCGCTGAAATGGATGGACGCCCGTGCCATATCCGAACTTATCCGTAACGAGCATCCACAGATTATCTCTATTATTCTTTCTTATTTGGACAGCGACCATGCCGCCGATGTGTTGGCGCAATTCCCGGAAAAAAGCCGTGCGGATATCTTGTTACGTATTGCCACATTAAGTGCTGTTCAGCCTGCGGCGATGAAGGAGTTGAATGACACGCTGGAGAAACAGTTAAAGGGGGGAACCAGTGTGCAGTCTTCGGCAATTGGAGGGCTAAAGACTGCCGCTAATATCCTTAATTTTATGGATAGTAGTCTTGAAGCAGGGCTTATGGACAAGGTCATCGAAATCGATGAAGACCTCGGCCAGGAGATTCAGGACCTCATGTTTGTTTTCGATAACCTGATTGATGTGGATGATCGCGGTATTCAGACTATCCTGCGGGAAGTGCCCACCGATAATCTGTTGCTGGCAATGAAAGCAGCTGATGATGCATTGAAAGAGAAAATCTTCAATAACATGTCAAAACGCGCCGCTGAAATGTTGCGTGATGATCTGGAAGCACAGGGTCCGGTACGCTTGAGTGAAGTGGAGGCCGCCCAGAAAGAAATTCTGACGGTCGCCAGACGTCTGGCGGATGAAGGACAAATAGTATTAGGGGGCGCAGGCGGTGGAGAAGAGATGATCTGATGCCTGTTTTGATAGGAACCACAGACGCCTACACGGATAATGGTAGACAATGTCAGGAACAAATTGTCGAGGGCACAGAGGAGAACTATTATGATTCACCACAGAGGCACGGAGGGCACAGAAGAAGACGATTAAAATTCAACACAGAGGTACGGAGTACACAGAGGATTAAAATTAATGTGTAATAATCTAAAAACATTTTCATGCGGTTACACGAATAAAACAGGAGAACTTGCTGCGTTTCGTGGCAAGCTCATTCATTGTTTTATATTTCTCTATATCTTTGTGGTTTTTATTAGTAGATAAGGAAATATCGCATAGGGAATGATTATGAGTGGAGAGCAAACCCGTATCGTAGCCAAAGACGATTCGCTGTATGAGTCGTGGCAGGCCCCCCTGGTAGAAGGCCCCATTACCGGTAAGCTTGACGACGCTCCACCTAAACCGCCGACAGCGGGAGAAATGCAGGCATTGCAAAAACAGGCGTATGACGAAGGGTTTATGCTTGGCAGAAAAGAGGGGCGTGAAAAAGGATATGCGGCGGGATATAACGAAGGCCGGGAAAAAATCCGCTTGCTGGATCAGCTTGTTTCGCAACTGGCCGAACCGCTCAGGGATCTGGATGACGAGGTCGAACAGAATATCGTTGCATTAACGATACAAATTGCGCGCCATCTTATCCGGCGTGAACTGAAGACGGACCCTGGAGAAGTCGTTGCGGTGGTGAGAGAAGCTTTGTCAACCCTGCCCGTCGCTGCAAGAAATCCACGTATCTATCTGCATCCGGAAGACGCTGAATTGGTCCGCAATGCCTTGTCACTGGGTGATGAAGACAATAGCTGGCGTATTGAAGAAGATATATTAATGGTGCGCGGTGATTGCCGGATTGAAACGGACAGTTCCCATATTGATGCCAGCATAGATGCCAGACTGTCGGCGATTTGCGCACAACTGCTTGGAGGAGAACGCAACTCCGATGGTAATTTCTGAAGCCGACAGGAATCCGGTGTGGGCGAAACGCCTGCAGGCATTGATTGAAAAAAACCATACCCCACCCTCTTTGGTGGTGCAGGGCCGGTTGCTCAGGATGGTCGGATTGACCCTGGAAGCGGTCGGCTGCCGCGCTGCAGTCGGCGACCGCTGCCGCATTGTTAATACAGGTACTACCAACGTTGATGCAGAGGTGGTCGGTTTTTCCGGAGACAACCTGTTCCTGATGCCTACAGGCGAACCACATGGTTTATCTCCCAATGCCCGGGTCATTCCTTCGGGCAGAGGTGGCGATGTTGCGGTCGGTCCAGGTCTACTGGGACGTGTTTTGAACGGCGCCGGGCAGCCTCTGGATGGTGCTGGTCCGATAAAGATCGAGCAGCGCGTTTCCCTGAAAGGCAAGACCGTTAACCCTCTGTCACGCGCCCCGATCCGGCAACCGTTGGATGTCGGAGTCCGCTCCATCAATGCCTTTCTGAGTGTGGGCCGGGGTCAGAGGCTGGGACTGTTTGCTCCCAGCGGTGTCGGCAAAAGTGTATTATTGGGTATGATGACGCGCTTTACCGAGGCCGATGTCATCGTTGTCGGATTAATCGGTGAGCGTGGCCGTGAAGTCAAGGAATTCATCGAACAGAATCTGGGCAGGGAGGGCATGGCCAGAGCGGTTGTGATTGCGACTCCGGCCAATGATCCGCCCTTGATGCGTCTGCATGGGGCCCTGCTGGTGACAAGTATTGCCGAGTATTTCCGTGACCGTGGTGATAATGTTCTGTTATTGATGGATTCATTAACGCGTTTCGCCCAGGCGCAGCGGGAGATTGCACTGGCCATCGGTGAACCGCCCGCTACCCGGGGTTATCCACCGTCCGTCTTCGCAAGGTTACCGCAACTCACCGAGCGCGCCGGCAATGGCGAGACAGGTGGCGGCTCAATCACCGCTTTCTATACGGTACTCACCGAAAATGACGATCATAATGACCCCATCGCCGAATCGGCACGGGCCATTCTCGATGGTCATATTGTTTTGTCCAGATACTATGCCGAAAGCGGAATCTATCCAGCTATCGATATCGAACACTCCATCAGCAGGGCGATGAACCAGATCACCAGTGACAAACACCAAAAAACTGTTAATTCTATCAAACAGATTCATGCCCTTTATGAACAGAATCGTGATTTGATCAATGTCGGGGCATATCAACCCGGCACCGATAAACAGGTGGATCTGGCAATAAAAATGCATCCTTTTTTATTGCAGTTTCTGGGGCAGGGAATGCATGAGAAAGTAGGCTTTGAAACAAGTTTTGAAGAGTTGATGCAACTCCACGAGTCCATCAACGAGGAGACTCAAGGTGATGAAGGTCTGTCACAGTAATGTATAGTGGGATGGCGCGATCCAGGCGATTATCACCGCTCCTCAAACTGGCGGAAGCGCGGGAACGAAATGCCGTCCAGGTAGTTCTCAGGGCCAGGCAGCAGCTTCACGATTATGAGGAAAAACTGGCAGAACTGCGTACCTACCGGCAAGAGTACGGCCGCTCATTCAAGGCGGCGCAGGCCCATGCCACGACCGGTAAGCAACTGCAGGAATACCAGAATTTCATGCACCAATTGAACCGGGGCATCACCCTGCTGGCGGAAAAAATTGCAGGCCAGAAACAACTGAATTTACGTGATGAGCGGCTATGGGTGAAGGCAAAAAAACGGTCTGATGCGCTGGACAAGCTGGTTGACAAGCTGCGGGGGATGGAGAGGAATTTCCGCCTGACCCTTGAGGCGAATGAAATTGACGAACACTCCCAGCATCGGAAGGCGGAGCTTTAACCTGCATTGGCATGGCCATTGCACTCTATGAAATGACATGTTTATTATCAGTAGCAGACCATTGTGATTGACTCAAAACCCCTTTCAATGAGTGTTCAACCCGGGCCGGATCCAGGTTTGTCCCGGATCGGGGGAGGCAACGCTGAAATGATGCAACTAACTGAAAATTCAGATAATAATTTCATACAGTTAGTATTATCACAGACTGTTTCCATGGCACAACTCCTGCCGCGGATACAACAGGGCGGGGAGCTAACGGCCGAGGTTGACGATGCCCTGGCTGACGGAAAGGAACTGCCGCTGTTGCCGGGTTTGCCGCTGTTGCCGGGCTTCGGCAATAGTGGATCAATCCTCGATGCCGGGGGGGTGCCTGTCAATTCTGCCAACACGCCCCTTGCCAAACAGATAGTGTCGTTGCCGGATAACGCGCCAGGCGGCAATATACTGCATGCGCCGGTAACACTCCCGGCTTCCGGGCTGGAAGATAAACAGTCGCAGAATTTGGAATTGCAAGTGTTGGCCGATGCCGGTTTTACTTTTGCAAACGACGGCGCCGATGCAGATAAAAGGCCTGACACTATCCTGGACCCATTACTGTTGAACAGGATTACTTTTCATGACAGTGTCAAGGCCCCGGACAATACTGTGGCCCCTGCTGATCAGAGTCCTCTCCCTGGTCCAGGGGGGACGGAATCCCTGGCAAACCAGCCTTCCGTTCCACACGCAACCAGTGCCGTACGGCTCTCCATAGACGCGCCCTTGAACCATGGCAGTTGGAGCGATGCCCTGGCCAACCGCGTCTCCATGCTGGTAATGGGAAATCATCATACGGCGCATATCAATCTGAACCCGCCACAACTCGGTCCCATCGAAGTACGTGTAACCCTCAACCATGATCAGGCCAATGTGAATTTTTTTGCGCACCACAGTGAAGTCAGGGACGCCATTGCCGATGCCTTCCCGAAGTTGCGGGGCATGCTCAGCCAGAACGGTATAAGTTTGGGCGAGAGCAATGTCTCCCAGCACTCCTTCTATCAGGAGAATCAACAGAACGGGGGAATATATAAAGAGGCTACGGGCTATACGCAGGATTATCCGTTGGCCATGCTGGAACCGGTACAACCCGCGTCTGGAGCGTTAACGATAGGTCTGATCGATCAGTATGTCTGACTCCACACCTGCACTGCGCCAAAGCTACCGCTCCTCGAGCCTGTCTGGGAAATACGCTCGAGAAAATGTTCCCGACGTTGCTCTACTTCCCGCATCCCTGCGGTCGTCCTCCTTCCATGGAGTCGTGCCCTCGTTCCTTACCTACGTGGGCTAATGACTGCTTTCTGATGTTTCAAAAAGCTGCGCGATTCGATCCATAGGCAGGAACAGTTTTGAATCCTTGCCGGACAATGGCAGGAAGCCGAAGTGCAGATAGAATGCCCTCGCTCTTTCATTTGGCGTTTCCACCAAGACAATCAGGACCCGCATCTTCCCGGTGGCTTGATAAATACGCAGCAGGGCATCTACCAGCAACCACGTGCCCAGGCCATTACCCTGAATGGATTTATCGACAGCAAGCTGATTGATGCATACGGACGAGATCGGGTAGGCTGGGAGTTGTTTCACTACCTGATCCGATATGTCCTGAAATTCGATGTTGATTGCACTAATGGAGTAAAACCCGAGGACATTATCTTGACCATCAACCGCAGAGAATATCCTGGAGATATAGCGTGGGTCCTGATCCCGGGCCAGGTGGGTAAAATATTCGTTAAAGGAATAAACGCCACAGTCGAACAATTCACCATGGTAATGGTTCTTGAACGGCAAAATCCTCAAATCCGAGGTACAGTTCGTCACCGTAACCATGGATGCGTTATTTAACAGCGAACCGTTTCGCAGCGCGGCTTAATGCTTTTCCAGGTGCAGGTTGGGCCGACATGGCCTTCAACAGCATGTCCCTTGAGCTGTTATTCAGGACAATACGCTCATGTTGCTCTATGAGGCCCATTGCCCGCTCTCGGGCGGACTCTGTGATAAAAGCACTCAAGCTGACACCTGAAATCTCGGCAGCGCGGGAAAAAAGTGTTTTAAATTCAGCGCTTACACGAATATCGATGCGCTCATCTTTGACCGAGCTTATAGTTTTCATGGTTATTATTTCCCTGCTATTCCAAAAAGCGCGGCCAGTATAACAACTGTCGCAGAAAAAAGTACATAAGTTATCCCCCTCAAATTATATTATGGCTTATCTCAGCTGGTGAATTCCGATCGTATAAATTCGTGAAAAAGGGCGATATCATGCCCCCTGTGGGAAACGTTTTTATCTTCCTGTATGGGTAAACGTCTCCTGTTTCTCTGCAGTTTCATATAATCACCTAGTAATGAGTGGGAAGGAAAAATGCCATCAGATGCCATCATATTTGTCCCCGGGATCAAGGGCACCAAGCTGGTCAACACCAACCTGGTTAATTTCGATACCATCTGGTCGGGAATACAGAGCAATTTCGAGACCATTGAAGACCTGAAATTCAGTCATGCCGTTGAAGGCCAGTACTACGATGAGAAAATCGATAGCGTCATCCAGGAAGGTGAGATCGAAGAGCTCGCCTATTCAGAATTCCTGCATGATCTGGATACGAACAAGCCCGTCTATATCTTCAATTATGACTGGCGTTATTCGGCTGCAGAAAACGGTGCCTTGCTGGAACATTTTCTGGATTATCTGATCAGGAAATCGGAAGCCGCAAAGGGAGTGGAAACATTCAGGAAATTCGACTTCATTACCCACAGCCTGGGTAATTTTGTCCTCAGGAATTATCTCAGATACAACGGTTTTAGCAAGGTCAATAAGATCATATTTACTGTCCCCCCTTTTCAAGGGTCGATTGATGCCGCGTCGGCCGTGGTCATCGGGGAGGGAGTATTTACCAACGTAAAGGCCAAAGTGCGCAAGATTATTCGCACCTTTCCGGGGGCACTGGAACTCTTGCCCCGATACAAACATGCCAGCCGTTTTAACGGCCTTCCCGGTGAACATAACTTTTTTCTGTCCGAACACTGGCAGGAAAATATAACCACTCCCACGAAGCGGAGCGCCAGGGAGACCGCCAGGAAATTCAGGGCCGCGCTGGAGGTGGCTGGAAAGACCGTTCAGGATGAGTTACTGGACCTTGCGGCGCTCACCGGGGCACAGCGCAAGCGGATACTGGTGATAGCAAGGACTGGCTATGACACCTATCAGTCGATAAACGTGCTTTGCAACAAGGCCGGCGAACCGGGCAACTTCTTTGATTTTGCCAATGCCTGTAAAACGAAGAATGGTGACGGTCGCGTGCCGGATATCAGTTCCTGTCATTACTACCGGGAAGTCCTGACCCTGCAAATCAAGGACGATATCTTCTATCGTGATTACAGTCATGGTTTTGTTTTGAAGGATGAACGGCTACAGAAGATCGTCAACCGTTTCCTGCGATCCGGGAGCAGCAGTTTTGACTGGAAGATCCCTGGAGGTACCGTAAAACAGGTCAAGGGGCTACAACGGAAGATACAGAAAAAGACCGGTTTGCCCTATTGGGAAACCGTGGTATGAAACCTTCCGCCTGGAGGGAGGGTGGTAATCGAATCATGATGATGCATGAGTGATTCCCCGTCCCATATCAACGTTCTGTTTGTCTGTACGGGTAATATTTGCCGCTCCCCTGCCGGAGAAGGCGTATTCCGGAAATATGTGGAAAATTCCGGCAATGCCGGGCGCATTCTTATCGATTCTGCCGGGACCATTGCTTACCATACCGGGGAACCGGCCGATCCCCGCATGCGTGAAGCTGCGTTTAGACGTGGCTATTCCCTGGATTCCAATGCCCGACAGGTGAACAACGCCGATCTGGATGAGTTTGACCTGGTTGTTGCGATGGATCACGAACATCTCCATGAATTGCAACGCCTCGCCGGCGGCGTATATCCACATATTCGCATGCTGGGAAGTTTTCTTGATGGGGGGAGGGACAACCCGCACGCGCCGCCGGTGCCCGATCCCTATTACGGTGGGGCGCGGGGATTTGAGATTGTACTGGATATGCTCGAGGCATCCTGTCCCGCCATGTTGGACCATTGCCTGGAACTGCTGGATTCAAAATGACCCTGCAGGCACGTATCGAGTCCTCGATTACTGAAGCAACGGGAGAGGCCGCACACCTTTGCCGTTACCGTGTTGTATCCGGCGGCTCCATTAACGACAGCCGCATCGTTTCCCTGCAGGACGGCCGCGAGTTTTTCGTGAAGACCCATACCCGTGCGGCCAGCTATCCGGGGATGTTTGAGGCGGAGTTCAGGGCCTTGTCCTTACTGGCCGCGGCCGGGGCGGTGCGGGTTCCATGCACGGTTTCTTATGGTGATGACTTTATCGTGCTGGAGGCCTTCAATGAATCATCCAGGAACCCGGATTGGCAGGAACAGATGGGTGCCCGGCTGGCTGCTCTGCACGGAGCGACAAAAACGCATCGATTCGGGTTCGAGCGGGACAATTATCTGGGTACAACGCAACAGCCCAATAGCTGGATGGATGACTGGTTGGGTTTCTGGCGTGAACAACGCCTTGGCTGGCAGTTGCATCTCTATTCCCGCAAGACAGAGTGCAGCGATCCATTGTTGCAGCTTGGTGATCGTCTGCTGGTACGGCTGGATGATCTGCTGGGTGGAGTCGATGAGCCCGCCGTATTATTACATGGTGATCTGTGGTCCGGCAATGCGGCTGCCGATGAGCACGGGGAACCGGTCATTTTTGATCCCGCCAGCTATTACGGCCACCGTGAAGCCGAGATCGGGATGATGCGTATGTTTGGCGGTTTTGGTCCCCGCTGCGAAGCGGCCTATAACGGTGTCTGGCCATTGGCGGAGGGCGCGGAGGAGCGGATCAGCCTGTACCGCCTCTATCATGAACTGAACCACCTGAATCTGTTCGGTGGAGGTTACTATCAGAGCTGTCTGTCGACAATGAAACGCCTGTTATAACAACCGTGTTGTACCATTATTTCAGAGTAACTCCGTCAGCACATCTACCAGTTCATCAGCATGGGACAACATTGCCATGTGATCGGAAGGAATCTCCCGGTATTCCCAGTCCGGATCGTTACGGCACTTTTCCGCTGTCTCCACAAACGGACTTGGCGTGAATCCGGATGCCCAGATATAGGCCCTTGGATATGGGGGGGCGCTATTATATATCAAGGAGATGCGTTGCAACAGTGTTGCAAATGGCGTACCCACGCTGAACTCCCCCATCCATTTCTGATCATCGGGATCCGTCACGCCATAATAGGCGGGAGGGTTGGGTTGCAGTAACCACCCATCTCCCTCTTTGTCCACTTTTTTTCTCATATACTCAATCCGCTCCGGAGTTTGTAAATCCATGACCGACTGGCCGTCCTGCAGGACAAAGGCATCCAGGTAGACAAGTTTTTTTATCCTGTCTGCTTCACGGTCCGCTGCCCCGGTGACGACAGCACCGCCATAGCTGTGTCCCACCAGGATGACATCGTGCAGGTCCTCCCATTTCAGGACATTTATGACATCTGTAATATGGGTATCCAGATTAATATCCGGTGTTGCCAGGTGCGAACGTTCCCCCAATCCGGTCAACGTCGGGGTGAGAACGGTGTGGCCCTGTTCCCGCAGGCCAGTAGACACTCTTTTCCAACACCAGCCCCCCAACCCCAGGCCGTGCACCAGTACAAACGTGGTCATATGCACTTCTCCTCAAGAACTGTTCATGTATCATAAACCAATATAAAAACCTCCGGATGAAGGTGAACCGGATGGAAAAGCGCATATTATGATTATGCAGCGGTGCAACTGCAAATGTAAAAAAAAGGCTCTTCAGCAGAATCTGTGGGTTAACAAGAAAGACTTTTGAATA
>JBHHYN010000036.1:0-22125 GCA_046757565.1 Gammaproteobacteria bacterium | reverse complement strand
AGTTTTTATTCAAAAGTCTTTCTTGTTAACCCACAGATTCTGCTGAAGAGCCTTTATTCTTTGAGTCTTGGCATCAACTCCACCAGGTTGCACGGCCGTGTCCGGTAATCGAGCTGATGGGAGATGATCTTGTCCCAGCCTGTGGCACAGGCGCCGGCCGATCCCGGCAAGCAGAAGATATAAGTACCATTGGCAACGCCGGCAATGGCCCTCGATTGCAGGCTGGACGTGCCGATCTCCTCAAAAGAGAGAGCGCGGAATATTTCTCCAAACCCTGCAATCTCCTTGTCAAGCAGGACATCGACTGCCTCGGGCGTGCCGTCCCTGCCGGTGATGCCGGTACCACCATTGGTTAATATGGCGTTGACCTCGTCCTTCGCGCACCACTCGGAAACCGCAGCCCGGATCTGATAAATGTCATCCGGCACAATGCGTTTTTCATACAGATTGTGACCGGCAGAAGTAAGCCGGTCCACCAGTAGTTTACCGGACTTGTCCGTCTTCTCCGTGCGCGAATCGGAGACGACCAACACAGCTATATTCAGCGGTATGAATTCTCTGGCGGTCATAAGAGACTCCGGTTAATAGATGAATCTTTACAGGATACAGAAGTCAGGTGCCGGAATCCACGTATCCAGGCACAACACCTCTCTGCTGATTTCAGACTTCTGGCCCCTGGTCCCTTTTCACGTTAGCCGCATATTGCACTAGGTAATCGCGATGATCACGACGGACTGATTCCGGCAAAACGTGCTCACGACCGAAAGCATAGTTATTCATATGATTGAGGGAGTATGTGCGTTTCGCCGGGACCAGAACAAGCGAGGGCGCGATTAGCGGTGCAAATACAAACTGTATAATCGGAGGAGCCGATGAAATCATTATCAGTCAAGCCTTTCAGGTCATCTTTCAGCGCCCTTGTGCAATATGCGGGTTAGTATGCTGCTCATAGCATAAATGAAACAGGTTCATGTCCAACAGAGAAGAGTTGTCATCTGACACCATGCGGCTTGACAAGTGGCTCTGGTGCGCACGGTTTTTCAAAACCCGTAGCCAGGCGGCGGACGCAATCAAAGCTGGTATGGTCCAGGTAAACGGGTACAAGGTAAAACCTTCCAGGAGCATAAAACCCGGTGAAGCATTAAGAATCCGACGTGGTCTGTATCATTATCACTTGACGGTCGTATCGCTGGCGAGGAGTCGCAAATCCGCGGTGGATGCCGCCCTGTTGTATGTCGAAGGCGAAGAAAGCATTGCCAAGCGTGCATTGACCGAAGCACAATTGAGAATTGCTGATACCATGTCTCCCCGAACGAAGGGACGCCCGACCAAGCGGGAACGCCGTCAGTTGACTAAATTCAGAAAAGGCGCCTCATAACAGCATACCCTGTCATTCATAAACTCTGTTTGCTGATAGCCCTGACAAATCCGCCTGTTCGCTCGATGCGGACCGATGCAAACCCTAATGTCAGGCCCCGTGCCGCAAAAAACAGCATAAAAGCCAGCCATAATCCATTGTTACCCAACGGCTGCAGGAAATACCAGGCAGGAAGAAACACAAGAAACGTTGCGATAAGCATCATGTCCCGCATCTCCCTGGCGCGTGTTGCCCCGATAAAGATACCGTCGAGCAGGAAACACCAGACACTTATCAGTGGAGACAGCACCATCCATGGAAGGAATGTATAGGTCATTGTTCTGACCGCATCGATACTCGTCATCAGATCGATGATTGCACCACCGATTAAGCCATAGAACAGAGAAAAACCGATAGCAATACACACAGACCAGGCGGTTGCCGCTTTCACTACATTCACGAATGCTTGCCGGTTGTTGGCGCCAATGGCCTTGCCGGCCAATGCTTCGGCAGCATTGGCAAAACCATCCAGACCCAGGGCCATCAGTGTCTGAAAATTGATAAGAATGGCATTGGCGGCAAGAATCAGATCGCCCTGCCGGGCACCCTGCCGGGTAAAGAAAGCAAAAACAAAGATGAGGCAGACGGTACGGATAAAGATATTCTGGTTAAGTAATATCATGCCCCACAGCCGCCTTGCATCCAAAATCAAATTGCGGCGCCACATTCCCGGATAGCGCTTCAATTCCCTGACTATAAGAAACGCCGCCATTCCCATACCACTGTATTCAGATATGACCGATGCAAGCGCGACCCCCCTTACGTCCATATTGAGTCCGAATACAAACAGAACATCCAGAATAATATTGACGATGTTAATCGTTATCGCAATATAAAGTGTAGCCTTCGCATTCTGCATGCCAAGGAGCCAACCAAACATCGTAATCGATATCAGGACGGCAGGCGAACCCCAGATGGCCCACATAAAATAGATCCGGGCATTCAGCTTTACCTCCGCGCTGCCGCCGATCAGGTGCAGACCCACATCAATAATCGGCTTTTTCAGGAGCAGGATCGTCAGCGCAATAACGAGTGCAATCAACACGGCATGCAGCAGCGTCGATCGCATCTCGTCCGGATAACCCTTGCCATGTGCCTGCGCTACGATGCCGGTGGTACCCATACGCAGAAAACCCATGCCCCAATAAAGAAAATCGAAGATAACCGCCCCGATCGCGACTGCGCCCAGATAATAGGCCTGGTGCAGGTGACCGACCACGGCAGTATCGACCAGACCCAGCAGGGCAATGGAGATATTTGAAAGTATCAACGGCCCGGCAAGCCGCCAGACTTCAGCATGACTGGCTGGAAATTTCATGATGACTGTAAAGGTGCAGCGATACCAGTACTATGTGATGACGGGATTTCCCCAGGCGCCTGCAAAAAAATTCGAGGTCAAATCCCGTCTGACACGACCAGCCATCTCCTTTTCTTTCAGTACTTCCGGGATATTTTCCCTGGGCAGTTGATAGCCTATGGCGATTACCGCCATGGGCACATATTGACCTGGTATCGCAAACGACTCTCTGGCCTTGTCAACGTTAAAGCCGCCCATCTGATGGGCCATGAGTCCAAGTTCCGTCGCCTGGATGCAGATACTCATACTGGCTGCGCCGGTGTCATGTTCTCCCCAGCGATTGAGTTTGCCATCTTTCCTCATTTTCGAGTCAGCGGCGGAGAGTATCAAAAGCGGCACATTTTTCACCCAGGATTGATTGAGCGGCATCAGACAGCCGAACAATTTATCCCAGGCAGTTTGATCTGTCGATTTATCACAGACGATATAGCGCCAGGGTTCATCACCGTAGCAGGAGGGCGCCCACCTGGCTGCTTCAATCAGTGTGATGAGCTGCTCCCTGCTAACCGGTCTGGACGGATCGTAGGCACGGCCGCTCCAGCGCCCGGCCAACAACTCATTGATGGGGACCCGGGTTTGTGCTTTCTTTTCAAACATTCGTGCACCATACTGTTTTGCAATTGATAGTCACTGGATTATATTGTGAAAACAGGTCGATTAACAAAAGCAGAAAAATACCATGCCAGGGCAGAAAACCTTACAGGCGATATCAGACAACATCTGTAAAGTCATCAAGGGCCAGGAAAATGCAATACGACTGCTGTTGGCGGCATTTATCAGCGGCGGGCATGTGTTACTGGAAGATGTTCCGGGCACAGGCAAGACGACCCTGGCCAAGGCATTGGCGAAAACCATCGATGCAGAATACCATCGCGTGCAATTTACACCTGATCTGCTCCCGACCGATATCCTTGGCGTCTCCATCTTCGATCAGCGGGACCAGGATTTTCATTTTCATCCCGGTCCGGTATTCACCAATATCCTCCTGGCCGATGAAATCAACCGCGCTTCGCCGCGGACACAATCGGCCCTGCTGGAAGCCATGGCGGAATCCCAGGTCAGCATCGACGGTATGTTACGGCCGTTGAATGACCTGTTCTTTGTCATCGCAACGCAAAACCCGATTGAGTTCCATGGCACTTATCCGCTACCGGAAGCACAAATGGATCGCTTTGCCATGCGATTTGAACTTGGCTATGTGAAACAGGATGACGAAGTCGGGATTCTGTCCGAACAAAACAAAACACATCCGTTGGAAACAATCCAGGCATGTGCCGGCAGAAAAGAGCTGGTCGAACTGAAACAGCATGTGTCGGATATCAGGATCAGTGATGAGATCAAGCATTACATCGTCAACCTGATACGCAGTACGCGAAAAGCACCGGGTATCCTGACTGGCGCCAGCCCGCGTGCCTCACTGGCACTGATGAAAACCTCCCAGGCACTTGCGCTGTTCGATGGTCTGGAGTTTGTTACCCCTGACCATGTTCAGGAGATTGCCGCTCCCGTCATTGCCCACCGTCTCATTCTTGACTCGCAGACCCGGTTTTCAGGCACCAGCAGCGATGCTATTGTGGCTGATATCCTGAAAACAGTCCCTGTCCCCGGCTGACCAAGATGTTGCGCCGGTTGCTTTTTAGTAATTTCCGGTTCGTATTTCGTCTCAGTCAATGGACACTGCACCGGTTCACCCCGGCCGGTATGCTGGTCCTGGGCGGGATGGTCAGCGCAGGGGTTTTTGGTATCGATACCCGCCAATCGCTGGCCTTCCAGATCTTTGCCATCACTGCTTCCCTGTTGCTGCTGTCCATCCTGAATGCCTTTACTTTCCGTGGGCATTTCCGCATCAATCGTCGTTTACCGGAATTCGGTACGGTTGGACAACCGCTGAAATATAAATTGATTATCGATAATCTGGACAACCGGCACCAGCAGGAATTGCTGGTCTTCGATGAATTGGCGACAACACTACCAACGTTCCGTGAGTTTATCGAGTCCGATGATCCGCAGGATCGCAATCGAAACTGGTTCGATCGGATGGTCGGTTATCCGCGCTTGATGGGTCTAATAAGAAAGAAACGCGGCGCCTTCATCACCCCCGTTGAAATTGACGATATTACGGCGGCTGATCGGAGTGAGATCAGCGTTGAATTATTACCGGTAAGACGCGGCTACCTGCACTTTGCAAGGTCCCGCCTGGCCAGATCCGATCCATTTGGTCTGTTCAGGGCCATGCAAGGCGAACCCAATAATGACGCGTTGTTGATCCTGCCCAAAACCTATCGAATACCGCCCGTTCAATTACGGGGGACCAGAAAGTACCAGCGGGGGGGCATGAACCTGGCCAGCACTGTCGGGGACTCGCAGGAATTCATGTCATTACGTGACTACCGTCCCGGTGATCCCCTGCGCGCCATTCACTGGCGCAGTTATGCGCGGACAGGCCAGCCTGTCGTCAAGGAATTCCAGGACGAATACTTTGTCCGTCAGGGACTAATACTCGATACCTTCATTGAGGACAAATCCGAGGAGATATTTGAAGAAGCCGTATCCGTGGCCGCCTCCTTTATCATATCGCTCCGGCAACAGGATTCGTTACTGGACCTGATGTTTATCGGCACCGAGTCCTATCGTTTTACCGCAGGACGAGGTTTGAGCAAAACAGAAAACATGCTGGAAATACTCGCCTGTGTCGAACCTTGCCATGAGCGCGCATTCAACAAACTGAATGAACTTATCCTGCGACATGCGAGCGAGATGAGCGGTTTGCTATGCCTGTTTCTGGATTGGGATGAAAAACGGCGCGAAGTGGTACAAGGTCTGATCGCCATGGGGATACCCGTGCTGGTATTCGTGCTGACGGTTGAGCAGCATGTGACGCCATGGGACCCTGGTCCCATGGCCGGACAACCGCAGCATTTTATCGTTTTACCAATGGGCAGGATCCAGGAAAAACTCGATCAGGAAAACAGCCTGGGCGATGTGTTATGAATCCGGGCGCCACCAGACTTCGTCCTGCACCGCCATTTTTGGTAGGAGGAGGATTATTGCTATGGGGCTTGCAGAACGGTTTTCTGATGTA
The DNA here is from genome assembly GCA_046757565.1 of Gammaproteobacteria bacterium. Classification (GTDB taxonomy): domain Bacteria; phylum Pseudomonadota; class Gammaproteobacteria; order Eutrophobiales; family Eutrophobiaceae; genus JBHHYN01. The sequence goes on along the minus strand of JBHHYN010000036.1, from coordinate 16,269 downwards.
TGCATTATTCATGGCAATACTACTCGAGACGGCACATCGGGTAAGCTGGCGCTGGACCATATCCGATAAAGAGTTTAATAACATTACCGATCTGTCCAGCGTGGTGTTTTTTGCCGTGGTTGTTTATATCTTTACCACGGAAGGCTCAAAAGGTATTTTTACCATCCTCTCCGTCCTGCCATTTGTCTTTTTTCTAATCCTGCTGACTCAACTTTATAGTGAACGGGGACGAATCAAATTAAGTGCCCTGTTTGTCAGTCTGAGGAAGTTGGATGCGGACAAAACACCTGAATCAAACCAGGAGATCGATATATCTCTTCCCTATTTTATGGCTTGTCTCATTTCGGCAAGCGCCGGTAACCAGAAACCACTCTGGTTTTTTACAGCCTGTTGCCTGTTCATCAGCATCGTGTTATGGAGTGTACGTCCCAAACGGTATCGTATCCTTACCTGGGTATCGATGCTGGGTTTTGCATTCCTGCTCGGCTATGCAGGACAGGCAGGCATAACCAGACTGCAGGCCGCTATCGAAGCAGGTTTTATGCAGATATTCGATCAATTCATGTGGCGCTATCGGGACGCCGGCCGCACCACTACCGCTATCGGTTCCATCGGCAGACTAAAGCTATCCGACCGTATTGTGATAAGGATCAAAACAGACGAGAAATTGACCAGACCCCTTTATCTGCAGGAAGCGGCCTATAACTCCTATAGCTATGGTGTCTGGAGTACGGCAGGGGCGGAATTTTCGCTCATCGATCCCGATGCCGGGGGTAATAGCTGGACGCTGGGCAATGCAGAACCCGACCGGGAAATTGAAATATCTACCTATATGGTCAAGGAAAAAGGGGTAATACCCCTGCCCCAGGGCACCAGTAGAATAACAGGCAGGGGGATCATTGAAATCGATCAAAACCCTTATGGGGCCGTCAACATGGAAATACATGAAGGCTGGATACGCTACAAGGCCGGTTACCGGAACAATCAATTATTCAATCGGGATCCCGATAAAAATGACTTGTATATAGCGGATTCCTATCGAAAAGATTTCGATCGCCTGGCTGAAGAGCTGGGACTCCATGAGAAACCACCCAGGGAGATCATCCGGACCGTCGAAAACCATTTTGCACATAACTTTTTTTATTCATTAACGAGAAAACAACGCTTCCCCCGTGGCAAATACCTGGCTGATTTTCTGTTCAAATCCAGAAAAGGGCATTGTGAATTCTTTGCCACGTCGACCGTGTTACTGCTACGCAGTGCCGGCATCCCGGCTCGCTATGCCGTAGGTTACTCGACACAGGAATACAGCCGCCTCGAAGGGCAATATGTGGCACGCGCCAGACATGCTCACTCCTGGGCCCTGGCCTATGTCAACAAACACTGGCGAATGATCGACACAACCCCTTCCGTATGGGCACCCCTGGAAGATGAAGAAGCATCCGGATTCGAGTCACTCATCGATTTATGGTCATGGTTAAATTACAAAATATCCAGATGGCAATCCCGGGATAATCCTGAAAACCAGGAGAGTTCCTACACCCTGCTCTGGTTACTCATCCCGCTCGTCTTGTTTCTGGCGTGGCGGCTTTATTTCAAGCAACGGGTGAAGCGCTCCAATGATGAAACAGGAAGCGCTGTCCCCGGGGAATATCCAGGCATGAATTCCGGGTTTTACCGGCTTAGTGCGGCACTGGAGCGCGCCGGCTTCAGACGCCGCGCAGGTGAAACCATGTACGTCTGGATTTCCCGGGTCGAAACCAGGCTGTCAAGCCGTCATTTACACCAGGCCCTGATGCTGCATTACCGCTATCGGTTTGATCCACACGGGCTCTCCAGTCAGGCAAAAAACCGGCTCAATATGCTGGTCAATGCAGCACTGCTCGATCTCCAGACCATGGTGTAATGGGTGATCCGGTTCTTATCCGGTTATCACTTACTTGAATAAACAGTGTTTGCTATAGTCTTTAAGCTCATTCGCTGTCCATTCTCCCTTTGGTTTTTCCTTCATGGCATTACACCATGCTTCACTGCCGACTTTCGGAGAACACCCTGAAAAAACAGTCAGCAACATCAACACTCCAATTACCGATAGAAATCTGGTTGTCATTTATAGATACCTCCTGAGAACATAGAAACTCTGGATTTTTCATGCACGATACGAATAAAACCAGGGACAATTGTTGTTCACCAGCATACCAATAACCTGTCCCGTTCAATCCTGTAATGCAACCGCCTTAAGGGTCTGTCACCATTTTCAATACATTCACCTGTCTTCAGGTTGAATTTCCATTTATGTCTGGGGCAGGTTAGTTCACAACCATTCAGGGCTTGCTCCGGGATGTGCGTGGACTGATGGGGACAAATGCTATCATAAACACGGACCTCCTCCTCATCGACCAGAACAAATACACCGCGCTCGTTACCAACTATACAGGTCACATCACGCTGCTTTAGCTCTTCTATATTTGCTATATCATGCCACTCCTTGTCTGCACCGAGTTTTTCGATACGGAATTCGGGAATATCCATTTCCAGCAAAATTTCAATGGCCCATATAATCTTGGCCAGGCCCAGCGCCGGAAAAGCAACCAGCAAGGCGTCCAGGATCTCATCGGCTGTAACACCCTCCTGCAAGGCCCGTGTAAGATACTGGCGAAAACCGGCCTCGGTTTGACTATCCACTTTGGTAATTACTGAAATGATTGCCCTGGTCTTCGCATCCAGGTGGCTTCCGGCTTGCTTGAGAAAAGCAAAATAAGAGTGCATGACCTGCGGCCGTGCCTTAAGTAAATAATCTAATGCCTTACTCATTTTTCAAAGCAAAGTTGAAAGTATAAAGCAAAGTAACAAATTATTTTTCTGACACTTTTGTCTTGAACTTGCAACATTCCGCAGTGAGTCTAACTTTCAATAATATTAATTCAATGTATTAGTCGCGGCGAAGCCGGTCTGATACGGCAATCGGCGTTGGATAGCGGCGCACAATTATATATGAAGAGACGATAAAAGTGAGCAAGGTTGCAAGTTGAATGAGATAGGAAGTCTTCTCCTCGATAAAATTGGACTCGACCGCTAAAACAGCGATCAGCATTGAAAATTCACTGATCTGTCCCAGACGAAACCCCACTTCCTGCGATATCCCCTTATTCTCACCTGCCCGGATAAACAGTGCCATGAATACCAGTGGTTTTACGACGATAACACATAATGTCAGTAACAAGGCAGGCAATATAAGCTCCCGAATCCCATCCATGTTGAAAGTAGCGCCCAGGGCAAAAAAGAAAATTATCAGGAAAAAATCACGTAAGGGCTTTAACCGTTCCGTGATAAACAACGCTATCGGGCTGGAGGCCAGTGTCACCCCGGCAATAAAAGCGCCGATCTCATGGGATAACCCCAACACGACGGAAAGTTCAGCAATGCCCAGACACCAGGCAATCGCCAGCAGGAAAATATATTCATGGATTTGGTCATAACGGGTAATCAATTTCACCAGGACAAAGCGTTCCAGCAACCAGGTTATCCCTATCAGCACCGGCAATGTCGCAATCTGCCAGATGATATCCATCAATAAATTTTCACCCTTGCCGTATCCCTGTAATAACAGCAATACAAGAATCGCCAGTAAATCCTGTAACAACAGCACACTGATAATGATCTGACCGGTATGCCTGTGATGCAGAATAGTGGTCGGCAACAGTTTGACGCCGATAATGGTGCTGGAAAACATCAACACGGCGCCGATTAACAACGATTCAAGTACGGGAAAATCAAATAGGTAACCGATCCCAAAACCCATCAGACAGAAAACAATTGAACTGATTAACGTGGCAGATAATGCCTCCCCGAGCATCTGCAACAGCTGTTGTGGAAAAAGATCCAGGCCGAGCAAATACAATAGAAATATAATGCCTATATTCGAGATCTCACCAATAAGTTCTGTATCATCTACCAAACCAAGCCCCCAGGGTCCGAGCAGGATACCAAGAAGAATATAAGCGACGATCATTGCCTGTCGGACAAAAAGGGCCAGTGTTGCCAACACGGCAGCACCGGTAAAAATCAGAAAAATAGAAAATTCAAAGGAAATGCCGGACATCGGAATTAATTATCCAAATAAAATTATTGTATAAAATATACAGGGACTGGTACGATATTGTAATCCGGTTCAGTTCAGGGAGTGCATCCGTTTGAGACGGGATAGTAATAGTTAATGATAATAGAAACAATAACTTGCTGAATAATTACTGATCAGCATAAATCCGGGGAAAAATATGGCAATCCAGTTTGTGCTGGCAGGTTCTCAGATTGACGGCGCACGAGATTATCAGGAAGATGCTTTCCTGATAACCCATCTCACTGACAAGGATGGCAATCCCAGCGCACTGGTAATCGTCGCAGACGGTATGGGTGGGCATGCTGCCGGGAATGTTGCCAGCAATATGGCCGTCCAGGCCTTCAATAAACATGTCTCCGCCAATTATCCCACTGACGACCCTGCAGCAATCCTGAAGGAGTGCGTGTTGAAGGCAAACCATTCAATTCAGGAAACCGTAAAAGAGACACCGGCCCTGGCGGGTATGGGCTGCACCATGGTGGCGGCCATTTTAGAAGGGAACAAACTATGGTGGGCCAGTGTCGGCGACAGTCATCTTTACCTCATCCGCAATAAAGAATTGTTAAAAAAGAACGCCGATCACAGCTATGGGGGATTTCTTGACAGGATGGCCGCTGCCGGCACTCCGGTGGAACCGGAGAAGGGCCTTTCAAGAAATATGCTCATGAGTGCGGTTACCGGTGATGAGATCAATGAGCTCGATGTGCCCGCTGAACCATTTGAACTGCAGGCAGGTGACCGCTTACTGATTTGCAGCGACGGTCTGGATACCTTGAGCGCCGGCAAGATTATTCAGTATTCGGAGTGGTCTGAATCGCCCAAGGAGTGCGCCGACGCACTCATGCAGGCCGTTGAGGAAGCGGCCATGCCCAAACAGGACAATACTACCGCTGTGGTGGTCAATATTATGGAAAAAGAAGAGGAGGAGGCTCCCATGCCGGAACCTGTCCCCGAAACGGAACCGGACAAGCCGGAAGATACGGCGGAAAATGAAATCATACAGGAAGCAACCCCTGCCCGACAGGAGTTTGTCGTGGAGGAGGAGCCAAAAAAGAGTAAAACCGGTCTGATCATTGGCATAGCTGCAGTTGTAACGATAGGCATCGCAGTGGCTGCCTTTATGATGCTGGGAGGTAAAAAATCAGCGCCTGTTCCCACTGCGGGTGAAGTTGCTGAAACGGGAGTGGAAGAAGCAGTTGTAACCGTTGCAAAAGAAAAGAATCAAACAAGCGGACAAGCCGTAGAAAAAGCGGCTGAAGCGGTCACGGCAACCAAAACCAAGACTGCGGCAAAACCCGCAACCACGACAAAGGCGGCAACGCCTGCCCCGTCAACCGCTGCAACACCGGAAGGGAAAGAGTTCCATGACGCCTTGAAAGATGGCACCCCGGGGCCGGCCATGGTCTGGATCCCCGCAGGTGAATTCGATATGGGCAGTCCGGGTTCGTCACGCCATAAGGAAGAGAGGCCACGTCACCATGTCAAAATAAAGAAGTTTGCTGTCAGCATGTATGAAATCACCTTTGCTGAATACGACAAGTTTGCCAAGGCAACCGGACGCAAACAACCCGACAACCTCTACATGTCACGCGACACACACCCGGTTATCTTCGTCACCTGGGATGACGCCTACTATTATACACAGTGGTTGTCGGAACAGACCGGACATAGTTACCGGCTTTTATCCGAAGCAGAATGGGAATATGCCGCTGGAACCGGTAAACGCTCTCCTTACTGGTGGGGTTACAACATGGAGCCCAATATGGCCCACTGCCAGCTTGGATGCGGCAGCAAATATGATCCGAAGAAACCGACTGAAATAGGCAGTTTCGAACCGAATCCTTTTGGTGTTTATGATACCAACGGCAACGTCGCCGAATGGGTGGTGGACTGCTGGCATCCCGATTATAAAAATGCTCCCGGCAACGGCAAGGTCTGGATTGGTGGAGATTGTGTTTTCCGGGTCGTACGCGGCGGATCCTATTTCAGCCCTGAAGACTCAATCCGCCATGCAAAACGGGACAAGTTCAAATCCGATCAAACCTATGATCACATCGGTATTCGCATCGCCAGAGACATCGATTAGCTCTTTGGCATTGTATCTGTTGTATCGCATCACGCATTATCACTATGTCCCAGCTCCTTCTCAGGCGCAATTTTGTCACGAATTAGCTGCTTGAGTTCACTGGATTCCGGGAATCTGCCTGTTTCTCTCTTTGAAAAAATAACTTCGTTATTCACCCTGACTTCAAAGATACCGCCTGATCCCGGAATCAGCGCAACTTCTACGAGTTCTTCACTGAATGTAAACAGGAGTTCTTGCGCCATCCATCCGGCGCGTAGAACAAACCTGCATTGGGCGCAATACTCAATTTCAATCCGTGCTTTAACCTGTTTAGCAACCATTTTGTCTATTATCTGTCAAACCGGATATAAACATATATTGGCGAGACCATCATATGTCAAACAAAATTCTTTACGCCATTAAGCTGCTCACTCTTCTGTGTCTACCTGCCATAACAATCTCTACCCGGGCAGATAATTTTCTCTTTTACGGAAGTAATCATAGGTACTTCCCTGCAATGACCCATAGCTATGGTCCCGTTCCCGCCTTTACCCATAGTTATGGACCGGTCACATCATTCGGTAATCGATTCAAGAGAAACATCACGCTTCATAATCATGCTCATTACAGAAATCATTTCAACAGATTTTCTCATAGCCCCCATGGAACTCGATTCAACCGGTTTTACGATGACAGCCACGATGGCTTTACGGCGACAGGCAACCCGGAAGATCTTGTCCAGGCGGTACCATGCCAGGGTGATTGCCGTCGAGTCAATGCGCTGCATTATGATGATAAGCGGCCTAATCACACAAACAGAAATGCCTACAGACGTGGATATTTGCAAGGCTATATGGATGCACACCGCTCCTACCACCGATATCATATTCATAAAAACCTGCGCTGACTCCCGGGATTTTGTCCTGATATCAACCCGTTGGCTGATGATAGCTTTCTATGGGTTTCCTCATATATACCAATAACACAATGCCGGGGAGCGCCACCAGGAAGGTAATAAAAAAGAATGGGGCCCAGCCCATTGCCTCTACCAGCACCCCGGACGGAGGGCCGACAAACACGCGTCCTACAGCAGATAGCGCCGAAAGCAGTGCAAATTGTGTCGCGGTGAATCGATGGTCACATAACGTCATCAGAAAGGCGACAAATGCAGCCGTTCCCATACCACCAGCCAGATTTTCCAGCGCAATCACCACTACCATTCCCAGGTAACTCTTCCCATACATCGCAAGCGACATAAAACCCAGATTTGTTACCGCCTGGAGTATTCCAAACCATAACAATCCCCTGAACAGACCGATCCGGATCATCAGTGCTCCACCGTAGAGTGCGCCAACCAGGGTCATGATCAGCCCCAGCCCCTTATTTACTATTCCTACATCAGAAGTGGAAAAACCGAGATCGGCAATGAGAAATACGGTGGTTAATGATCCTGCGAAGGCGTCCCCTAACTTGTACAGGACTATCAGGAGTAATAGTAACCAGGCCATGTCACGCGCAAGAAATTCCCGAAACGGCCTCACAACGGCTGCCTCCAGGGTCGCGGGTGGTTTCGATACAGAGTCAATGTTTGGGCCAAGCAATGTACCTATAATCCCGATGATGAAGAGCAGCGAAATAATCAGAAAAGAAGCCCGCCAACCGATATAGTCATGCATAATCAGCACGCCTGCACCGGAAACCAGCATGGCAATTCGGTAAGCGGATACCGAGACACCGGCGCCGATACCACGTTCTTTCTCGCTCAGCAAATCGGTACGATAGGCATCAAAAGCGATATCCTGGGATGCGGAAAGGAAGGCGATCACTAAGGCGAGCAGGCCCATCATTTGCAGATTGCGATGCGGGTCGGACAAGGCCATTGCCGCCACAACAAGGATAAGGGCCAGTTGTGAAACAAGGATCCAGCTACGCCGGCGGTCCAGGCCAGGCAGGGCAAAGCGGTCCATAAACGGCGACCAGACAAATTTCAATACATACGGGATTTGCGCCAGGGTAAACAGGCCAATCATACGAACACTGATATTCTCCGTTGCCATCCACGCCTGCAGCGTACTTGCACAAAGCGATAAAGGAAGCCCGGAGGAGAAACCCAGCAGGAGCGTAACACCCATACGACGATTAACGATCCATTTCAGATATTCCTGAGGGCTCATACGCTTCTAGCGGTTAAAAAGTTAGTGCTTCACGAGCGACACTGCGCGCGTTACGATACATTCATGGCGATAGAAATAGAACGAAAATTTCTGGTCAAAAACGATTCCTGGCGGGACGGGGTCAACCGGAAGCAGCATATTGTCCAGGGGTATCTTGCCAATAGCGAAAAAGGTTCCATTCGGGTTCGTGTTTCCGGAGACAAAGCCCACCTGAATATAAAAAGCATGACGCTTGGCGTAACGCGCACGGAATACGAATATCCTATTCCGGCCGATGATGCCCGCGCTATCCTCGCTGACCTGTGTCTGCGTCCCTTGATCGAAAAAACGCGTTTCTTTATCCAGCAGAACCACCATATCTGGGAGGTAGATGTTTTTGAAGGAGAGAATGCCGGCCTTGTCGTCGCCGAGATTGAACTGCATACAGCAGACGAGGACATCGACCCGCCAGCCTGGCTGGGACAGGAGGTCTCCGATGACCCCCGCTATTACAACGTCTGCCTGGTCCAGCATCCCTTCTCTACATGGTAGGCATCTACGCCGTATCCAGTTCCTCTTCCGCCATATGATGCTTCTCATGCACCGGCCGCATCCTGGCATTACTTATCAGGGCAATAGCCAGCAACACCGCCATGAGATACATGGTGGTATTATAGAGATTACTGGTCGGATCGACCGTTCCCGCCGGTGCAAGTTCCACCAGTTTGGCTATTGTCACGGTTTTCGCCTGCACCAACTGATCGAGTTGTTCCACACCGGCGCCGAATTTTTCCTTGAACGCCACGGGGTCGACCTTGCCCATCAGGTCATTGATGGCGTTGAGCATGGCGGACTCCCGTAATGAGGTAATCGCCATTGGTCCCAATACCCCGGCCGTGCTCCAGGCCGTTAGTATGCGCCCATGGATACCGCCGACATATTTGGTCCCGAAGATATCCGCCAGATAGGCAGGGATAGTCGAAAATCCGCCACCGTACATGGTGAAGATGATCAAGGTTGCCGCATAGAAATAGACCAGCCAGACGACGGCAGGATGAACACTGACCTGTTGCGCGGTATAGGGGATGGAACAATAGAGGAAAATGCCGAGGGCAAAGAAGATCCAATAGGTGTTCTTACGCCCGATATAGTCAGATAAGCTGGCCCAGATAAACCGGCCCAGCATATTGAATACACTGATCATGGCCACATAGGTCGCAGCAAAAGCGCCATCGACAAGATGCGGCAAGGTTGTCCCGAAGATCTCCGTCATCATGGTCTTGGCCACACCGAGCACGCCTATCCCAGCCGTCACGTTAAAACAGAGGACGATCCATAGCTGATAAAACTGCGGTGTCTTGAGGGCCTGATCAATATCTACATGGTTATCGCTAATCATCATTTTCTGGCCATGGCTCTCATCCGGCGGTTGCCATCCGGCCGGTTTCCAGCCAGGGGCGGGGATCCGGTAGGAGAAAGCGGCTATCATCATGACGACGAAGTAAATAATGCCAATCACAAAAAATGTCTGCGCCACACCAACACTGCCACTGCCGACGACATACACCCCCTCCGGACCCGGCACGATCATCTTGGAGACTTCATTCACACCGACTATCACCACTTCGAGTTTTTCGTTCGCCACTTCGGCAAAGCGCCGGCCTGCCTCGGTTACCAGTGTGACCTGATCGACAGTTCCAAGATACTCCGGCGCCTTGTAAAAGAGTTCAATAAAATACTCCTTCATTGGCGCCCCGATCATGGCGCCACCGCCAAAACCCATAATGGCCATACCCGTCGCCATACCCCGCTTGTCAGGGAACCAGCGGATCAAGGTACTCACCGGCGACACATAGCCCAACCCCAGCCCGCAGCCGCCAATCACACCATAACCGAGATATAGCAGCCACAATTGATGCAGAAGGATACCTACACCACCTATAAGATAGCCACCACCCCAGCAAAAGGCCGCCACCACGCCTACTCTACGCGGGCCGACCGTTTCCAGCCATCTGCCGGCAAAGGCAGCCGAGAGTCCCAGAAAGACTATGGCAACAGTAAACACCCAGACGACGTCCTTGAGAGACCAGTCGCCCGAGGCGCTGGTAACCACGCCAAAGGCTTTGATCAGCGCAGGATTGTAAATGCTCCAGGCATAAACAGAACCGATACAGAGATGGATGGCGATGGATGCCGGCGGCACCCACCAGCGATTGAACCCAGGTTTTGCAATAATGCGCTCTTTAGAAAGTAGATCTCCCACAACGATCTCTCCTACCGGATTTTGTTATGTAGTTATTTAAAGAAACCGTTTGGCAACAGTGACAATCAGTGACTGCAGCAAACGGGATTTATACCGGCCTCATCAGCCCCAATGCGAATACAGGGTAGGGAGAATGTCGAAGTTTAGAATGAAAATCAAGTCCGTATAGATTTAATAAACTCCCTTATGTTTACCTCTCATGTCATCGTTATATCAACGCATTCATCTCTTGCATCACGTTATTTATGGCTTATTGGTACACTTTTTTACTGTCTACGCGTCACACGCGGACATGCTTCACCCGCCGCAAAACCGGTAGAAACCGCACCAGAACAATATAGGCAAGGATCTCGAAGGCGATGACGCCAACGGTGACCAACATCTCCGGTATCGACGGAAAGTAGCTGTACTGCTCGCCGGGATGATAGGCAACGAGAAAACTGTCGACCCGGTAAAGCGAGCCCGCCAGCAACATAGCCACAGCTGCCACGAACAGGCAGCGAGGACTGTTACGGAGACTGGGGCTAATAAGAATAACAAGCGGAGCCAGGAACAACGCGGTCTCCAGCAGAAACATCAGGCTCATCAAGTCACCTGCAAAAATCCTGGACATTTCACCGCGGAGCGCGATATCGGTCAAGCGGATAATAAGGAAAGTTGCCAACAGGCCCATGATAACTGTCGACATCTGTCCAAGGATGCGTGTTTCGCGAGGCCGTTTGAAGCCCTCGGCTGTCATACTCGCTTCGAAGATAACGATAGAAAGCCCCATGGTAAAGGCGGAAATGACATACAGCAGGGGTAACAGGGTTGTCTTCCAAAGCGGATGCACTTGATCACCGGCGACTATCAGCAAGGTGCCCAGGGATGACTGATGCATGCTGGGCAAGAGCACGCCCAGGGCGACAAAAAAGAACATCACCCTGTTCAACTTCTCACGCAGACCGTGCAACCTGAACTTTTCCAGAAACACCGGAGAGAATTCGATCCACATCACCAGGATATAAAGTGCGACACAAGCTGCTACCTCAAACATGACCGAGTTGATGTTGAAATAGCCGGGCCACAGGGTGTGCCAAATATTCCACCAACGTCCCAGATCAAAAAATACCGCAAAACCTCCGAGCGTATAACCGAACATGCTGGCCAGCAGCGCCGGCCGCACCAGCGGATGATACTGCCCCTTATTAAAGATATAGGCCAGGGTGGCGGTGGCGTAGCCACCGCAGGCAAAGGCAGTACCGATGACAATATCGAGTACTACCCAGATCCCCCAGGTATAACCGTCGTTGAGGTGGGTCACCGAGCCGAGTCCATAAACAAAACGTACCCCGAGGATGACCAGGGCCGTGACTGCCAACAGGGCCAGCACCAGGGTGACGGGCGTGATCAGTTTACCGCCGACCGGCGCATATCGAGGCTCCGGTAGGGGAGATGGATCCACATCCTGAATCTCTTCCTCTGCTGCGGCAGTGGCTGTTTGCCGCCTGAATGCAGTGAAGGCGAGCCCGGCGAGCACCAGGGCCGGGGCAATCAACCCCCTGTAGAGTGTATGCTGGATCGTCTCGGAGATACTGGCAAAGGAGCGCTCCGGCAGGTCCGGCAAACCGAATTTCTCGAATGGCACGGCACTGAGCATCAACATCTGCGTGCCTCCGCCCTCCTTCTCCCCGTAGAGTCGATCTATATACTTCGCCGCAGGCTGTTCTCGGGAGCTGTCTCCGGTTTCGGTGGAACGCCGCGGGAATTTGGTCATCTCCCCAGGGGTCAAAGCAAGGCGGCGTTTGGCCTCGATTTTGAGTTTTTCCACCGGTCCATACAGGGTGGCGCCCGTGGGACAGGCATCGGCACAGGCGGAAAATTTACCCCTGGCCGGGAGGTGATCGCAGAGCTGGCATTTGTGGATGGCGCCAAACGGATTATCGTAGTCGAACCGCGGGATGCGGAAAGGGCAGGAGAAGATGCAGTAACGGCAACCGATGCAGGCATCCGCGTTATAGGTCACGACCCCCGTTGACGGGTTTTTCCGCAGTGCCTGCACCGGACAGGCGGAGACGCAGGCCGGGTCCACACAATGCATACAGGAGTGTTTGAAAAAGGCGAAACCATCATCTTCTGTATCCTTGGTCCTGGGGATACCGTTGGTAAATACCTTGATCACGTTCAGACACTTTTCGGACAGCGTCTTGGACGGATCCAGATAGGGTTTGTCAGGGGGGACCTCCAGGGGCAGGTCGTTGGCCTGTTTGCAAGCGGTAACGCAGGCCTTGCAGCCGGTGCACAGGGTGGAATCATACAGCAGCCCCATCGCATTGGGCGGCATTTCATGGTTTGGTCGCGCTTCCGCTTCCTCACTCACGCCGGCGGTGGCGGCGCTGCAGCCCCCGGCCATCACCCCTTTCAGAAAATCACGTCTGCTGAGCGCCATGGGTCTAAATTAAGTGTTCCGGATTCTGCTGCAATACATCCACAACAGTCGGCTGCCTGTTTTGGAGTGACTAGCGCCAGGGACGAGCGAGGGACCGGGCCAGGGATGGCCCTTTGGAACGGAAAAACAGGCAGCCGACTGTTGTTTTGATCGATATTTCGGCACTCTTATTTAGCCCTCGCGCTGTTCCGGATCGCCTGGCACGCCAGCGCCCAGTTTATAGACGAATACCATCCCCGCGAGGATAAGTGCACCAAACAGCACCAGTACGAACAGCACCGTGTCTCTCCTGACGCCCTGACCTTCCGGTTCACGGATGGCCGGCATCAGGTCATGGATCGGCAGGGTAAAGCCTACGGCCCGCTCGGTGCAGTTACCCGCCTTGGCGCAATCCTTCGGCCAATCGACGATGAGAATACCGGATTGGGATTTCGGACCCGCCACATAGCCGCGCTCGCTGTCGCGGATGGCGCGCCAGAAATCCGCAACGCTCTGCTCTCCACGGATCTCTGCCGGCAGGAGAACCGGTTGCCGTGACCTCTGCATCTCAGGAGCGGGGGCTGCCCTCGTAGTCCCCCCGGCCACCGCCAGAAACAGGAACACGGCAAGGATGGCTTGGGGCAGAAACCATTCCCCAATAAACAGCCTTGTCTCCCCATAGCTAAACATCAATACCACCCCCAATCCGGATGCTGTTGCCGGGCCTGGGGAACATTCGTCGCCAACAACGGCGGGCTTATTCGGATGCATCGGTCCGGTGCTTCCCCATGTAACCTCTTCTGATGCCGGGCCTGCCATAGGCAACCCCCCAGCCCCAGGCCATGGCGGCCGAGCCGCGATAGGTAACGCGCTCACGGTAGATGTCCGCGACCTTGTCGCCATCACCGCCGAGCAACGCCTTGGTGGCGCACATCTCGGCGCATAACGGCAGCTTGCCCTCCGCCAGACGGTTACGTCCGTATTTTTTGAATTCCTCGGGTGAATTGTCCGCTTCCGGACCGCCGGCGCAGAAGGTGCACTTATCCATCTTGCCGCGCGTGCCGTAGGAGCTTTTGTCTGTGGGAAACTGGGGCGCACCGAAGGGACAGGCATAGAAACAATAACCGCAACCGATGCAGAGATCCTTGTCATGTAACACCACACCATCATCGGTCGTGTAAAAACAGTCTACCGGGCAGACGGCCGCGCACGGCGCATCGGAGCAGTGCATACAGGCTACTGACATGGAGCGTTCCCCCGGGACCCCGTCGTTGATGGTGACCACACGGCGCCGGTTGATCCCCCAGGGGACCTCATTCTCGTTTTTACACGCAGTGACGCAGGCGTTGCACTCGATACAGCGATCCATATCACAAAGAAATTTCATTCGGGCCATATTCTCTCTCCTCCTGTCATCAAGCGCGGCTGATGCGGCACAGGGTGGCCTTGGTTTCCTGCATCTGTGTCACCGAGTCATAGCCGTAGGTAAATGCCGTGTTGGCCGCCTCACCCAGAATATATGGGGCGCTGCCTTCAGGGTATTTTTCCCGCAGATCCCTGCCCTGAAAGTGACCGCCGAAATGGAAAGGCATGAAGACGATCCCCCGGTCCACCCGGCGCGTCACCATCGCCTTGACCTTGACCCGGCCGCCCTCCGCCCCTTCCAGCCACATCTCCTCGCCATCCCGTATACGGGCATTATTGGCATCGGCGGGGTGGATCTCGGCGAACATCTCCTGTTGCAGTTCCGCCAGCCAGGGATTGGAACGGGTCTCGTCACCGCCACCCTCATACTCCACCAGACGGCCACTGGTGAGGATCAGGGGGTATTCTTTGGAGAAGTCCCGTTTCTGGATGGACTGATAACGGGTCGGCAGGCGATAGAATGACTTGCGGTCGGCATAGGTGTGATATTTTTCGACCAGATCGCGCCTGTTGGTATACAGCGGTTCCCGGTGTAGCGGCACCGGGTCCGGGAAATTCCAGACCACGCAACGGGCCTTGGCGTTACCGAAGGGGGCGCAACCGTGCTGGATCACCACCCGCTGGATCCCGCCTGACCGGTCCGTCTTCCAGTTTTTACCTGCAGCCATCTCTTTCTCTTCCGGGGTCAACTCATCCCACCAGCCACGCTCCTTTAATATATCGGCGCTGAATTCAGGGTAACCATCCCTGATTTCTGAGTCTTTACTGTAGGAACCCTCGGCCAGCAGGCTGACGCCGTTGCGTTCCACACCGAACCTGGCGCGGAAGGTCAGACCACCTTTGGCCACCGGCTTGCCGGTGTCGTACAGCACCGGTGTCCCGGGATGATTCATCTGCGGTGTTCCCCAACACGGCCATGGAAGCCCGTAATACTCACCGTCACAGGGACCGCCCTCGGCCTTGAGGGTGGTTCTGTCAAAGGTAAACCAGTTCTGCGCCTGGCGTTTCAGGCGTTCCGGACTCTGGCCGGTATAGCCCACGGTCCACATGCCGCGATTGATTTCACGGGTAATGTCCTCGATTAGGGGTTCATCGTTATTGACCTGGATGTGCCGGGTCAGCGCATCGGCAAAACCCAGCTTGCGAGCGAGCTTGTACAGGATGATGTGATCCGGCAGAGAATCAAACAGGGGTTCAATGACCCGATCGCGCCACTGGATGGAGCGGTTGGAAGCGGTCACGGAACCATAGGTCTCGAACTGGGTGGCGGCGGGTAATAGATAGACGCCATCGCTGCGGTCATGCATGACGGCGGAAACGGTGGGATAGGGATCGACGATCACCATCAGCTCCAGCTTTTCCATCGCCCTTTTCATCTCCGGACCACGGGTCTGGCTGTTCGGCGCATGCCCCCAGAACACCATGGCGGCAATATTATCTCTCTGGGCGATGTTGGCCCTGTCCTCCAGCACACCATCTATCCAGCGCGCCACCGTTATCCCCTTGGTGTACATAGGCGAGACTTTCTTGCCCCTGGATTCTTCATAGGCTGCCTGATCAAAGCGTGATTTCAGCCACTCATAGTCCAGGTCCCAGACAGCCGACCAGTGCCGCCAGGCGCCCTCAGAAAGGCCGTAATAGCCGGGCAGGGAGTGTGACATCACCCCCAGGTCCGTGGCCCCCTGGACGTTGTCATGACCGCGAAAGATATTGGTCCCGCCGCCGGCAACCCCCACATTACCGAGCGCCAGTTGAAATACACAGTAGGCGCGGGTGTTGTTGTTGCCGGTGGTATGCTGGGTGCCGCCCATACACCAGATAAAGGTACCCGGCCGG
>JBHHYN010000035.1:0-22468 GCA_046757565.1 Gammaproteobacteria bacterium | reverse complement strand
GTGCAGCCAACAATGCAAAACGCTTTCACGCTCGCCCAGATCGCCGACCTGCATGTTCCGCCGGTTCGTGTACCGCGTGCGTGTGACCTGCTCAACAAACGCTTGGGCGGCTGGATCTCGTGGAAGGCTAGGCGCCATCGCATCTTCCGGCGCGAGATCCTCGATGCGTTGATCGAGGATCTCAAAGTGCAGGATCCCGACCATATCGCCGTCACAGGCGACCTCATAAACTTCGCTCTCGAAGAAGAGTTCGTCGCCGCGGCCCTCTGGCTCCGACGCCTGGGGCCGCCGCGCCTGATCTCTGTGGTGCCGGGGAATCATGACGCCTACGTACCTCTCGCCGCTGCTCGCTCGTGGGATCACTGGGCGCCGTACATGGCCTCCGACCACGCTCCGCGTGTCTTGATCACCGAAGACAGCTTTCCCACCGTTCGCATGCGCGGCCTGGTGGCCGTCGTCGGCCTGTGCTCCGCCCAGCCCACGGAATGGTCGCGCGCCTGGGGCACCGTCGGGCCGGAGCAGCTCGAGCGCCTCGAGTTGCTCCTTGGCGAGCTCGGCCGTCACGGCCTCTGCCGTGTGGTTCAGATCCACCACCCACCACTCGATGAAAGAATCTCGCAACGCAGCCGACTGACCGACAGCGCGTGCTTGCGGGAGGTGCTCGCACGCGCGGGTGCCGAGCTCGTAATGCACGCTCACGCTCATGTCACGTCGGTCGACAGCATCGCGGGTCCCGAGAATCCGATCCCGGTCGTGGGTGTCCGCTCCGCCTCCAATCTCGGAAGGAAGACCGACGAGCGTGCTCAGTATCACCTCTACCGGATCGAAGAGCACCGCACGGCAACGCAGGCGACGCGCTACCGGATCACGATGGCGATCCGCGGGTGGGATGCCGAAGCCTACCGCTTCGCGGCCGTCTCGAGGCGCGAGCTAACCGGTAGTACTCATTGAGGAATAGGGACAGATTTATTTTCTGGTTTGTCTCCTGGGGTATATGGTTTGTTTATAGTAGAAAATAAATCTGTCCCTATTCCCCTATTCCCCTATCAGGGCGTGTGATGAACTTGTGTTCTACCTGAGGTCTTGAGCCTGTGAGGGAGATAAAGTCTCACACATCAATTAATCTGAATAGACTGGATGGTATCCGAGTCCTTTCCGAAGGGAAAGAGGCTGCATGAACATGGTGAGTATACGATTATGGCAATGATTGGCATTAATGTAAGCAAGAAGAAACCGGACTGTTTGTGGTTAAAAGTGCCTGACGTTTCAGGCTTGTGGGAATGCCCTCCCTCCGCTATCCTTGCCGAAACTGACGCCGGAAAGACACGATGTTGGCTCAAGATTTCGATTGGACGGCAGGCGGGCGTGATGAATGACGACTACGCTGAACGGGGCTCAGGTTAAGTGCGGAAATGGAATGTGGGATAACATGATAAATGCCGTGACCGGTACATTCGCTGAAAGCAAATCCCTGTCCCTTCTCTCCCTCTTTGCATTTTTCAAACACAACCTGAGCAAATCATGGCTTACCCACTGCTCCATGTGCCTTATTCATCATGTCCATAGCCTCGGGAAACCATGGCGGAATAAAATCAAACATACTGTCCCGTAACCAGGCCGGCGCGTCTTTCCTGCCCCATTCCATAATAAGTTCATGAACCACCTCATCGCTAAAATCGGCATTACCAGCCGGCCCCCCCCAATGATAGACACAATGTGGTAACCAATCAGCAGATTCCACCAAATGGCAGACTTTATCGGCCGCTTCCTGAATCCCCATCTCACCATTCTTTACGGCCAATTGCGTTGACTCAACTGTCTCCAGCAATTCTTCAACTTTCTCAGTAAACGGAGCGGACAGATCGGCCCGTACAGCATTATTAACACGATCATAAAATGAATAATCCCCTGATTTCGCTTTAACAATGCCACGCATAAAATAGAGATCGCCCAAAAGTTTGCTCCCAAACCAGAGGTTGAACCAGGCATTCCAGAGCCTGAAATCACTGAATGATACGTAAGCGGTTGAGACCATACGATCAGTAGCATCAATTTGTTCATGCTGCATTTCGTTCAAATGCTCAAAATACGTGTAGGAATAGTCGTCGTCTTTAAACGCATTTTCTATCGCATTGGCCAGGTAGTAGACCGATTCGAATGAGTTAATCATTCCACGTGATAATAAGGCATCAATAAAACCATAGGCATGGCTCATCATTACCCATCCTTTACCGGCTGCGCGTTTTGACGAATATTGTATCTGTCCTGTACGTATCCATTTACGCTTGGGCTGAAGGCCCTCAAAATGTTCCTGGATAGAGGGGTAGCGTTCGACTATTGACCAGAATTCCTTCTCCGGACTAATACTCTCGTCCAGAGGATACTTGCTGGTATCAAGCGAAAGGCCAATGCTTGCCAGATTACTTTCAGATATAGGCGTATTGTCAAAGGGTATTACCCAAAACCAGCCGCCATCGAAAACATGGTGCAGGGTCCCATCATGGTAGCCATAACGTTTGCTGGGGCTTACTACTCCCTCAAGTTCATCATAATTTTTCAACCCCGTGCAGTGATTAAATATTGTGCGGGAATGTGAACGCAAACTGGATTGAGGTTGGCGTAACTCAAGTGCTTCCGCAACAGGTGAGCGAAAACCGGAGCCGTCAATTAAAAGTCTGGCATGATAAGTATCGCCATCCTCGGTTTTGAGCGTAATATCATTTTCTTTAAGATCAAATTCGGTCACATTAGTGTTATCAATGTAGTCAGCCCCCGCCTTCCGGGCAACTTCCACCATGTGCTGATCGATCTCGGCACGCATGAAGTGACTTTCGGAACTGAAAGGAACTTCCGGTGCAATAATCTGGTGAGAGTATTTCAGGTCCTGCCGTTTACCTTCTTCATGATAGAGAAAACTGATGGTGCGTTTTTGACCACATACCTTCGAAACTCTTTCATTCACACGTTTGACATCCGTGATATCATTTATTTCCGGAAAATTAAAACGTTCGCCGAGTAAAAGCATCCACATCGTCGACTGGGGCAACATGGCTTCACCTATGGCGAAACGCGGGTGTGCCCCCTTTTCGATTATCAATATATTGGCGCCCATGCGCGCGATAATAGCGGCAAGAATACTACCAGGGAGTCCTGAGCCCAGTATGATTAGATCATATTCTTTTACTGTATTTCTCATATAATATCTCTCTTAAAAAAAACAGGTGCTGACCATGCCTGGTGATAAACGGCCCCATGCTATTGTGCTCAAACCTGATCATTTCTACCCTTCCGGAAGTAATCAAGGTGACCGATCCATTCGAATTCTGACTATTCAGAATTATCGGGAGTCAAATCAGGGTCCTTGCGGCGATCATAGATACGGATAATATTGATAGGCGCTCCGAACGATAAGGGCTCCAGATGTAACTCGACTCTGAGTTGTGCGCCGCCTGCCTCGAGGGAGTAGGTCTCGTTGGTCTTGCCGCCATCGCGTGGCCTGGATTCGACCAGGAGCTTATCGCCTTCCCAACCGGCGAAAGAGTAATCCTGGCCATGGCCGCTACTCAAGCCCCTGGCGCTCACCGAGCGTCCCCGATTATCGGTATAAAACACGCGTGTAAATCCTTCTTCATAGAGCAGATGGAATTCGGTTTCATTATGATGAAACTGTAATACTTCGTCATAGGCCAGGTGATCATACAACTCCTGTTCCTTCGGGCCCCCTTTATACCGGTACTTACCCTTCTTGCCGCCATGCTTAATCCTGCCACCCCCCGCCTTAATGGCCTTTTCAACCTGCTTGTCCGTATCATCGCTCAACTTGTCGTTGATAACCCAGACACCATCAAAGCCAGGTTGTTTATCGACCGTTTCCGCAAAAGCCGCGGTGTAGACGGTAAACAGCATGAGAACCGTAATAAAAAATAATAGTAGCGCATTCCGACGTTGGGTCATATTCTTAATAGTAACATCCGGGCGTTCATATCTCTTGATATCGTCGCATCTTTAGAGAGGCGCCGGGGTCGAGGCTGGTACAGCGGTCATGAACTTATTGAATGATCTTCCGGCATCTCTGATCGCTGCTGCGCCTTCAGTTATTCCATGCGTTGATTGATCCGATCCTGGAATTCTTTCCTGGAATTCGAATGGGGAAATGGTTCGTCCGGAATAGGCATATCGAGTGCCGCACATAGCGGCGCCCAGCCATCTGTAACATCCCATTCAAGCAATCGTTCCGAAGCAACCGTCCTGCGGACCTGGTCATTATGCCTGTTAAATGCCCCGATACACGCGTCTTTATCGTCCAGCTGACTGGTGAATCGATGTGTGACAATCTCAATCCACATTGCATGACCTTCAGTCTCCGGCGCCAGATCACCTGTCGAGAATATAGTTTCATGCGCGCTCTGCCACCAAGTCTCCGGATCACGCAGAGACAGGATCACCAGGGCATCAGGAAATGTCCTGCCCAGTTCCGGCCAGAATGACGCCACCGGCCAGTCTACGGCGGCTTTGTAATTCATAAACAGGGTATGCCAGTCCGGCTCGTGGCCCAGAGCCGCCTGACGCCAGAGTGGGATATGATCCATGTTTTCAAAAACCTCTCTCATGTGATAACAGCGCCCGTCGAGCAGCTGTTCAAGCGCGAGTTTCAGGGATGAGGTCCCCGTGCGGCCCAGCCCGGCGCCAATTACACGCAGCATAGTCCCTCCACAATCATCGATGTGTCTCGGCTATTTTAAATAATCCCGCTCTTTCGATCTTCCACTATTGCCAGCAACAAATTCGGCATGTCAGCTGTTGCATCATGAATCACTGTTTCCTTTATGCATAGCAATGCTAGACTGGATCTTATCGTGACCTGCATTCTGTTGTAACGCTATTTCGGGAGAACCGGACAATGACCTATGAGCTTTACTACTGGCCGGCGAACCAGGGCCGCGGAGAATTCGTGCGTCTTGCTCTGGAATATGCCGGTGCGTCCTACATTGATGTGGCCCGTGAATCCGAACAGGCGGGGGCAGGCCTGCCGGCCCTGTTGCGTCTCCTTGGAAACGAAGACGTTAGCTATGCCCCTTTCGCCCCCCCCTTTCTGAAGGCAGGCGATCTGCTCATCGCCCAGACAGCGAACATCCTGCAATTCCTCAGTACGCTTCACGCACTTGCTCCCGCCGATGAGGCCACACGACTCTGGATCCATCAATTACAGCTGACCATAACCGATTTCGTGGTGGAGATTCACGATACCCATCACCCCATCGCCAGCAGTCTCTATTATGAAGAGCAGAAGCGGGAGGCAGAGCGGCGCGCCAAAGACTTCCGTGAAAACCGTCTGCCAAAATATCTCGGTTATTTTGAGCAGGCACTTACTCGTAACCCGCTTGGTGACCATCTGGCCGGCGATGTGACCAGTTATGCAGACTTGTCCCTGTTTCAGGTCATCGCCGGCCTGCGTTATGCCTTTCCACAGACAATGGCCCGAATTGAAGGCGGCTACCCACGGCTGACAGGATTGCACGATCGGATCCGGGCCCTGCCACGTATCAGCGCATACCTGTCATCCGAGCGCCGTATCCCTTTCAATCAACAGGGTATCTTCCGGCACTACCAAGAACTTGATCCCTGATGTTCCTGTCACAGCATAATGTTAGGATCCGCTACAGGCAGGAAGAAAAGAATGAATCCAGTAACCCGGATCGCTATTGAAAACGGCAGCCCTGAAAAAACAGGACCCACTACGCTTGTGGCGTCTGGACTCGGCTGGTGGACAGGGACTGAGGCCCCGCTCCCCATGGATAATCTGCCAGGAGCGCTGCGTGATATCAGCAAACCCATCTACATCCTTATGAAGGATGGGGCCTATTTCATCTCCCGGGAGGGAAGCGTCGACCCTGGCCGGGAAAGATCCGCTGACGGCCGTTTTGCCATAGTAGCCTATGTTCCCGTTATCGATAGCATGTGCCTGGGTGAGCCCTCCTTCTGCAACGATTACCGGATTCGTTTCCCCTACATGACCGGTTCCATGGCCAATGGTATCGCCTCGACCGCACTGGTCAAGGCGGTCGCTAATGCGGGCATGCTGGGTTCCTTCGGGGCGGCGGGTCTGAGCGTTGAGGTAGTGGAGCGGGCCATTAACACACTGCGAAACGGACTTGGCGATAAACCCTTTTGCTTTAATCTTATTCACAGCCCCAATGAACCAGGCAGGGAAGAACAGATTGTCGATCTCTATATTAAATATGGGATAAAACTGGTTGAAGCCTCTGCCTATCTGGCCCTGACCTTGCCGGTAGTGCGCTATCGCGTGTATGGGATTCATCGCGATGGTAGCGGTAATATCGTTGCCCCCAACCGCATTATCGCCAAGGCCTCGCGCATTGAGGTGGCAACCAGGTGGTTCAGTCCTCCGCCGGTAAAGATGTTGCAGCAATTACTGGACAGCGGCGAAATCAGCCAGGAGCAGTGCGAGCTTGCGCGGCACATCCCCATGGCTCAGGACCTGACTGTCGAGGCGGATTCAGGCGGCCATACGGACAACCGTCCGGCAATCACCCTGCTCCCCACCATGAGTGCACTGCGTGATCGGCTACAGAATGAATTCGACTACAGCGATCCCTTGCGCATCGGTGCAGCCGGCGGCATTGCCACACCGGCTTCGGCCGCTGCCGCCTTTGCCATGGGTGCGGCGTATATCGTCACCGGTACGATAAATCAGGCCTGCATCGAATCCGGCAGCAGCGACATCGCACGCAAAATGCTGGCGGAGGCCGAACAGGCAGATACGGCCATGGCACCGGCGGTAGACATGTTTGAAATGGGCGTTAAATTACAGGTCTTGAAGCGCGGTACCCTGTTCCCCATGCGCGGCAACAAGCTTTATGAATACTACCGCCTTTATAACTCAATTGATGAAATCCCGGAAGCAGAACGCGAGAATCTGGAAAAGACAATATTTCGCGCACCATTAACCGAAATTTGGCAAAATACCCGGGCATTTTTTCAGGAAAACGGACCGGCACAGATTATCAAGGCGGAGCAGGACCCCCGGCACAAGATGGCCCTGATATTCCGCTGGTACCTGGGACTCTCTTCACGTTGGGCCAATTCGGGGAAGGAAGTGCGGCAGGCGGATTATCAGATCTGGTGTGGCCCGGCGATGGGCGCTTTTAATGAGTGGGTGAAGGGGAGCTTCCTGGAAAATCCGGAAAACCGTAAAGTAGTCACCGTTGCCTTGAATCTACTCTTCGGGGCCGTTGTCACCACGCGTATTAATATGTTACGCAATCAGGGCGTGCCATTATCGTCTGAAATGATGCGCATCGATCCGATAGATGTTACGGAAATAGAGAATCGCCTGAATTGAGCGCCAAATCGAAACAGACCGTCCAGTCACGACGATCATCGAATACGGAACCGCTGGCCATCATCGGTATCGGTTGTATGTTCCCCAAGGCCGGTTCTGTTGCTGGTTACTGGTCCAACATCAAGGAAGGGGTCGACGCCATTACCGAAGTACCTGCAACCCACTGGAATCCCGGTGACTATTTTGATCCCGATCAAACCACCCCGGACATGACCTATGCACGGCGTGGTGGTTTTATCGACCCGGTGGATTTCGATCCGCTGCTCTATGGTATGAGCCCGAATAATATCGAGGCCACGGATACCACCCAGTTGCTGGGTATGGTGGCGGCGCGTGAGGCCCTGCTCGATGCCGGTTATGCCACCGGCCGGGACAGCCATGACGGCCGCCCCTTTGACAGGGACCGTACCAGCGTCATCCTTGGGGTGACCGGAACGCTGGAACTGGTGATTCCCCTGGGGGCGAGACTGGGTCATCCCATCTGGCGCCGCGCCTTGGCGGACGCTGGTGTGGAAGAGGCACTGGCGGAGGAGGTGGTGCAGCGTATTGCAGACAGTTATGTGCCCTGGCAGGAGAACTCTTTCCCCGGTTTACTGGGTAATGTTGCGGCCGGGCGCATTGCCAACAGGTTCGATCTGGGCGGAACCAACTGTGTTATCGATGCCGCCTGCGCCAGCTCCCTGAGCGCCATTCACCTGGCAGCCCTGGAACTGCAAAGCGGACGCAGCGACATGGCCATCACCGGAGGCATGGACACCTTCAATGACATCTTCATGTATATGTGTTTCAGCAAGACCCCTGCCCTGTCGGTGACGGGCCATAGCCGGCCGTTTCATGCCGATGGTGACGGCACTATTCTCGGCGAAGGACTGGGCGCCATCATCCTGAAGCGCCTGTCCGACGCTGAACGGGACGGGGATCGCATCTATGCGCTCATTAAAGGCATCGGTTCATCCAGCGACGGGAAGGGCAACGCCATCTATGCACCAAGTTCCGCCGGGCAAAAAAAGGCACTGCATAATGCCTACTACGAGGCCGATGTACGGCCACGCACTATCGAACTGGTGGAAGCCCACGGAACCGGTACCCGTGTGGGAGATGCCGTTGAGGCCGAGTCACTATCAGCCGTGTACCGCGAGGATCAGCCGCAAGGCAGCTGGTGCGCGCTTGGCTCGGTGAAATCCATGGTCGGCCATACCAAGGCCGCCGCCGGTGTGGCGGGACTCATCAAGGTCGCCCTGGCCCTGCAACACAAGGTGTTACCTCCCACCATCAAGGTCGATGAGCCGTTACCACTGTTGCAACCCGGGAGTGCGCCGGTTTATATCAACACCATTAAAAGGCCCTGGGTGCGCACTCCCGAACATCCCCGCCGGGCTGCTGTCAGCGCCTTTGGATTTGGCGGCAGTAATTTCCATGCCGTACTTGAAGAGGCCGCCCCGGAGAGTAATATTGACTGGGACGGAAACGTCATAATGTTGGCCCTGAGTGGTGCGCGCACGGATGACATCAACAGGGAACTCGGGACCCTCTCCACGGATCTGCCGTGGCACGATCTGCGCAAGACCGCGGCACAATCTTTGCGAGTGTATGAGCCGGAACATCCGTGCCGCCTGGTGTTGGTGGTGGACCGGAACCACACAGATTTAAACGCACTGATTAAGGGTGCGTCGGCAATGCTCGCCAATCAGGCCGGGAGCGCTTCCTGGGAAACACCGGAGGGTGCCTATTTTGGCGGAGGCCGGGCCGGGGGCAAACTGGCCTTCCTGTTTCCCGGCCAGGGATCGCAATACCCGGGCATGTTTCGTGACCTTGCCTGCCAGTTTCCACAGATGCTGTCCGTCCTGGAGACGGCTAACAACAGCATGGGCGAAAATGGCCAGGGCCAACGCCTGAGTGATCGCATCTACCCGATCCCTGTGTTCGATGCTGCCGCGCTGGCGAAAGACAAGGAAGGCCTGCAGGCCACTGCCTCGGCGCAACCCGCCATCGCTGCCGTCAGCGCCGGCGCCGCCATGATTCTGCAACACTTTAACGTTACAGCGGACGCAGCTGCCGGTCACAGCTTTGGCGAACTGACCGCCCTCATGTACGCGGGCTGGTATGATGCAGAAACGCTGTTTCAATTGGCGAAGCGGCGTGGTGAACTGATGCAGCAGGGCGAAGGGGATCGCGGCGCCATGCTGGCGGCGATTGCCACGCCTGATGAGCTGTATGCTGTTATTGAAGCGCAGCAACTCGACCTGATTATCGCCAACCATAATGCCCCGTCACAAGTCGTCCTCTCCGGCCCCGGCGATTCCATCACACGGGCCGAATCCATTCTTTCCGGCCAAGGCATGCAAACCCACAGGCTACCGGTCTCCGCCGCCTTTCATAGCAGCTTTGTGGCGGATGCGGAAAAACCTTTTGCCGAATGCATCAACGGCTTCACCTTCACGCCGGGGAAAATCCCTGTTTATTCCAATACAACCGGCGAAACCTATCCGGGCGATGAACGGGAAGCGCGCGCCTTACTGGCGCGGCAACTTGCCAATCCGGTCCAGTTCGTAAACGAGATCGAAAACATGTATGAGGCCGGTATCCGGACCTTTATTGAAGCCGGACCATCCAATATTATCACCGGACTGGTGCATAGCATCCTTGCGGACAGGCCGCACACAGCCATTGCAGTGGATGCATCAAAAGGCCAGCGCAGCGGCCAGTATGACCTTGCTGTACTGCTCGCCCACTTGAGTACGCTTGGACACGGCTGTGCCCTTTCGCACTGGGATGCCGGCTATCTGGATACACTCCGGGAAGAGAAAAAACCCGCCATGACGATCCGTCTGTGCGGGGCCAATTATGTCATGCCAAGGGAGAAAAAGGCGCCAGTCCCAAAAAAATCCGTTGACACAACACCGGCGCGGCCATCACCACCCACTGCAAAGACACAGACAACGATGGCGCAGCAACCGGGCGTAAACGTGCAACCACCTGCTCAGGTCAGTGAGGCCTTGCGCGCGACCCAGCAGGGCATTCTGGCCCTGCAAAAGATGCAGGAACAGACGGCGCAGCTACATAAACAGTACCTGCAGGGGCAGGAACAGGCGCAACATACCATCCATCAGCTGGTGCGGCAGCAGCAACAGCTCATTACCGGTATGCCTGCCAGGGTCATGCCGGCACCAATATCAGCAAGCGTTGCCTTAGATCAAGCGCCGGGTGCCAGCCATGTGCCCGAAAAGCGGCCGGTCGAGCGTCGGCCAATGCCACCCGAACCGGTAGAGACAGAGGCATCACCGACAACGGCAACGGAGAAACAGACAGCGGCCGATAACACTAATCAATACAAAAACATCCTGCTGGAGGTGGTGGCTGAAAAAACCGGTTACCCCATGGAGATGCTCAGTCTGGACATGAGTATGGACACAGATCTGGGTATCGATTCCATCAAGCGCGTGGAGATCCTCTCCGCCCTGCAGGAGCGATTGCCGGGCATGCAGCAGATACAACCCGAAGAGCTGGGTACTTTCAAATTATTGCAACATATCGTTGAGTTCCTTACCGCAGACAACGCCGCAGAGGCCGCACAAACTGATAAAACACCAACGCCCGAAGCAACTGACGCTTCTCCTCTCTTTCAGGAGATCCTACTGGAGGTCATCGCCGAAAAAACCGGTTATCCGGTCGAGATGCTGAATCTGGACATGAACCTGGATACGGATCTGGGTATCGACTCCATCAAGCGCGTGGAGATCCTGTCGGCGCTGCAAGAGCGGCTGCCGAATGCCCCGGCGGTCAAGGCGGAGGAGTTGGCGGCATTACAAACCCTGCAGCAGATCGTGGAACATATGCAGGGCAGCCATTCCACACCGATCGAAGTGACGCAAACCTCGGTAACCACATCTGCATCGCAACCCGATACAAATATCTACCGCAGTATTGTTGAAGCCACACCTCTTTCCTCTACGGAACGCGACGCTATCACCCTCGACAGTCATAAACAGATATGGATAACAGACGATGGCAGCGGCCTGCCGGAGAAGATCTGCCGGGCCTTCGAGAAACAGCAACTCAAGGCACGAAAGGTGGCTGTGGATGCCAGGGTCGATGCGTCTGTCTCCGCATTGATCCTCCTGGCGCCGCTCGATGCAGGCGATAACTTCGTCAACACAGCCTTCAAGACCATACAGCGGGCTGAAAACATGGCGCTGCTGGCGAGCGTAACACGATTGGGGGGGAAATTCGGGATTGAAGGACTCTCCTCAGCCAACCCGGTAGCGGGCGCCATGGCCGGGTTAATCAAAACCGCCGCCAGGGAATGGCCGGAGGTCAACTGCAAGGCGCTGGATATTCCGGCCAACGGAAGCAGCGCCAAACTTGCCGCGACAATTGTAGAAGAGTTACTCCTGCAAGGTCCCGTGGAAACAGGTATTACCGGCCAGGGCCGTGTGATGTTGGCCCTGCACACTGTCCCGTTGCATGAGCGAGCAACATCAGAAAACCCCTTTACGGAAGGGGATGTTGTCGTAATCAGCGGCGGCGCAAGGGGCGTGACCGCAGAGGTCGCTGTGGCCCTGGCGAACAGCTATCACACCAGACTGTTATTGCTGGGCAGAAGTCCCGTGCCGGAACAGGAAGCGGAATGGCTGTCCGGCTTAACCGATGAAGCCACGATCAAGCAGGCCATTATCGCCCGCAACACACAGCAAAAACCCGCAGAGATTGAGCGCACATGCAGGGAGATTCTGGCCCGACGGGAAGTGGTGCATAACCTGGAACGCATAAAAGAATCCGGCGTCGAAGTCTGT
Organism: Gammaproteobacteria bacterium; assembly: GCA_046757565.1. Lineage (GTDB taxonomy): Bacteria > Pseudomonadota > Gammaproteobacteria > Eutrophobiales > Eutrophobiaceae > JBHHYN01. Next base: position 10,312 of record JBHHYN010000035.1, on the reverse strand, counting down.
TATCGATCAGTTGACGTGCGCGACAGGGATGCCGTTACCCGGGCAATCCACCATGCACGTGAACACTTGGGGCCCATCGCCGGGATCCTGCACGGCGCCGGGGTGCTGGCGGATCGCCTTATCGTTGACAAGACGCCGGCACAATTCCAACAGGTGTTCTCCACCAAGGTGGATGGCCTGCGCGCCTTATTACAGGCAACGGAACAGGATCCGCTGAAAGCCATTATCATGTTTTCATCCTCAAGCGCGCGCTTTGGGCGCAAGGGGCAGGCGGATTATGCCGCCGCCAATGAGGCCCTCAACAAGATCGCTCAGCAGCAGCAGACCCAACGGCCGGATTGCCGCGTGCTCAGTATCAACTGGGGGCCCTGGGATGGCGGTATGGTCACCGCCCCATTGAAACGGATATTCAAAAGCGAGGGCGTGGGCCTAATCCCCTTCAAGGCGGGGAGCCGTTACCTCATGCAGGAGATAGCGGCAGAAGGGCCCGTAGAAGTCGTCGTCACGGCATCGCCCCTTGAACAAGAGACGACCCCTGTTGCAGAAGACAGTCACATTGGTGGCGCGTTACACACAGCATTTATCCGTAACCTCAATATTGAAGACTTCCCTCTCCTCCGCGCCCATGTGATTAACGGCAACGCCGTACTGCCCACGGCCCTGATCATCGAGTGGCTGGCGCACGGGGCCATGCATAACAACCCCGGGTCCTCATTCATTGGTTTTGATGATCTGCGCATCCTCAAAGGCGTCGTGCTGCAAGCGGGGGAGGGCAGGGACATCGAGATCATGGCAGGAGAGGCAGTCATCAACGGCCATGAAGATCGGGTCCCCGTTGAACTGCGTAGCGGTAAGACCCTGCACGCAACGGCACAGATAGTTTTGGCCACCGGTTATCCTGAAACAAAAAAACCGGACGCCGTAATCGTTGCAGGCGATTACCCTTTCAAGAACGGGGAATACTATACGAATGGGCAGCTGTTTCATGGCCCGGACCTGCACGCCATCGAGACGATTGACGGCTGTTCAGAGGAAGGTATCACCGGCCATGTAAGGTTGGCCCCGCCACCGTCTCGCTGGATGGCCCGGCCTATTCGCTCAAGCTGGATCGCGGATCCCATGCTGCTGGACGGCTGTTTCCAGATGATGATCCTGTGGAGTTTTCACCATTCAGGTATTGGTTCGTTACCTGCTGCCATCGGCAGCTACCGGCAGTACCAGCGCGGCTTCCCCGAAGGGGGTGCACAGGTGATTGCACGCATAGAGAAGACAACGCCGCACTCGTCCATCGCCACGATCGAGTTCATTGATAAAGACGGGAACCTGCTCGCACGAATGGAAAACTATGAATGTGTCGCCGATGCGAGCCTGAATGAAGCCTTTAACCGGAATAAACTGGATCTGCATACAGAGTTTTAATGTATATGACCCCGGCACTTGCATGAGTGAATTATCGGGTTAGGCCAACGATCCGCTTTCTATTGTCCGAAATGCCAGAAGTGAGTCTCCTTTATAGAAATTCCGGGCATTATAACTGTCCATAAGTTTTCATTTATCCATATAAAATATAATATTGTCATATAGTTACATAACATATAAACTGTCCAATATCATGTCCAAAGAAGTGTCCAAATTAAAGGCTGATTTAGGACGGTTTCAGCCCCTGTATCCGGAAAGCCGGGTATTAGGGCCTTTACAGGAGCTGGCCGCTGACGTCGTAATGGAATGCCTGCGCCTGCAGGGCCAGGCGGGTAAGCCGATCGTGCATGCGCTCCGGCCGAAACTGCGCGCCATGAACTCATACTACACCAACAAGATCGAAGGTCAGCATACCCGTCCCGCGGACATCGAACGGGCAATACATAAGGAATTTGATGCAGATGAGACGCTGGCGAAAAAACAGCGGCTTGCAATCGCACACATGGAAGTAGAGGAACTGCTGGAAACAAAACTGGCACAAGCAACCCTGCCGGAGATATTTACTCCCGGACTGGTGCGCGAGATTCATCAGAAGCTCTACACCAGGCTGCCGGAAGCGGATCGATTAACAGACGAAAAAATAATAATCGTGCCCGGCGAATTTCGCCATAAGGATGTGATGACAGGGAGTCATGTAGCACCACGTTGGCAGGAAGTCGAGAATCTGGTGGAAGGATGGGCGGACCAATACTGCAAACTGACCGGCACGGAAGCACTGGTGATCGGAACAGCCTGTTCACACCACAGATTGACCTGGATACATCCATTCATTGACGGTAACGGGCGTTGTGCGCGACTGCACTCGCATCTGTTGTTGCACGCGAAAGGACTTACACAGGGTTTATGGTCGCCAATGCGTGGATTGGCCCGTTCTCAGGAACAGTATTATGCGAGACTTAATAATGCGGATCTGCCACGCAGGAATGACCTGGATGGCCGTGGCGCCTTGTCGCAGGAAGAACTGGTAAATTTTGCAAATTATTTTCTCGAAGTCTGCCTTGATCAGGTGCGTTTCATGCGGAAGCAGCTTGATCTTAACTCATTGAAAAACCGATTGAAGTCCCTGTTACTTTACCTGCAGGACAATCCCTGGCAGATGGGGAGCGAGAAATCGATGATCAAACCGGATGTGCTCGAGGCCTTGCACTATACGGCGATGACGGGACCTGTTGAGCGAGCACGCTTTATTGCCATAACCGGTCTTGGCGATCGGAGCGGGCGGCGGGTGCTGGCGAGTTTGCTGGATTATGGCGTACTGTCAGCTGAATCTACCCGGGCACCGGTAAGCTTCGCTGTTCCACTCCCTTCACTGAAATATCTGTTTCCAAACTTATGGCCGGAAGCAGAAGTCGATTGACTTATTTGCCGGGCTTCTTCAGATAACTCTCGATTGTCTCAATGTTTTCCATGTGCATTATGGGCCATAAATTTATTCGGGCTTACCCGTAGCTTTGGCTACTGTGCCACACCCGGATGCCTTGCCGGCCACCTTCCTGACCGGCAACGTCACTCACGGGGAATGTTGAGACAGGTTCTCATAACATGCCGTCGCTTTATATTTTCCCGCTCTGATTCTTGCCAGATCTTCTTTTGTGCGAATCAATTCTTCGCTGGTCAGCCGTAAACGCCGTGTCAGGACTTCGGCTATCAGCCTGTAAAAAACCGAACAAAAGGCATCTCTCTTTTCCGGTTTGACCCGATCAATAAACGAGGCATCAATTGCCAGACAAATCGAATCCACCTCGGCTTTTACCGTCGCTGAACGGGTTTCGCCGTCAATAATGGCCAACTCTCCAAAGGTATCGCCCTGTTCGATGAAATGGGCGATTTGTTCTCCATTTTTGATGACTTTAACCCTGCCGGTAATAATGATGTACATAACACTGTCGTATTCACCCTCTCGGGCAATCACTTCATTGGCTTTATATTTTCGCATTTTGCTGAGTTCCAGCATGTCATTCAGGAAAGAGTCGTCAATGGAACCCAGAAAAGGAAACTTTTTGAATTTCTCAAATAACCCGTCACGGTCGATTAAATAATCACTCTCTTGCACAGAACCTTCAACCTCGCATAAATTACTGTGGCTTGATCTGCAAGGGCAGGCCGGAGAACCTTGCAGTCCCTGAGTAATCAGGCAAGAACCATGCCTGCATAATTACGGGGTCTGGAAGCTGATACAGTAGCGCACCATTTTCAGGCCGGGGTTATCCGAATATAGGGACGGAGTGGCTGGTTACGCGGGCATCATCGATGGGAACCAGTCGCTTACTTGCTTGGCTGGTTCTGAAACCTTCCATGTTTCGCGTAATAGGCGTCTACCATTTTATGCCGTCTGATCAATGCCGGTGTTGCGATCAGAAAATCCCAAAACGCCAAAAAACCGCCGGCCCACATGGTCTTTAATATCGTAAAGAAACCGCGGCTGGCTTTCAGTTTGTTCATATCGGCATTTTCATAGGTATGCAGATGTTCGCGGTCGGACAGGGCTTCGCGCACACCATCCACTGTGGCCCAGTTACAACGGTAGTGAACGATGCCATCGGGACGAATGACGTAGACCACGTTTGGCATCACGCCATAGGCGCGGTGCATATCGCCATTGAGGGTATCGATCAGGATCTTGCGGTCTTCATGGTAGCGCCCGGGCAAGCGTTTGGAGGCGGCCAGTTTCTCTTCAAAGGACTTGTGTTGCCCAGTACGCTCACCGGGATGGGCTTCACGCACGTAGATCAACAGAAATTCCACGTCCGGAAACTCCTTGCGCAATACCTTCATGCCGGGAATATTCTTGGCATACATGGAGCAGGTCACTGAGCCGGTCTCCAACACCACCCATCTGCCGAGGTAGTCGGACAGCTTTACCTCATTACCGTCCTGATCGGTGACAGTAAAATCGGGGGCTTTCTCACCCGCCGCCGGCCCGACAAAAACACCCCAGTCATACTCTTTTACCCTGAAGCGCGGCGCCAGATAGACCATCTTCTGTTTCTTTTCTGCCATAAGTACTACACCTGAAACTTGATACGGCCAGGACGGACTCTCACTGTCCATCTTGGCAGGGATCTCAACGTCTGGAGGCACTCCATCTCTCCGGAAACCAGGGCACTGTTCAATCCGCCCTGATATTATTTTTCCTGTTATTATAGCAAACATCACCTTTGCAAACGTTTGCATTATACCGGTCTGTTTCAACCAGACAAGCATGGATTCTCCCGGCTGAAGCCGGGATGCTTACCGTTACACTCCATAGAGAGTTGATCCGAATCCCGGCGTCCTTACTGCTCCGCATAGCATCATTGGTTCCTCATCAATCCCTGCGTTATTCACGCTGTAGCCCGGCGGCCCACACCACGTTCTCCTTTCAATACACTTCTTCTCTTACCATTTAAATGTCTTCCTTATATGCGAAGACCATTGTCGTTTCATCTGCCCCATGACATCGGCAATACTCTATTTCGGCCGGAACGCCTTTACTCGATGCAAGTGATCCCGATGCAAGCCAATCGCCTTTATCGCTGCGCCGGGCAGGCTTCTTAGCAGCATCGGTAACACCCGCTTCAAATACACACTGATGCCGGGCTCATTCATCCACGGGTAAACCCGTGGTATCCTGTATACGAGCGCGCACAGTTATAAGTAGCACATTTTTCCGGGGAGGATGGATATGACAACGCACCCTCTGCTTTGCCGCAGTTTGCTCGCTGTCACAATGCTCATAGCGATCACCGCCTGCGACACGTCTCCGCCACCGCATACTACCTCAACAACACCAGCGACCCCTTCTTCTGCCGCACCGCGAAGTTCCGTTGCGATTGAACATGACGGCGACGATATCGCCGGCGTCGTCACCAGTGTGAACGGCGCCGAAGCGGGTGTCTGGGTGATCGCCGAAACCAATGATTTTCAAACCCGCTTTGCGCGTATCGTCGTCACCGACGGCCGTGGCCGCTATGTTATTCCCGACCTGCCCGCGGCGGCATATAGAGTATGGGTTCGCGGTTATGGCCTGGTTGATAGCGCGCCGATCGATGCAACACCCGGCGATGATGTCGATTTGGGTGTTTCACCGGCGCCCGATGCCGCCGCCGCGGCGCGCGTTTATCCGGCGGCCTACTGGTACGCGATGATGCACCTGCCCGCTAACAGTGAGTTAGCCGGTATTGAAGGCGGGCTCAACGGCTATCTCATGTGGATGAAAAACATGGGCTGCGTCGGCTGCCATCAGCTCGGTAACGAAGCTACGCGCAGGATCCCGGCTGCGCTGGGTAAATTCGATTCCTCCAGGGCCGCCTGGGCGCGGCGCATACAATCGGGACAGGCGGGCGCATACATGCTAAAAATGGCCACCGGCACCCTGCGGGGGCTGCCGTTGAAATACCTCGCGGAATGGACTGACCGGATTGCCGCCGGGGCGCTACCGTCGACGGTACCCGAGCGCCCAAGCGGTATCGAGCGCAATGTAGTCGCTACCGTACGCGACTGGGCGAGTCCCCAGGCCTATCTGCACGACTTGTCATCGACCGATCGGCGTCATCCGACCGTCAATGCCTATGGCAAGATTTACGGGGCACCGGAACTCAGCACCGACGATTTTCCGATCCTCGATCCGGTTACGAATACCGCGACGACGTTCAAGGCGCCGGTGCGTGACACCGACACGCCGACCACGCACGATGAACCCGTGGCGGCAGCATCACCCTATTGGGGTGATGAAGCGATCTGGAACAGCCGGGCCAACGCCCATAACCCGATGTTCGACAGCAGCGGCCGGGTCTGGTACACGGCGCGAATACGCGCCCCGGGAAACCCGGCTTTTTGCCGGAAGGGTTCGGATCATCCGTCGGCGAAACTGTTTCCGATCACACGCTCGTCGCGCCAACTCGCCGTTTACGACCTGAAATCCGGTGACTACACCTTCGTCGATACCTGTTATAGCACGCACCATCTGCAATTTGCCGAAGATGCCAACAATACGCTGTGGACCAGTGGCTACGGTGACGTTGTCGGCTGGCTGGATACCAGGAAATTTGACGAGACCGGTGATGCCTCAGCGGCCCAACGATGGTCACCGTTTATCCTCGACACCAACGGCAACGGCCGCCGCGACGACTGGGTCGAACCCGATCAACCGCTTGATCCCGCGCGCGACAAGCGGATCGTCGCAGGTTTTTATGCCGTAATGCCCAGCCCGGCCGATGGTTCGGTCTGGGGAACCAACGCGTTTCGCTTTCCGGGCGCAATCGTGCGGTTCGATCCGGTTACCGGCTTATCGGAAATCTACAACGTGCCACGACCGGGCTTCGGCAGCCGGGGCGCGGATATCGATCGTGACGGTGTCGTCTGGATATCCCTGGGCAGCGGTCATCTGGGCGCATTCGACCGGCGCAAGTGTACGGGGCCGTTAAATGGCCCCACGGCGACCGGTGATCAGTGCCCGGAGGGCTGGACGTTTTACCGTTTGCCGGGCCCGGGGTTTGACGATCTGCCCGAATACAGCGTCGAGTCGAGCTACTACACCTGGGTCGATCAGCACAACAGCTCGGGACTGGGCGCAAATGTACCGATCGTCACGGGCAACCTGTTCGACGGTGTCCATGCATTAATCGACGGCAAGTTCATCACGCTGCGCATACCCTATCCACTTGGCTTTTACAGCAAGGGCTTCGACGGTCGCATCGACGATCCCGCCGCCGGCTGGAAAGGACGCGGCCTATGGGTATCCGAGGGCGATCGAACCCCCTGGCTGAAAGAGGGTGGTAAAGGCAGCAGGCCTTTGGTCGTACATTTTCAGGTGCGACCGGATCCGCTGGCGCATTAACACACACCCGCCTTGAAAAGGCCCGATAACTGAGGAGATAAAAAATGAGACCATCTGTTCTTGCCCGGCATACCCCGCCGGCATACCAAATTAACGGGGAGTATTACCGATCATGAAAGGCCATGACAGGTACCTATCCAGGCGCACTTTAATTAAAGGCGGCGCCATCGTCCTGGGGAGCGCTGCTTTTGGAAGACCGGCCTTTGCCAATCACCACCCGCACCCCCATGAAGGCAGCCTGGATTATCTGGATCCGCATACCTACATCAGCAGGTGCAGGATACACGCCCATCTCGAAGACCACGTTGGCATGGGAGGCAAAATGCAGATGATGGCCAGCGGCACCCGCCGTTACCTGCTCAACCGCGGCAAGGTGTGGGACGTGAGCGATGCCCTGCACCCTGAACTTGTCAAGGAAAATGCCTTCATTGGCAACCAGTTGCAACTCGCATTCCACAGCAAGATAAAAAAATGGGTCCTGATGACAGGGGCTTCACCACCGCCGACCTCCTCCACGGAGCAGGCACCGAATGGCAAGTATGACGATCCGCGCCTGATAGATAACAGCCGTTATTACGCCGGTCTCCGTGGAGTCCGGATATATGACGCCAGTAATCCGGCTGACTTCAAACTGTTATCCATGTGGAGCTGTGATCAGGGCGATCCCGGCCGGGCTGTGCAGACTGGCGGCGGTACGCACCGCAACTATTATGACGGCGGCAGATATGCCTACCTGGACGCCGCACCCGACAACAGCTTTATCAATATGGAAAGCCCGGTACGGCTCTATAGCAATTGCCTGCAGATCATTGATGTAGCGGACCCCTCCACGCCCCGGTTCGTCTCCAACTGGTGGTTCCCGGGCCAACGCGGCGGAGAACTGCGGGCCTACCGGCAATGGCGCGAATATGGCGATCGCTCATCGTTTACGTCGCTGCACGGCGCCTTTTACGTGCCCCGGAGGGTCGAGGACGGCGGCAGATATGGCTACTGCTCTTACGGTTCATTCGGCATCACGGTGCATGACATCTCGGACCCAGGCCATCCCAAGCTCGTCAGCCGCTGGCGGCCACCCTATCTGCCCGGGGCGATCCCGTTTCACACGGCGGACATCAGCTGGCTGGATCGCGGTATTCTCATCGGCTCGTCGGAAACGCTGAATCCCGATTGCAACGAACCGTTTCATGACAATTACGTCCTCGATATCCACGACATCAGAAACATGAAGCCGATTGCCCGTTTCGGCCGCTGGCAGCCGCCCGAGGGCGCACCCTGGAAGGATTTCTGCGACAAACGCGGCCGTTATGGCACCCATAACCCGCCCCACCTGAAGGCACCGGGCAGACGCCACCCAAGCTTCATGGGCTATGCCGCATTTAATGCCGGTTTTCAATTCATGGATTTTTCCGATCCGGCCAACCCAAAAATGGACGGCTATTTTATCCCCCCGAGCGGTGGGAACCTGGCTAAGATAGGGACCTACCACCGCATCGGCGATAACCTGTTTGTCGAGTGGGACAGGAAGTTGATGTGGCTCTCCTCGGATTCCGGCATCTATCTGGCTTCACACCCCTCCCTGGGCGCCCCGGATTTTAAACCTCGCAAGGTGACGGAATGGACCCTGGATGGTTTGAACCAGGGCCATGATGGTTGATGTTCCCTGTCAGAGGGTCTCGTTACGCCTTCTGCTTAATGCCTAATAGTGCCGCCGCAGTGCTCCCCAGGATCGCCTTGCGCTCATCATCGCTCAGGCCGGGCAGGGAGAGGATATGATCGACGGCATCGGTATCACCCATGGCGAAGGGGAAGTCCGTGCCGATGACGACTTGGCCGGGGCCCACCACGTTGATGAGGTGCCGTACGTTCTCTTTCGTATAGACGAGGGAGTCGAAATAGATCTGCTTCAGATACTCGCTTGGCAGTTTCCTTACCGGTTTACAGCGGCGCTTGTCATAGCGGGCGCAGTGATCGGAGCGGCCAATATAGGACGTCAGATAACCACCGCCGTGGGCAGCGCAGATTTTCAGACCGGGAAAGCGATCCAGGGTGCCGTCGAAAATCATGTGTGACAGGGCCACGGTGGTTTCCAGGGGATTGCCGATGACGTTATCCAGCCGGCCGTTACCTTTGAGCCGCTGTTTTGCTGCTGGAAAATTGCGTGGATGGATGAAGATCAGCGTACCCAGCTCTTCCGCCCTGGCCCAGAAAGGGTGCAGTTTCGGATCGGACAGCTCCATGCCGGCAACACTGCCTGTGATCATGAAACCGCGCATGTCCAGTTGTTTGATCCCATACAGCATCTGCGCAACAGCCAGATCCGGATGCTGCAACGCCACTGCGCCAAGACCGACGAAACGGTCGGGATGGGCCGCGCAGAGTTCGGCGATCTTTTCGTTTTGTATCTTCACGATCCGGTCGGCCAGATCACGATCGGCCCAGTGGTGATACTGGCCCACATGCAGGCTCACGGCCTGCATATCGATACCCTGTTCATCCATCTGCTGCAGCCGGTACGCAACATTTTGCAGATCGAGTTTTTTGCGTACAGGTGAATTTAACAGCGGTCTGAGATAGCTAATCTCGGGACGATCCTTGATAAGCTCCCATACATCGTGCACATAACTGTGGCAGTGGATATCCACCGTTAACATGCGTTTCCCGTGGACGACTACTTTCCTGCGGGAATGGCTGCGTCCGTATGCCAGGGCGCTCATGCCGCAACTCATAAAGCAGATGCCGGTTGTTACGGATGAGATGGTTTTCAGGAAATCACGTCGCTTCATAAAAGTTTTACCCGGCTGGTATTAAGTCAGGCAGTAAACACAGGACTCAATCAAATAGTGAAACCCAGACTGGATCTACAGGTCTAACACTATTTTTTCTTTTCGCTAAGACTGATGAATAAATTTTTATCATCCTGTCCATCCTGAAACATCTTGTAAATCCTGTCATTCTTTTATCTTTGGGTCTTCAGCAGAATCTGTGGGTTGATATATAAACAGTAGCCCGTCATTC
>JBHHYN010000034.1:0-24064 GCA_046757565.1 Gammaproteobacteria bacterium | reverse complement strand
GGTGGGTCAATTTTAGATGCAAATCCTGGGTCAGTTTTAAGTGCAATTCAACACCTTGTATTTGGGCGCATCCTTGGCGCCCCGGATGGAGCAGGCGGCATCCCAGATCCAGGATTCCAGGGATTTGGAATTTCCGTTCTGTCGCGGCATCAGCGCGTAAGTAATCGGGTCACTTCTCTCATTATATAAAGGATTGTATTCGTCGAAGCGGGAGGTGTCGATGCAGAAGCAGTCAAATCGCCTGTAACGTCAGGCCAAAGGATCGGACTGGAAGAGACCCGGTTTAAATATTTGATTGACCACAGAGGCACAGAGATAATAAAAGTTAAGAACCACAAACGAAAATCTCGGTGGTTTGCCCCCGAATTGGACAGCGATAATAGATATGAATAATCATTACACTGAAATTCGGTCGCTTGCGGCCGAGTTGTCCATAAAAGTTGAACGTATCCTTCTCTAGCTATCAAGGAAATCCTTAAGAAACACCTTGCCTTCACCACGGGCCCGTAGACGCTGGTAACGGAGGCGTTCCTGTGGCTCGCACAGCGGCGGCTTTGTCGCATCTATACCGTAACGGCCACCCGATCTTAATGTGGTCTGTTCCAGGCCGGGAATAATTTTACCGGTGGGTTCGAGGTCAAAGCTGCGTACCCCATCAAGGGTAACAATCCCCCGCTCCGGTTGCACCCGGACAGAGAGGGCATAGATGATGTCATTCAGGTCATGAATGTCTATGTCCTCATCCACCGCGATGGCGAGGCGCGGCAGGAAGGGCATGGTGAGTGCCGTTAACAGGGCCTCTTTCACCTCTTCCCTGCAGGTTGGCGTCATTTGTATCACGGCGCAGTTGATACAGGAGTGCATGGGTACTGACACGTCATGGGCGTTGATACCCTTGCCTTGCAGCATGGCCAGCAACAGAGGTGAGATCATGAACTCACAGATGGCATGATGATCCGTAAACCGGGTCGGTTGAATATGACGGTAGATGGGATCCCGGCGCATGGTAATCGCGGTCACATCAAAACAGGGTTCATAGGAGACGATGGGGCCGTGCGTATCGGTATGCGCCGAGGTATGAAGATAGCGGTGGTGTTCCGGCCCGATATAACCTTCGATGATGATTTCGGCGTACGCCGGCACCTGCAGGTCAACCGTCTCGCATTGTACCAGAGCGACCGCTTCATTGAAGATCCCGGCAGCGAGTGCATATTCACTGTGTCCCTCATGGGGACCCGTGTAGACGGCAGCCAGTTCATAGGCCGGATGACAACCGATAACCAGCGCCATGGGGGCCTTTTCCCCACGCTCTGTATAGGCGGCGATATTGCGGTTGGTATGAGCGGAAAACAGGTAACAATGAGCGCACTTCTCATCTACTACGGCGGCCATGCTGTAGGCGCAGTTATGCACATTGGTGTGTGGATCTTTGGTGGTGACGATGCCACTGCTGATGATGGGGATATGAAAATCGGCCGGTTTGAGTTCCATGTGCGGGACCTCGATGCCTTCACTTGGCGTGACCGCCGGCAGGTGTTTCAGGTTCACCGCGTCGCCCGTCCGGATGATCTCTTTAACAGGACCCTCCGGGAGGAGGCATGTCGGGCCGGGCCCCCGCCCCAGGACCCGGGCATACTCTTGCACGAGTGTCTCTCGCGGACATTTAAATGCGAGCGCCTGCAGGGTCCGGTCCCTGAGCAGGCAGTCAACCACCCGGTAACCCTCATACCCTTTCAGGTTTTCGAACAGGATTGGCTTCTTGGTCTCGGAACAGAGGGCGGGCAGTTCCGTGTTCACATCCACTGCCCTGGTAATACGGTGCAGACCCACCTTCTGTTCAGCTTCTTTCAGAAAGCTCCTCAGATCATCATGGTTATGATCTTTCATTTCATTTCTCTTGGTGAATAACCATTTATATTATTGGTTCTTCCGCAGAGTCTGTGGGTTAACAAGACAGCCACGCGAATAAAACCTATTTCAATACACAAAGTTAAACTTGAAGTAGGGACTTCGTTTTTGTTCCTGCATTTATCCGACATTTAAACGCCGCACTTGCGCACCCTGCGCCTGCGGCATACAGTACACCCTATATATATAAATACTGTCATTCCCGCAGATGCGGGAATCCAGTTAAATAATCCTTGCATAGGTCCTTGCATCCCGGGTTGAACGACTCAAGCAGTCCTATCTTCAATTTTCTCCTCCATTTCTTAAGCACCTTCTCTCTTAGAATCGTTGTATCCATGCAGTTGTGGATTCCCGCGTGCGCGGGAATGACGGGCCTTTATTTTTTTCCAATCTAAAGTTGACTGCTGTGTTGCTAACACAGATTCTGCGGAAGAGCCATATTATTTCAAGAAACAATTCTCATTGCATTCACACGTAAAGAAATCCTGTGGGAAGACCATATGAGATGACAAATTCAAAGCTTGCCCAGGCCCGCCAGGATTTTCTCCGGCGTGATGGGTAATTCGCGGACCCGTACCCCGACGGCATTATAGATAGCGTTGGCAATGGCCGGCGCCGGTACAACGACGCACAGTTCAGCAAGGCTTTTAGCCCCGAACGGCCCGGTAGGTTCATTGGATTCTATAAAGATAGTTTCAATCTGTGGCGGCATTTCCATGGCCGTGGGGATTTTGTAATCGAGAAAATCACCCGTTACACAGGCGCCGGTATCCGGATCAAACAACAGATTCTCCATCAGGGCATAACCCATGCCTTGCTGGAAACCCCCTTCCACCTGCCCCTGGGCGGCTGACGGATTGATCACCCGGCCGATATCATGGACGTAGACGACACGCAATACCCGCACTTCACCCGTCTCGGTATCCACTTCCACTTCGACGCACTCTACTGCAATGGGTGATGGATTCTCCGGAGGGGCCATGCTGGATACACCGATGATGGTGCCTTTCTCCTCGATTGTCGTTGGTACCGGCCCTGCTGCAGTCATCTGTATGAACGGGGATTCGGCACGCTTTACCACATCGGCAATGGCAATACCGGTATCCCTGGCGCCCCTGACATAGACCATCCCATTACCCACTTCCAGATCATCCGCCGCCGCCTCAAGCATGGCAGCGGCCACGGCGAACAGCCGTTTTTTTGCTTCGGCAGCCGCCGCCTTGACGGCATTACCGGCAGAGTAGGTGGTGCGGCTGGCATGGGTCGGTGCATCGAACGGCACCGTATCGGTGTCCGCATAGCTCATACGTACGGATTCCGCCGGGAGTCCCAACTCTTCCGCGGCGATCTGGCAGAGCGTGACGGTCTGACCTGAACCGAGATCGACATTGGCCGATCCCAGATCGGCCGTCCCATCCGGATTCAGCTTCACGATAGCGCCGGAGTGTTCATAGATGTCCGGAAACCCCACACAACCACTCACCCAGAGCGGGTGACAGGCGAAGCCGATACCGCGCTTCTTCACCCCTTCGTCTGCTCCGGCCGGACTACGGTTTGCCCAACCGATTCTCTCAGCACTCTGTCTGAAGCACTCTTCAATACGATAGCTGTTGAGCGTGGACATCTGTGGTAATACCGGATGTGGGTCGCCCTCGCGGTAGGTATTCTTAAGCCGGAATTCAATCGGATCCATGTTCAGCTCTTCACAGATCTCATCGATCTGTGATTCCATGGCAAAACAGCCCTGTGGCGCACCGTACCCCCGGTAACCACCGCCGATCATATTGTTTGTATAGACCGTATACCCTTCCCAGGTGCGGTTGGCGCATTTATACGGGAAGAAAATACCATACAGGCCATGGACATTAATGACCTCTGCGCCGTGGGTGGCGTGAGCGCCGGTATCGAGGATGCTCTTCGCATAACGCGCGGTAACGGTACCGTCTTTTTTGACTCCGGTCTTCAGGTAGACCTTAATCGGATTCCGTGTTGTCGTAATAAAGTCTTCACCACGGGTTTGCTCAATGCGCACGGGTTTACCGGTCTTGAAACTGAGCAGTGCGGCAATGGGTTCTATGTACCCGATATCGAGCTTACCCCCAAAGCCGCCCCCGATATAGGGTGGTTTAATCACCTTGACCTTGCTCTCGGGCATTTCCAGTGCAAAAGCCAGTTTTTCCCGCAGGCCGAAAATATGCTGCATGGACGAATGCACGGTAAGATTGCCATTGACATCACTGTCAACCACACAAACCCGTGGCTCCAGGTAACAGGTGTGCACCCGTTGTGTTTGATAGGTCCCCTCGAAGATATAATCGGCCTCTTTAAAACCCGCTTCCAGATCGCCCACGCTGAAGGATGGGTGTAGTGCAATATTATTTGGCGCTTCCTCATGCAATTGCGGTGCACCCTCCTGCATCGCCTGCTCGGGATCAAACACAGCCGGCAGTTCTTCATAATCGACGTCGATCAATGCCAGCGCGGCTTCGGCAATATCCGCAGTGGTCGCTGCCACGGCCGCCACGGGCTGGCCGGCGAAGCGGACCGTATCACTCATGATCACCATATCCTGGACCATGCTTGGAGCTTCGACAGGGACGAAATAGACAGGACAAAATTTTCGCTGCGGCACCTCACTTGGGAGCAATACTGCCTTAACGCCAGGCAGTTTTTCCGCCTCGGAAGCATTGATGTCGAGAATACGGGCGTGGGGATACGGGCTGCGCAAGAGCTTGGCATGCAACATTCCCGGCATGGAAACATTGACGGGGTATCCAATTCCACCTGTCACCTTATCCAGCGCATCAGGCCGTGTAGCGCTTCTACCCACCACATTCAAATCCGCCATAATAACTGTCTCTTTCGTTAGTAAAATTTAAGACAACACTTCAACCGTAATTAAGGTACAACAGGAGGATGAGAAGCATGGCTGTAATCGCTGTGCCCCAAAGCAGTTTCGGCTTCGCCAAAAGATCGGCAAATATCCCTCCTGCCGCCACCTCCCGGGGCCTCTCATCGGCCCTACCCTCGATTCCCGCACGCACTGCTTCAACAAACTCACCGCCCATCGAATCGGCCTTTTTCTTCATGATGCCCAGTCCGAATTTGCCCAGCCGGCCCACTATATTTATGTCCGACGTATACATCACCTCCGTCCTGTTTGCATCGAGTGCCCGCAGCCTCAAGGTACTCTCGGCTTTAATGCGGCTCGCCTTGCCACCCTCCTCGCCACGTGTCGTATAGGCGGAATATTCCGGTGGCCGCTCTTCCGTGGCTTCAACATTGACATTAAACGTGGTCTTGATGGGACCTACCTGGACCCTGATAGAGACCTTGTAGTGAGAGGGATCAACGGCAGTCACTTCCTGACAGCCGGGAATGCAGGGACCCACCTGTTCCGGCGTTGTAATAAACTGCCACACCTGTTGTTGGGGGGCATCGACAATGAACTGTTTTTCTATCTTCATGTATCTGTGCCGGGGAAAAGGGCTTCTTAGCGGTTGCTTGCCGCCAGCTTAACGGCCTCTACAATTTTATGATAACCCGTGCAGCGACACAGGTTCCCGGCAATGGCCTGTCGTATCTCCTGCTCGTCGGGTTTTGCGTTGGTTTCCAGCAACTGCTTGGCCGCCATCATCATGCCGCAGGTACAATAACCACACTGCACGGCCCCTGCATCGATAAATGCCTGCTGAATCGGATCGAGTTTCCCATTTTTTGCAAGACCTTCTACCGTTGTGATTTTTTTACCTTGTACCGACAATGCAAAGGTCATGCAGGAATAGACCGCCCTGCTGTTAATCAAGACAGTACAGCAACCGCAACCACCGGAATCACACCCTCTCTTCGAACCAATCAATCCGACTCTTTCCCGCAGGGCCCGAAGCAGTGTCTCATCCGGCTCGACAACGATTTCGTGCAGTTCATCATTTATCTCAAGCTTAATGATCTGTTTCATCAGCAACCCCTCGTCAGTCCAGGCGGTTTACGGCCTGTTTCAAGGCCCGTTCCACCAAAACTTCAGTCATTGCGGTCCGGTATTCGGATGAAGCGCGATGATCGGTCATCGGTTGTACCCCGGACCGCGCCGCCTGTCCCGCCCGTGCACAAAGTGCATCGTTCAACTTCTGCCCCATTAACACCCCTTCTGCCGAGATCGCCCTGACCGGGACCTCACCGACTCCACCACCGACAACTACCCGGGCCGCCGTACAGTTTCCCGATTTATCGATGGTGACACAAACCGCTGCATTGAGAATGGCCAGATCGTTGGCGTTGGTTTCGAGTTTCAGAAAGGCGCTGGCTGATTTTTCAGACGGCAACGGCAGGAGCAGTTCCGTCATGAATTCATCGGCATTCAAGGCGTTTTCAAAAAGGCCAGGAAAAAATTCATCCAGATGGATTTCTCTGAATCCGTCCGGCCCCTGGCATTTCGCGATACCATTTAATGCCAGGAAACTGACAGGTAGATCAAAAAATGGACAGGACGCGGCCACGCACCCGCCAACGGTTGCACTGTTTTTCACCTGGACAGGCGGATAGTAGAGAGCATCACGCACCGCGCCAAGCAAGGGCGGACTTTGCATTTCAGGGGCCGCCTGCAACTGTGCAAACGTCGTGGTGGCGCCGATTCTCAATGCGGCAGCTTCGGCTTTGATATAAGCCAGATCCAACCGCTGAATATCGATCAATACCTCTATTTCAGTCAGCAGTCCCCTCGCAATGAGGCCGTGAACAAACGTACCTCCGGCCACGATGAGTGCGCTGTCCGGGAATTTCCCCAACAGATCGACAACTGCATGACCATTTTCCGGTAAATAAAATCCCTGGAGTTTGGTTAATGACATGGTTCTTCTCCGGTTTACCTGTTACCTCGGCTCCCTTCATAAAGTCATGGCCCGTGATTAACCGGCCATTAGCTGTTTGTCCTGCTGTTGTTTTTCCAACGCTCCTCGGCCGCTTGCAGGATAAAGCTGGGCTTGAAGATATCGACCCAGGCAGGGATCAGGAACATGGCCGCGCAGGCATTTAACAGCAACATAATCATCAATAGTCTCGCCGCGTCGGCCTGGAAACGCAGTTCCGAGATCCAGATCCACATAACGATACCGCCTATGAGCGTGGTCGCAGTAAAAGCGACGGCCACGCCTGTTGTCCCCACGGCACGCATGACGGCATCCTGCAGATTGTCCGCGACAAGGGCCTCTTCCTTGATGCGGTCCATCATATAGATAGCGTAGTCGACACCCAGGCCGATACCGACTGCGATCATCGGCACCGTATTGATATTGAGTCCCATACCCAGCAGACCCATACAGCCATAAGCCAGGGTTGTCGCAAAACCCATTGAAACGAGGATCATCACGCCTGAATGCAATGAACCATAGAACCATACCGTAAACAAGAGGATGAGCAGCAACACGGCCGGCACGACGATGATATTGGTCTCATAGGCCTCCTGGTCAATGGCCGCAGTGACCCCCACGGGGCCGCCGGCCAGGTCGATATGCAACCCCTTGATCTTGCTGCCGACCCTGGCGGTCCACTCCTCGGCCAAGTGGATGGCGCGGCGGATGGTCTCGCCGGTATGGTCTTTATAATAAAACACCATGTTGGCAAGCCGTTCATCCGTATCGATAAACTCGAGTAGCGCCCCCGGTATCGGGGCGGACATCATGTACATGAACATCAATCCACCAACGTCCCGGGGCCGGTCCGGTATGGTGGCCCAACGCGGGTCGTCGTTGCGCGTCATCTGATTAACCTGGGTAACCAGATCAGGCAAGCCCTTGGCGCCGCCGAGGTTATCGTCGAGCAGCATAAACTCCTCGAAATCACGCAGCGCCTTGAGCACCTCCGGGCGCTTTAAACCCCCTTTCTTATCGGTGCGCGCGATAATGTATAACTCTTCTGATCCGGGAAACCGCCTGTTGATCGCCTTGGACGAGACATTGAAATCATGATCGTGATAGAGCAACGGTGAACCGGGTTCCGGTTCACCAATCTTGACCCAGGAACTGAAGTAGGTCGCGATACAAACCAACAACAGACTACCCCACAAAACGGCCTTTGAGCGTGCTGCCGTTCCGGTGACCAGGGCAAGTTTCGGAAATATTTTGCGGATCACGGTACTTTTCATCTCCACATGCTTTGGCTGAGGCAGTTCCGCCAGCAACATGGGCACCACAACCAGCACCGTCACCACCATACACAGCGCCCAAAATGAAGCGTAAACCGCCATCTTGTCATTGATGGGTACCGAGCCGAGACCGATTAGCGCCAGCGCCGCGGCATCGGCAACGATGGCCAGCGATCCGGGCCGGAACAGGGCGTTAAAGGTATTACGCGCGGCTTCAACCTTATCGTTGGTTCTGGGCAGTTCGTAGAAGTAGCGCTCCACCTTCTGGATGCCGTGCGATATTGACCGCGCCGAGATCAGGAACGGCACCACCAGCATGAGCGGGTCCAGGTTGTAGCCGAACACTCCCATAAAACCGACACCCCAGAGACTGGTCAAGGTCATACCGAACAGGGGTAACAGAATGCCGTACAGGCGGCGGGTATAAATCACAAGAATACCGAGAACGATGAAGATGGTATACAGGAAGATCTGCAGGATCTGTGTACTGTAGGAGTCGATCCAGCCTTCCAGCATCGGGTGACCGGTCGCATAGATTTTCACCCCCGGCGCCGCTTCGCGCTTTCGTATCGCCGTAATCTCCTCGAATACCACGCGATAGCGCAGCGCACCTTCATTGAGCGTTCCCTTGATCAGGGCCGATTTCATATCAGGCGATACCAACAACCCGTAGACACGCGGATTTAGCTGGACATCGAGTTGTAATTCGGAAAGCTCCTCGGGAGTGTATTCACCATGATGAGAATCATAATAGGGTGTTGATTTTATCGTTCCGTTGGGCAGGAGAAACACCTTGCGGGTGTTTCGATGGGTCAGGCTGGTTACCAGGTTGTGATTGATATTGCTGACCTGATCGAGTGCCTGAGTGATGCGGTAGATACGCGCCAGGGTTTCATTAGTAAATATTGTGCCCTCTTCAACCTCAACGGCCAGGGTGATAATATTGGCGCCACCAAAGGTATCACGTATGCTGTTGTGAAGCTGGATATAGGGATGCTCCTGCGGCAGCAGATCAGCGAAGTCCGACAGCATCCTTACACTGGGAATGTGATAGACAAACCAGCCGGTAATGAGAAAGATAATCGTGAGGACAGCCTTGCGGTGATCGAAGAGAAGGTTGCCTAACTTGAGAAAGAGTTCGGTGCCGCTGATTTTAAACATGATTTAATACAAGCTAATTGTTGCTTGCCGTCAGTGTCAATTTACCGGCCGGCAGGAGGTGTAATGCCCCGGCCTGGCCGGCGACGAGAAGCTTGTCGCTGCCCACAGCCAGCACCGCCCGCAGATACTGACGAATCGACTTGCCGTGATCAACCCGGACCCACCGTTCATCACTGAGTTTCAGCAGGACGCCTTCACCTCCGACAATATACAGATCATCTCCCAGTCTTTCGATGCCAAACAGTGGTGCGATGGTGTCACTCTGCTGT
Organism: Gammaproteobacteria bacterium; assembly: GCA_046757565.1. Taxonomy (GTDB): domain Bacteria; phylum Pseudomonadota; class Gammaproteobacteria; order Eutrophobiales; family Eutrophobiaceae; genus JBHHYN01. The sequence continues at coordinate 14,587 of JBHHYN010000034.1, read as the reverse complement.
TTGGACCAGGTATGCCCGCCATCGGTGGTGTGCAGCACCACACCACCCAGACCCACAACCCTGCCGTTATCCGGATCGGTAAAGAGCATGGCTTGCGGATAGAACTCATCATCGAGCTGGGGCATTCGTTGCCAGGTCTCACCACCGTTACCGGATGTCAACAAGGTCCCGAATTCGCCGGAGATGACAGCATGATTCATGTCGAGAAATTGAATGTTGGTGAGGATCAGATCTTCATCAAGGGAATTGAGTTTCCATGTTGCGCCTCTATCTCCGCTGGAGAAGATGCTGCTGAAACTCCCGACCACCCACAGACGGTTTTGCGGGTCGCAGGTGATGGACTGTACTGCCTCCTCTGTCTGGATAGCATGGGGTTGCCACTGGCTGCCGTTATCAGTTGACGTCCATACCTGGCCCTTTATGGCAAGTGCCGCGATAAGACCATCCGGACAGGCAGTCACGTCAATAAGCGCCGGCCACTCCGGCAGCTTACTGCGATGCCAGTTGCGGCCTTCGTCATTTGAGATCAGGACAAGCCCCTGATTGCCGACAACAATGATAGTATTACCATTGCTGGTGGCTGCCTGAAACGTATCCGAGCGCCGAATCGGTTCGTTAAGGCGCTGCGCCACACCCTCCAGCCGCAACGGTGACTCACATCCTGACAGACCGGCAAGCAGTGTCAATAAAATCATGACCGCTGTTCTGCGATATGGACCCATTGTGTCCGGTTTATACAATACTCCTCCAGAGATACTCTCACTACTGCTGTAAATTAAGGGTTTCTTACTTATCACTTATGTTTCGGGATATGGGGCTATCATGACAGATTATTTTTGCCCACATTCACTTAAAATTCCTCTCGTTCATTCGGAATGACACACCCCTCCTGTCCCGGGAGCGACACTAACGAAGGGAATTGGAGAACTTGCAGCAAGTCCAATATAATTATATAACATACGGTTACGTATGTAAGGCAGAGGCTAACCTATGAAACGATATCATGTCAATATGATCCGGAGTAGCCGCTAAACAGGATTTGCGTGACAATTTTTTCTTTAATTTCAAGAATATCGCTTTACAGAAAAGTTCGGGGTCATGGATAGTCATGATGCGCATTAAAACTAAAAAAAGGCTGGATCGTGATGATTGGATTAATGCCTCCTTCAAGACACTGCATGAAGAGGGCATTGATCAGGTAAGGATAGAGCGCGTGGCCAGAAAACTTGGTGTCACCAAAGGAAGTTTTTACTGGCATTTCAAGGACAGGGATGCTTTGCTGGATGTATTGCTGGAGTACTGGGCCCATGAGATGACCCAGACTGTGCTGAATACGGCGAAAAAATTCCATGGGCCCCCAATGGACAGACTTTACAATGCAATCAGGGAGGTGATTGGAAAAGAACGCGCCCGGTATGATCCGGCCGTACGCGCCTGGGCGAGGAGTGATCCAAGGGCCCAGAAAGCCGTCAACCATATTGATAAAATCCGCCTCTCTTTTCTTCATGGTTTGTTTATCGATGTAGGTTTTAATGATAAGGAGGCGGAGATCCGGGCACGGTTAATCTATTACTACATCATAGGTGAATGGGTGGTAACGGTGCGGGAACCTATGCGGAAGAGGCTGGCGGAATTGGAAAGAAAACTTGATATTCTCACGCATCCTGTCGGCTGAATCTCCACCGTCCCGGCAGTGATACTGCCAACATAAAACCTGCCAAACGCCGGAAAGATGGAGGGATTGCCGGGCAACAATCCCTCCACTACTGCTTTCGTTGTTTCTAATATCGACCGGTATGTAAGACTGCCGTTACCGGCCCCGCTTTCGCAGGTTCTGCACGGTAAACAACGAAGGGGGGTTCTCTTCGTGGTTGATGACGCTGTGGAACTGCAGTGTCGTGCAGTGATCCGCCTGAACATCCTGCAGGACCGCGCAGTCTTCAACCGGGACGCCCGTACCATGGTTCTGCGGGAGGTGGGAGTCGGCCAGTGTCTTGCAAATATTAAAGGTCTTCCATAACTTGCCCTTGCGGTCATAGTTATGCAGTTCCGCCATGACCGAGGTCTCGCGGTCCAGGTAGATGACACGGCGAGACAGTGGATGGCTGGCATCTTTAGGCGTGCCAATCACGATGTCCACCAGACGCAACATCCAGGGTACCTGAGGGAAGCAGCCGCCACGGCCGCCAAACTTTATGAACTTGAAGCCGTCGGGCGTTCCCGGGGCCTCGGGCTCAAGGTCAAGATCGGGGGTGCGCACAAGAAACGGCGTCAGCAGATACTTGGTTCCGCCGTACTCCCAGGTGTAGTCGGAGACGCGTCCGTTATAGCCTTCGAAATCCTCGATCATGATGTCCGTCCCCAAAAAGGCATCGGTAATCTGGCCGCTGTCGAGCCGCCGCACGCGGCGCTGGAACCCGAGGTAGAGCCAGACGTTATCGCGGTGCAGATCGTTCTGATAGCGCGTGATCAGCAACTGCGTATCCTTCAAATCGAATGGTTCCAGCACCCTGCTATAGCCGGTACGGAAGATCTCGGAAGGGTTCTTCTCGATATTAGGCTTGGGGTCAAACTGGGTGCGGTTCATCCAGTTCAGGAAGTGCCACTCCCACTTCAGCACCCGTTCGACTTTGCCGGTCTTGGCGTTTTTGTAGGACCACCAGAACGGTTTAATGGTCTCGCTGTCGCCCGCATTGAATCCGCGCTGGTAATTCCAGATGAGCTTCAGCCCCGCCTGCGGATCATTCTTGTCCGGAGGAAAAGGAAAGGCGCGTCCCGCCTGCCAGTTGGAACTCAACAGGCCTTTATCGGTAAGGGAAATGGCGCCGATGTTCTTGCGGCTGGCCTCAACGTAACCATGATAAAGTGTAAACGGAACAGTTTTCGCTACCTTGACCTTGTTCCAGCCCTTTTTGATATATTCAAACTCGCCTGGAGCAAAAATGTCCTTGAACTGATCGACATTACTCTGATCGATGGTCATGCCCACCTCAAGACCCGGATAGGTTGGCGGCCCATCACGGTATGGAAAGAAGGAGTCATCGAAAGGGTCCGCCTGAACGCCGGCATACACCAGCAACACGGCGAAGAGTGCAAGACTACGCAGGACAAGATTTAGCATTGTAGAGTCCTCCAAATTTAGCGTACTGGCCACGGACGGTGCGATTGCTGCAACCCCATCACGGGAAACGCCAGGTAAATAAACCGCATCCAGCGAATATTCGTATCATGATAATGTTAATGGTCACCGGTCTCAACGGGTAGAGTATTATACCCCTATGTCCCGAATCGTTTATACCCATCATCTTAGCAGAACTAACTGAAAGATTGAAAATCGTTCTCTCTAAGTACGACAAGGTAGGTCTTGAGTAATGTGGATCCTGTGCAGGACAGGCACTAGGAAATTACTTAATCAGAGACTGATAATAACTGTGCAATCTATTGATCCAGCTGGATTATTCAAAAAAGTGCTCAGTTTGCGGAGATTGTGAAGTAGCCGGAATCATTGCTTATTAATGACGCTATCCGGGTAATAGGTGTACCAGACCATCCAGAATACTTCACTGGCAACGGGAATCCGGATTAGCTTGCCATGTGGCGTGTTGCCGTGAACATCAATCTGATTCGGATCGGAAATTGTAATCGTCTGTCCATTGATATGACGGTTGAACCCACCCACAGTGCGATATTCGAGGTAATACACCAGTACAATATCCTTACCACCGACCTGCGTGTTGATGACCCAGTTGTTGTGCTCGAAATAGTCAAGAGTATAGACTACTTGCTCATCGGCAATGTTAACGGCCCATACCAAATCTTTCGGATGCAGCCGTTTGATACCGGGATCTTCGAGATTGATAGTGGGAAAGGCAGGAGGCTTATCTCTGTCATGTTGAATTGCGTCCACGGTAAGCAACGCCCGGAGTACTATCCTGTCCTTGATTCCTGCAGGCGGATTGTGTAAAACCCGGCCATCGGGATATATCCTTTTAAACGAAGCGTAAGGCATGACCTGGGTAGGATAGGGCTGCATTTGCTTGCCGGTATCTTCCGTTGCCCCATAGATCTGTTGAATGGTCTCATCGGTTTTGCGGTCATATAAAATAAGATTGCAATGGATTTGTGTGAATGTATCCAGATCAACCTTTTGTTCATTGATGTACGGGTTGTAGGCAGAGCCCAGGTGACTGAGGTCACAAAATGTCATAACAATTTCTTCTCCACCGACTTTATCCCCGATAACATGCGGCTGGGCAAGCCATTTATGTGGATACGCGCGGGCATCACCGTTAATCTCAACCACCCATACTGTATCATCATCCTTTATGTGCTGATCAGCCTCAGTTATCGATACGAAATTTGCGCCGGCTTGTTTGGGTGGGAACATGATCTTGACAAGTAGAAAAGCCGAGACGAAAAAAGGTATGAACAGCACGAGATTAATCGTAATGCCTGTCCAGCTCAAAACGGGTGTAATGTAATTTACTGTCAATGCGAACAAAAACGCGGCAACACTGAGATACTTTAATTCTTTGCGCCATTTGAATGCGGTTATGTAGGCATTTCTCGGCGCCTGGATAAACATCTGTCCTATATCATTGAGGAAGGTAAATCCAACTGCAGTAACTAAATAGGCAATGGCAAGCGATCCGTATACCATGTATTGGAATGTAGTATTATCAGACATATTCATTCACCGTATTTGGTTCAAGGTTCAAGGTTCAAGGTTCAAGGTTCAACGTTCAAAGTACTTTGTTACTTCTACTGCAGGATGCGGGATTCATCTCATCCGATGCTTTCACGAAAGTTCTCCTGGTAAGCGTGAGCGGTCCGCAGCAGGGTAGCCTCATCGCGCCATCGTCCGGCCAGCTGCATGCCCACGAAGCGCCCTTCGATGCGATCACAGGTAACGCTCAGTGCCGGCGCCCCCAGCATGTTGAAGGGGCAGGTGTAGGGGATTGTGGAGAAGCTGCCACCGTGTTGTTCCAGTTCACCTAACTTGAAGGGCAACATGGGTATGGTGGGTGTAACCAGAAGATCGTGGGATTCAAAGGCGCGTTCGTAATCGCTGCGCAACGCAATGCGGCGGTTCATCGCAGCCGCGTAGTGGCGATTTCCATGGTCCAGACTTAAATAGGCTCCGAGCAGCACAATCAGGCGAATCGAACGCCCGTATTGCGGGTCTTGCCGGCGCCGTAATGCCGCAAAGGCCTCCAGCCAAGCGTCATCGTAGCCCCCGTTTCGAGTGACGCAGACCCCGTCGTTGCACCAACTTACCGCCTGCTCCCCGACCGAGCAGGCCATCCATACCGCCAGGGCCTCCGCCATACTCGGGATCGAACACTCCTGGACGTCGGCGCCAAGCTGACGCAGGTTGGAGAGGCCGCGCTCGACCCCTTCCCGGACTTGCGGAGCAAGGCCCGCATCAAAGAACTCCTTTAACACTCCCACCCGTAAGCCACGCACACCGCCGTCAAGCTGGCTGGTATAGACAGTTGGCCGGACACAAGCGCTGGCGGGATCACGCGGGTCGGAACCGGCAAGCACCTCGAGTACGCGCGCCACGGTCGGGACGTCGTCAGCCAGCAGGCCCACATGATCAACGCTGGGCATCATGTCCGCGACGCCATAAGTAGGAACCAGTCCATGCGTTGGCTTGAGGCCCACAAGGCCGCAGAATACGGCCGGGACCCGTGAACTGCCGGCCCCGTCGGTTCCTAACGCGGCGTCGGCGACACCCGCCGCCACCGCAGCGGCGCTGCCGCCGGATGATCCGCCGGGGCCATACTCCGGCCCGAGTCGCGGATTCAGGGTGGGGCCGAATTGACTCGTCTCGGAAGTGGTATCTACGTAGAACTCATCAAGGTTCGTTTTGCCCACGATCCGGGCGCCGGCGTCAAGCAACCGTTCAACCGCGGTGGCGTCCACGCCCGCAATAAAATCGGAGAGCTGGCGCGAAGCGCAGGTCATCGGTACGCCGGCGACCCCAATACAGTCCTTGACGGCTACGCGCATCCCCACCAGAGGTCCGTCCTCGTGTTCCTGAATCTCGCAGCGGGTAATAAAAATGTTTTGCGGGTCCTCGCTCTCACTGGGCCACCACCACTTCCGCGCCGGCACCGATGTGGTCGTGTCACGCGCCTCCAGTACATCGAGCTGGGCATAAAGGCCCCCAAGAGCGTGATTCATGATTTCCACCATGATCGGCACCTCGGCGTCCGGCAGGGGTATGCGCGCTGTGTGCGCCACCTCGACCAGCCGTTCCGGGCTGATGCGTAGTGATTCTGCAGCCACCTGGTCTGATGCTTTCTCTCCGTCCAATTTTCCACTGTTCATATCATTACTCCCACTGCAGGATGCGCGCCTCTTTACGGAAGTCAGGCTTGAAGAAAGTCATCGCCGCGGGAATTACCAGCAACGTGCCGATCATGTTGATGGCCATGATCAGCGAGAGGAGGAGCCCCATCTCCGCCAGGAAACGAAAAGAAGTCAAAAAGTACCAGAGACCCGAACTGATGACCATAATACCCGCTGTGAACAAGATGGCCCGCCCCGTGGTACGCAGCGCCGCGGCGCAGGCCATCCCATAGTCTCCGGATAAACGATGCTCCTGGAGAATGCGCGTCAGAAGATAGATCCCGTAATCGATGCCCACGCCCATGCCGATCGAGACCACAGGCATCGTATTCACATCCAATCCGATCCCCATGTAAACCATCACGCTCATAACCACAAAATTGGTCACAATGAGCGGTGCGATCAGGATACTTACCGCCATCCAGGATCGGAACGCATACAGACACAAGGCGAAGATCACGACGGCAACCAGCAGGAAGATCAGCAGTTGCTTACTGCCGACCTCTTCGTTCACCGCCGCAAGCACTCCTCCAAGACCGGAGGCAAGGCGGAACCTTGGAGAATCATTACCATCGAGATGCTTCGCGCTTAAATAGTCGCGAATGTGGGCGACCACTCTCCTAAGCGTCTCGCCGCGGTGATCCTGGAGTGACAGCGTCACGGCCGCGGTTTTGTAGTCCTCGCTCACGAAGCGGGTGAAATCGCCCGGGTCTGTGCCCCGCAGCAGCAGGTGCGCATACTGTGCCGATTCCTGGAGGGTGTTCGGCAATGACTCCCACTTCACGTGGTTGCCATTGAGCCGCCTGCGCACGATAGGAATGAAGTCGGCAAAAGAGGTACTGCCCCGCACCTCCGGGAACTTCTCCATATTTCGCTGGAAATCGCGCATATCTTTCAGTACCGCCGGATCACGAACGCCGGGATCCTGCGCGTCAGTCTCAACGATAACCTGGAACTCATCCGTGCCGGAGAAGGATCTGTTTATCTCACGCACGGCCACGTTGAAATTCGATTCGGGCCACAGGACGGGCGTTCCAGGATGAACATCGCCCACGTGGATCTGAGTGGCGATGCCGATACTGACCAGTGCAACGATCAGGAAAACCGTGAGTATACGGCCGGGGTGTGCCGGGACAAAACGACCGAGACGATCAAGAATGGCCGTGAGCCGGCCCGACTCGAGGCGGGCCTTGACCCGCTTGCTTCCTCCACTGCCAAATATGGCGACTATCACTGAGATGAGTATGGTCACGGTGAGGATATTGCTGAGTGCCCAGAAGCTGCCGAAGCCCGACAGCTGGTGCAGCAACGGGATGGAGGAGATGCCGATCACCAGGATGCCCATCGCATCGGTCACAATCCCCAGCACGCCGGATCCGAACAGTGCGCGGATCAAGACCTTGCCTTTGTCCTCCGGCGTCAAGCCCTGATCTTCGATCTCTACGATGCGCTCCATGCGCTGCACACCGTGGCTGAGACTGCGCGCCATGAGCAGCACAGGGATGATCAGGATCAGCGGACTCATCTTCCAGCCGAAGATGGCTGCGAAGCCGATGCCCCAGATCGCGCTCATCACCGTCCCCACGATAGGCAGGATCGTGAGTGACCAATCCCGGACGTGAATGTAGAGCATGACGAACATAAGCAGCATGGTCACACCGAGAATCGCGAAAATCTCCGGCAGATAGTTATGGATCCAGCCCATCAATACCGGTTGTCCGGCCAGGAAGATCTCGGTATTCTCGTCACTGTACTGCGACTTGAGTTCGCGCAACCGTTTGAAGATCTCGTCGAGTTGGAAGCGCCCCTCGATGAAATTGGCAGTGAGCAGTGTTGAGTTTGCGTTGGTCGAAAGATTTCTTGATGGACGGGTGGCGACCAAATCAGGCAGTGTCACGCGCGTGTCGGTGGACACCAGGGAACCCATTACGCCGGCAGCGCTCACATCGCGACGAAAAGCCTGAAACTCATCCTCAGTGGCCGGCAGTACTTCTGGCATCAGGACATCTGTCTGGATGTAGCTACCTTCGATCTTGAGTACCTTGACCTTGCGGGATGCAATAGAGACAACCTGGTTGTGGTTGACGCCAGGCAACGCGTCGAGGGCTTTCGTCAACTCCCGCACCTTTTTTAGTGTTTTGGGGTTATAGATGTTCCCATCGCGGACCCGCAGCATCATAAAGACCGTGAGAGGGCTGCCATACTGCTCCGCGTATTGCCTGTTCACATGGATGAATGGGTGGTCCTTGGGATGCAGGCTGGAGAAGTCCGTGTCGATCCTTGTCCCCATGGCGAACCAGGTGAACGCGCCGGTAATGGCAAGCAGGGCAGCGAGAAGGAGGTAGCGCTGATTGACGATGAAATTGGCAAAACGTTCCATAGACAATTAGCTCCCGGGTTTAAAATCAGCTTTGCTGATGCGTTGCAGTGGCAGGGAAAAAGTGCGGAAGGGGCCCTTGCCCATCACCAAAAAGCGACCCTGACCGATATGTTGGACACCTCCGATCCAGCGATCACCGAGCGTTCCATCGCTCCGTCCCGCTGCAGCGACTACTCGAAACCCAGCGGGTTCACTGCCGTCCGGCAGGAGGAGCACGCTACCCAGGTCGCCTGAAATTACAGCACTACCGTTGTATACCGACACGCCGTAAAGATCCGTCTCCCAGCGGCTGGACTCCTTCCATGTTACGCCACCATCCTCCGTGGTGACGATGAGCCCCGCTTGTCCGGCTGCAATGCCGTGTTCGGAATCATAAAGGGCCACCGAGAACAGATGGGGATCGGTGAACTGCCCGCCACGGCGCCTCTCGAAACTCTGTGTGCCGTCAGTGGAGACCAACACCAAACCATACTCGCCCACCACCCAGGCGACGGACCCCAGCATGGCGGCATCATAGAGATGGGGTTCCACCGGACCAACACTATCCCAGACTTGGCTCAACACCTTCTCCCAGGAGATGGCGACCGGCTTCCAGGTAGTCCCGCCCGAGTCAGTCCGCCAGAGCAGCCCGAAGGAGCCGACAATAAGGCCGCTTCCATCCGGTTGCAGCACCACCTTCAGGAATTGGCTGGTGGTGGCCATGTCGCGACTGCTCCAGGTATGCCCCCCATCCGCTGTCTCCAGGTAGGTCCCGTTCGCCCCCACCGCGACGCCATTGCGATCATCCCGGAAGGCGACGCTGAAGAGATCCTCGGTGGTAGGGGAAGGAATCTCCTCCCAGGCGAGGTGCTTGTCCGGCGAGCGGAGGATCCTGCCGAACTTCCCTACGGCAATCAAGCTACCATCATTCAAGACAGCCGAGGCATAAATGGCGTCATGACGTGTGAAGATCACGGTGCCAGCATTCACCTTTTCGACGGGCTCGGCCTCCAAGTTTGTCGCAAGCACCCAGCCTGTGGCAGCGAGACCGACCAGCAGACCCATGAAAAATCCAGTCCCGCGATTACTCCACGGCGTCATGGCTCACCCCTCAGGCTCAGAGACAGTTTGTCGCCGTTACTCATGTAATGCATACCGTTATTCATTGAGTTCCCCCTATTGTGTGGTCGCGAGCATGGCATGTATGTTGTTCATAAACTCCACAACCGGTAACGCAGGCAATTTCGATAATCTCGTCAGGTATAATAGTGATCCCTGCTGGCCAGTCCGCCTTGACGATATACGCAACCCAAGATATTTATATCGTCATTTCTTCCCTCTCTGACATTGCGATTCCGGTGGCCTGACACACTCCGCTTTTAGCGTCTAGCGATATGTCACATATCTTAAAATAATGGGGCGAAAGCTTACAAGATTCAAAATAATATTGCTATAAAAAATTGGGGGATAAGCTTGATCTCCATGGACCTCGGTACCTTTATGCACTGTGGGTGCCCTTGTGAGGGGTGGAGGTAACGATTCCGAGTAGGTTAATGCCACAGTATTGTCTGGAACATAAAGTCGAACAATCCTTGTTGCCTTATACCGAAGAAATCTTCAGTTAATCAGAGGTCCCCTAAATATTCAGGAGGAGAGAAGAGGTATCGACTGAGACAGAAATTAGCTAAAGATGGGATCGGAATGATGCCCTGTGCCGGGATCATTCTGCATTGGCGATCTCAATTTCCGCGGCGGAAGCGGTATTCTTGATTTTATCACGAGTGGAGTCGAGATGCAGGAGAAGCGCCTGACGCGCCTCGCTCGCATTGCTCCGCGCGATGCCCTCGACGATAGCCGTGTGCTCCTTGAGAACCTCCTCGGTCCGTCCGCCAACGTTCAGGGCTTCAAGTCCCAGAAGGCAGATGATATCACGCAATGTGACGAGGAAATCACGGGCCCGCGGCAAACCGGACAATTCGAGCAAACGCATATGAAATTCCTCGTCGATGTCCAGGAAGCGAGGGATATCCTTGATCGCGCGCTCCTGGCGTTCGAGGAGGGTGAACAGCGCGCGGACATCGCTCCGGTTGGCGCGTTCCGCCAGCTTTTCTACGGCGCGGCCTTCAAGAATCCTGCGAAGTTCGAAGACTTCTGTTACCTCTGCAGGCGGAATGGTGCGTACGCGAAAGCCTCGCTGGGGAACGATCTCGGCCAATCCTTCGTGCGCAAGCTTAATCGCGGCTTCGCGCACCGGCGTGCGTGACACGCCGAGTTGTTCGGCCAGTTCTCTCAGGGGATAGAATCTGTGCTGCGTCAAAACGCCTTCGCGGATAGCCTTCTTGAGGCGCGCATGGGCCTGCTCCGTCAATGAGAGACGTTGTCTTATTTCGGAAATCTTCATATCCGCCCACAATTGCTGCTCATGCGCTCTCCTTCTGTACGCATTTCAATTCTCACCGTTAGAAACAGAGATCAGTATATCTTAACTCAAAACTGGTAGCTGATCGAAGCGTTTACCCCGGAGGCGAACTTCAGCGATCCGAACTTCCCGGATCGCCTGTCATCGCCACCGAAGCGGGTGTACCAGAGCGCCGTGCGCCAGTGATTACCCGGTTCATAGCGAATCGAAGGCTGTATGAAGAATGAATTCTTGACGTCATAGCGCGCCGTCAAGTCCGTGAACCACTCGTCGTAGCGGCCGCCAAACCCCGCAAAGGGCTGGCTGAAAAGAAATGTCAAAATCGTCTCGGTTCTGTCAGCCCGAGCGCCCAACAACCCCCGCTGTTCACCACGCCTCGGATCTCCCCGGAAGCGCTGCTCGACCTGGAAGGTGATCATTGCGGCGCGGTCCTTGCGAATAAGAAAGGTCGGCCGATCCAGGGCAATGGCGTAGCCAAACTGGTCATCCTCGATATGATTCGGGGTGTTGACAGAGAAGAACGGTGGACTGCCGTCGAAGTCCGGCGGGCCCAAGGTGCGCCGCTCAAACGGCCGATTGATGTCGTATACGGCTTCCAAACGCACCACCGTCTTCGAAGGTGAGTGAAAGTAGTTTGCCGAAACACCCACAGTGTGGAACGTTGGGTGCTTGATGCGCAGGCCGAGGGCATCACCCGGCAGTGCTCCGAAGGGAAGCATAGAGGCGAACGGCCCGAACGTAAAAGGCGGAAAGGGCGGCGACGGCGCAAAGCCAAAGCGGCTGGGATCCAGACTTTGTGAGGCGAGTTCACTGACCCCATCCCCGTCACGCCGGACGATCCAGTTGAGCGTGTAGCTGACGGGACCGGCCACGCCCAGGAGCCGGATACCTGCGGCCACGCCTGACTGGGCGTCATCGGTTTTATCGGTCAGCGAGAGAAAGGGTGGCAAACCCTGGATGTCGAAAGGCGAGTCTGCTGCCGGAAGCTGCGTGGGGATGAAGCCGAACTTGTTGGGGCTTACGAACGCTTCAATCGAGTACTCCGGCGCGAAGGGAAACGTATATGAGCCACGGATCGCCCAGATGGGGATGCGGATATTGTCGAAGGCCTCGCGTCCCCCGAGTTCGTTGAAGGCGTGGAAGCTCAAATCGAGTGAGTTCACGGTATCGAGGAGACGTGTCGGCGCCAGGTCGCCCCATACGATCGGCTGACGACCGACGCGGAACCACCAGTTTCCAACCGTGTAGTCAATTCGGGCTTCCCAAAGTTCTCCGATCCCGTCCGATCCACCAAACCGTGTGATGCCCGCGTTCCCACCGGCACTCGGAAACGCGTCGAAGTCTCCGCTCGTCACATTGTCAGTGACGTCGGATATGAAGCGGGTGCGCAGAAATACCTTGAGGTTTTTGACCGGCGTATCCCAGTCGAGGTCGAGAATACCCCAGGGTCGAAACTGCTGGAGGTTTTCGTTCCGATTGAAAGCTGGGGATGTGTTCGGGTTTTCGGGGCCTGTACGCAGATCCGCCTGAACCCGCAAAAAGCCGGATACCCTGAGCTTACCTAAACTCTCGCTCTTGAAAGCGATTTCCGCGTTCGCTGTTTCAGCGACTGCCAGTATCCCGGCTAGTGCGAGAACCAAGGTTATATACTTTGCTTTCTTAAACATGGCTACTGCACCCTCCCCTTATTGACCTGTCAAAAAAATTGGAATTTCCAGGATTAGCGGCCTTGAGCCGCCAAAAATCGAAGATTGAACATATCTGTGTCTACGGCATCCCTCCCCACGTCTCGTTTCAAATAGAAGAAGTCAATGTTAAGCGCTGCGCCCTTTTGCATGTTGTAATAGTCGAAGGAGGTGATACGTGAGAAGTTTCCGCATGGACTCATGTCCCGCGCACGCGTCATGTTGCCGACAAGCCATAACTTCCCCTGATTGTCGTAATACGTGGCCCACCAGGGATGATAGCTTGCAGCGTCTATATAAAGAAGGATCCTGGAGTAGATGCGGTCCCCGGCCTTGTCATTAGGGCTGGCTTCGATTACGAACGTATCCCGCAACTCGAGCTTGCCACCGATACGGTACTTGCCCTTGACGCGCGGTAGTTGCCCCTCTTTCTCCGTGACCCTCGGGTTGTCCAGGGTAACTGAGCTTAACATCGGCTTGCGCCCCAGCAGCTTCCAGTTCCAGAAACCAAGTGGATCGCTGAACAGGTTGATGTTCACCCCGCGCAAGTCGGATCCATCCAGAGAGTCATCGCGTTGCGCCGTTGAGAAGCGCTGCACGCGCCGCAACACGGGAATGTAGCCCCAGGCGTCCGGCAGGCGGCTCTGATCCTGATAGGAGACGGTCATGATGGAGATTCCCTTAACGTCATAGGGGGCCTCGTTGATGAGAACTTCGCGGCGAAGTTCGCCATCGAAGCCGGGTTCCTGCCGCACTTTATCGACACAGACGCGCCCGTTCATGAACATCTCGCGGCGATGCGCCCTGATTGTCTTGTAGGTCTGGCCGGAGGGATTCGTCCAGTATTCGTACGCCACCTCTTCCACGTTATCAACATCACGGTAGAGCCAGTTTGCCATCACCTCGATGGCGGTCTGTGGATTCAGCACCGGGAATCCACCGTACCAGGGGCCGCCGTCCGCTGCATAGACACTCCCATCGGGCTTCACAAGCGCTTTGCCAGCGTTTTTGTGGGTGGCCTCGACCAGGGCCGGTATGACGAGTTTTTCTGAGGGTGTGTGGGGAGTGACGATCCACTCTGCCCCATCCTCCAGGAGGATTTCCATGGCCACAGGCATGTTGTCCTTGAAGAGATGCATGTTGGCCTTGGTGACCTTCTGCCCGGGATGAAACTGGCCCCCGGTGAGTTCCTCCAGCGTAGGCACCGGTTTGACCCATGAAAATTGCTCGCTTACCGTCTGTGCAGCAGATGCACTCTGGCCGACGAAGAACGCAAAAGTGATAACCGCCACAGTAGACCAACGATTCGACGCCATAGCCCTCTCCTCTCTTTAGATTCTGGAATTCGGTAAACTAGACTACAGACCTTTGTATACTATATATCATATAGAGTCAACCCAAAGCCTAACATTCCCTCGCATATTCGCTGACAAAGAGCCATGGCCTCAGACCGCAGCGCCTTCATACAGACTGGAAGCGGTAGTCATATCTATGCCGGTAGATCTACAATCATGGTCTGGAATTGAGCGAAGCCTCCGGGCAACCCTGTGAAATTTCCGCCTAGTATGGCGTATGCGGCCTACCAGGCAGGGTTTTCCTGCTGGAGCGTACCTATCGTTGGAAGGCCGGGTAATTTTAATACCCTTCAACAATCAATGAGTTAGCCAGTAGAACCCCATAATCCATCGACGTGCCGCCTTATAACCGGCACATTAGATAGTGTCCGTCCATAAACGGACTTTTTTTCAACATTATCCCTGTAAAACA
>JBHHYN010000033.1:0-24073 GCA_046757565.1 Gammaproteobacteria bacterium | reverse complement strand
CACCTGTTTTACAGGGATAATGTTGAAAAAAAGTCCGTTTATGGACGGACACTAAACTATTATTTTTGTCGGATTCGGGGATTCTCTCACTATCGAATAGTATATGCCATTACGATAAATGACTGTTGTCAGGGAAATCACCACCCGTAGCGATTCTCTCCTATTTCTGTTCCCCGGTCTGACTTCATCATCTGCCTTTGCAGCCGGTGGCCTGTCTGTCCGGGCCGCCGCCGCCGTGGAGATAGAGGGAGAACTGGCCACATAATTACCGGGTTTATTGCAATTAGGTGAGGAAAAGCAGCCTGCTTAGTATAGAATTTAACTTATTACACATTTTACCGATCTACGGATGCAAGCAGATAAATCATGTCAAGTTCATTCGTCAAGTTATTCTCAGCCAGTTGTTTAGCCCTCTTCCTGCTTGTTTTTTGCGGGGATGCAGTAGCTGCCTATTACGTACTGGAGAACAAAAACGATTCGGTAATCGGTGAATTACAGCAGATCAGGGCCGAATACCGGGACACCTTGTTGGACATTGCCCGGAGCAATGGACTCGGTTATCGGGATATAAAACTCGTCAATCCGGAGCTGGATACCTGGCTACCGGGTGACGGGCGGGAGATAGTACTTCCATCTCAATATATCCTGCCTCAGGCCCCGCATAATGGCATTATTTTAAATATCCCGGAAATGAGACTGTATTATTTCCCAGAGGGTAATAAACCTGGTTCTGTTGACGTCATCACCTACCCGCTGGGCGTAGGGAGGGAAGGGTGGGACACACCCTATGTTGATACACATATCATACAAAAAAAGAAAAATCCCTCCTGGCTTCCGCCGGATTCGATCCGGCAGGAACATGAAGCGATGGGAGACCCTCTGCCGGAGAGGATAGGGCCGGGGCCGATGAATCCGCTCGGCAACTATGCATTACGGCTTGGCCTCCCGGGATACCTTATTCATGGGACAAACAAGCCTTATGGTATCGGCATGCGGGTCAGCCATGGTTGTATTCGACTCTACCCGGAAGATATCAAGAGTTTATTCAAGAAAGTGAAGTTAGGCACCCCTGTGCATATCGTTAATCAACCGTATAAAGTGGGGCAGCATGAGGGAAAGATTTATCTGGAAGCACATCCGTTCATGCAGGAAGATGCCGGTAATTTTGAGGACAATTTAACAAGCGTGGTCAGGATGTTGGTGAAAATCACTAACAAACGGGCCTATAAGGTTGATTGGGAGCTTGCCAAGCGGGTAATCCATGACATGAAAGGGATCCCTGTTGTCATTGGCCGGTTAGTTCAGCCCCCGGTCAATGCTATCGTTGAAAACAGACATGACGATATGCTGGAAGCCGGATCGCAGGTCCTCAAACTACGTCTGGAAACATCCTTGTCAGCTATCAGGCATGGACAGTTGGATTAATGCAGATGCGCAAGAATAAAAGCCCTATGAGGGTGTCATAGGGCTTTTATCCTGTTTAATGTGTTAACGCGCGTGCCGCTACAACTACTTCTGCATCGCCTTTTCAAACATGCGGTCGAGCTTGGTGCTATTTTGAGTGCAGCATGATTGCGCAGCCTCTGCAGTTGACTGGGCATTTCTGGCCGCATCAAGTGCCGAGTTTGCTGTAGCCATGGCATTGTCGGCACGTGATGAAGCATTATTGGCCGTCGCCAGGGCTTTATCCGCCGTGGCCTGGATCTGAGCTATTTGCTCCGTTGTAGCACAACCACTTAATAGTCCGAGTAACATTACAAAGATCGAGGCCTTAATCAGTGTTCTTTTCATGGTTGATTCTCCCGTTAGATTTTTCTCTGGATTTACCCGGTTTTCGCAGGCTTATAATGACCGATTTCATATCGTTTATCAATGAATTTGGTGTGAATATTTTATCGGAATTCCGGAATTTAAGCCGTGAAACCTCCCTGGTGCTATGCGCAGTAATGGCGGATACTATGTTGCCTGGCGACGCCCGTATACTTCATTATCGGCACTTCCCAAAATCGCACTATGACAAACAGGTTCCGGATGTTACTGAATACTTTCAGTTTGTATGCAGGGCGCGGGGCGGACGTTTCATGCGTTTTCCGGCATTCTCCGAGGTGTAGGCTGATATGGCCCCCAGGAAACCATCCAATTGTTTTGACTTACAGTAGTTATCAATCCATTCAATAATGCCATCCATGTCCATAGTTCCGGATATACGGAAGGTATCCGGCGTGAGTGCGTTATAGGCTGTCAGGTAACCCGTAAGATAGAGTTTATACGCATCGAAGTCGTTATTCTCCCTGGCCTTGAGGTAGCTGAAGCAGGAATTGTTGCCCACACCCCATATAGCATAGTTGCCTTTGCCGTCATCCGCGATACCATTCCCGCCTGTTAACAGCAGTATCAATAATATTGTTATTCTCATGTTTCTAGCAAGTGCCCTGATTGTTAAAGGGTATGGGTCTGCCCGAGAACTGCGATTTCAGAAATTCCATCTGGTCAGCGAGAATTTTTCTGTTTGACAGTGCAAGATATTCTGCCCAGTTGGGAACATAGGGGATGGCCAACAACGGCATATGGGCCTCCTCGGGGGTACGGTTCCCCTTACGTGTATTACAGATCCGGCATGCGGTGACAACATTCGACCAGCGGTCTCTGCCACCGCGCGACAAGGGGGTGATGTGATCGCGTGTCAGATTCGATTCAAGGTGCTGGTGTCCGCAATACATGCAGAGCCGGGCGTCGCGCAGGAACAACTCGCGGTTAGTCAACGGCGGGATTGTACGCCTGACATGTTTGTGCGGCGCAGAATGTTTTATTGCAATAATTGAACTGATATCAACCGTGGAACGCCTGCCGGTGCGCCTGCATATGCCTCCCCGGAATCTGAATTCCCGCTCGCCTGCCGTCCAGGCAATCATATCACGGCTATACAGGCACACCGCATCCTGCCAGGGAACCCAGGTGTCGGCTGTACCGGCTATATCAAGTCGCAAGATTAACGGCGTCATGGTTTAATCTCATCTGCGGGGTGACCTTTGTAAAGATGCCCGAAAAGCACACTCTTTAGGAGCCTACGTCAATGCACCCATGTTTTATTAGAAATATGGCTTAAGATCAAGTTTTTACTGTAATAAATTACGGAAATGGAAAATGAAAGAAATTGATGAGTTGCTGGGGATCATGCAATGTCTGCGGGATCCCAAGAGTGGCTGCCCCTGGGACCGGCAGCAGACAATCGCTTCCATCCTGCCTTTTACGCTGGAGGAGGTCTATGAGCTTGTGGATGCCATTGATCGGGGCGATGTGGAGGACGTGAGAGAGGAATTGGGGGACCTGCTGTTCCATATTGCTTTTTATGCGCAGATGGCAAACGAAGCGGGACATTTTGATTTCCGGTCTGTTACGGAGAAGCTGAATAAAAAATTGCGCCGTCGTCATCCCCATGTATTTGCTGACACGACCGGCACTGCCGAAGAACAGACCATTGCCTGGGAACATATCAAGGAACAGGAGAGGCGTGAGCGGGGTGTGGCTGATGCGGCCGAAACAGGCTTACTTGCCGGCATCAGCCGGGCGCTCCCTGCCGTGCTCCGGGCGCACAAGTTACAGACGCGTGCAGCCGGCGTCGGGTTTGACTGGGAGGATACAGAAGCCGTGCTTGACAAGGTGGAAGAAGAACTAAATGAATTGCGGCAGGAAATCAATTCCGGCATCTCTTCAGAAAGGATAATGGATGAACTGGGCGATCTGATGTTCGCCTGTGTGAATTTTGCCCGGCATGCCCGGATCGATCCTGAGCTTGCCCTGCGGGGCGCCAACCGGAAGTTTGAACATAGGTTCCGCTATATGGAAGCACAGCTTGCCCGGCAGAACCGGACCCTGACGGAGGCATCGCTGGCTCAAATGGAGGTATTATGGCGGGAGGCCAAAGCCGTTCCCGATGAAGCGTGAAGCGTAATCGTGTAATGGTTTTGCCCGCATGTTTAGGGCCACCCCGGGTTTTAATTCAACAACTCCACCGGCACATCCCTATCTCCTTGCCCGGTAGCGCTGCAGGGATTGTATCTGGCCGGAATGATCGATAACGATCTCCGAGATCCAGGCATCGGATCCCTTCTGTACCGGTATGTAATACCATATCTTTTTGATGAGATGATGATGATAATCGGTGTATACCGATTCGTAATCATAGGTGCCGATGCGGAACAATACCTCTGCTTCCGTCATGCCGGTCTTTAACTGAATAAAGTCGCGCATGGGGATCATGTCGGCACTTGCTATCATCGGGCCCAGAACCAGTCCAAGTAATGACAGGTAACAGTATCTCAGCATCTGCTTAGTTCAGGAGAACGGTTTCAGGTTTATAAAACTATAGAGCAAACTGGCTGGTGTTGGTTCAGATACACTTTTTGAACGGCACTGCAGGGTCATTGACATTCAGACTATAGATGGATAGTAAATTTCAAGGATATGAGGAAAATAAAAGGATTTTATCCAGTAACAGATCAGGTAAAATGTCTTCTCCCGGCCCGTCTGCAGCGCAGACAAAAAAATGGGTGCCTACTTGGAGAGCACCCATATGTACTAAGGGGGAGGAGATGTAACTATCTCACTTTTTAGATATAGCATCATTCATGCCAGAAAACTATTTTTTTAAAAACAACAAGTTATAAAATCAGCACCGGGAAATCTGTCGTGAAGTGACACTGTTTTTACGGCGCCTGACAATTTTTTTCCGCAACCCCGGAAAATATTGCGCTTGAGAATAACTTATTTGACGGGCAGTCCGGTCAAAGAACGGATTTGTCCTTGCCGGCATCTTTGTCGAAGGAGAGCATTGCGTAAGCAGAATGGTTATGGATGGATTCAAAATTTTCAGATTCGATAGTGTAAGCGCCGATCCGGTCATCCTGGTTAAACTCTATGGCAACATCCCTGACGATGTCTTCCACAAATTTGGGATTATCATAGGCGCGTTCAGTGACATATTTTTCATCGGGGCGCTTAAGCAGACCATAGAGTTCGCATGAGGCGACTTTTTCAACGGTTTCAATAAGTTCTTCCAACCAGATAAAATCCTTTACCCGTACCAGGACCGTGACATGTGAGCGTTGATTGTGTGCACCGCGATCGGAGATATTCTTTGAGCATGGGCATAAACTCGTGACAGGGACAATCATTTTTACCGATACAGTCGGCGTCGCATTGTGAATCTCACCAATGAAGGATACTTCATAATCCATCAGACTTTCAACGCCTGACACGGGAGCGGCCTTGCTGATAAAGTATGGGAAAGTCATTTCGATATGGCCGGCTTTGGCATCCAGCATACCGGTCATCTCCTCGATCATGCGTTTAAAGGACTCGACGGTGATTTCATACTCGTGGTCGTGCAGGATTTCTATGAACCGGGACATATGCGTACCCTTGAAATTGTGGGGCAGATTGACATACATGTTGAACATCGCCACGGTGTGTTGTTCATGACCGCTGCGGTCGCGGACGACCACAGGGTGCCGGATATCCTTTATCCCAACCTTGTCAATGGCAATATGCCGCGTATCCTGACTATTTTGAATATCAGGGATGCTGGTGGTGACAACGTGTGCTGGCCGATTCATGCCTGGTGTTACCTCAAAACCATTCTTTCAACATCCGAATTCCTCAATCCTATCACCTCTTGGTAAAGATTCTACCACATAACCCGGTATTATTTGCCCCAATTAACCGGGATTAAATGAATAGGTGACGGAATTCAGACGTGAAACCGCTATTTGTCCCTTTCTATGATGTAATCGGCCAGGGATCTGAGCACATCTGTTTGCTCACCGAAGTCTGCAAGCGCTGCAATAGCTTGTGCATGAAATTCAAGTGCGGCCTGCTTGGCGCCGTCCAGTCCGAGCAGACCGGGATAAGTCGGTTTATTACTGGCTTTGTCAGATCCCTGTGGTTTTCCAAGTGTTTCCGTATCGCCCTCAATATCCAGAATATCGTCCTTGATCTGGAAGGCAAGTCCAATGCATTTCGCATAATGAGATACTTTCCTGAATTGCTCCTGTTCTACATCCTGCAGGGACAACGCGCCGAGTTCAATGCACGCGCGAATCAGTTCCCCGGTTTTGTGAATATGCATATTTTCAAGTTCCGTGATATTCAGCTGTTTCCCGACTGAATCGAGATCAATCGCCTGACCACCGGCCATGCCGCGTGAACCACTGGCAAGGGCCAGCGTATCGATCATCCTGATGCGTTGCCCGGCATTGACCTTGATATTCGGATCATGGGCCAGCACATGGAACGCCAACGCTTGCAAGGCATCGCCGGCCAGGATTGCGGTCGCTTCGTCATAGGCCTTGTGGCAGGTTGGTCTGCCTCTGCGCAGATCGTCATTATCCATGGCCGGCAGGTCATCGTGGATCAGGGAGTAGGCGTGAATCATCTCAACAGCGCAGGCCGGTCCATCCAGTTCGCTGTAATCAACGCCAAAGGCCTCGCCACTCGTATAAACGAGCACAGGTCTTATGCGCTTGCCATTGCCCAGCACCGCGTAGCGCATGGCGTTGTGTAAATGCATGGGTTGGATAGTCGACGCGGGCAGCCATTTCTCAAGCGCATTTTCCACCCTGGACTGACACTCCATTAGATGCTCGGAAAAGGACATACTATTCCTGATCGGGAGCAAATGGAGCGAGTCCCTGTTTCCCCTCATTTCGCAACAGTATCTGGACCTTCTGTTCTGCTTCAGTAAGCGCTTTTTGACAGGCGCGCGTCAAGGCAATGCCCCGTTCAAACTGTTTCAATGATTCCTCCAGGCTGAGATCGCCCTGCTCCATTTTCTCGACCAACTCCTCCAGTTCTGCAAGGGCTTTTTCAAAATCAAAATCGCTCTTTTTGCTTGGCACAATATGACACCCCACTTGGACAGAATGGAATCTTACCAATATGTGTTTGGGGATGATAATTTTTGTTGGAAGAATTCGGGCGCTGCATATTATAAATTTTGAAAAGAGGAGGGTTATCCTGTTGCTGACCTGACGCATCAACCTTGGCAGCCTGTAACGGCCGGTCGTTTTGTCAATCCGCCCCGGTAGTGATGTATGTTGACACGCATGCACCAGTGCGGTAGAGTTCCAACAGTTTAGACTTATTCTAAATATTATTTATTCTCATATAGTAATCAGTAAGTTAGGAGGAAAAACATGGCATTAAAAGATACCAAAACAGAAGAAAATCTCAAGGCCGCTTTCGCAGGTGAATCCCAGGCAAACCGCCGCTATCTCTATTTCGCGCAGAAGGCCGATGTCGAGGGATACAACGACGTCTCGGCGGTTTTCCGTTCCACCGCTGAAGGTGAAACGGGTCATGCCCATGGTCATCTCGAATATCTGGAAGAGGTTGGAGACCCCGCCACAGGGGAACCGATTGGCAGTACGGCACTGAATCTCAAAGCCGCCGTTGCCGGCGAGACATACGAATATACCGATATGTATCCAGGTATGGCGAAGACCGCCCGCGAAGAGGGGTTTGATGAAATTGCGGACTGGTTCGAGACACTGGCCAAGGCCGAGCGCTCCCATGCAAACCGTTTTCAGAAGGCCCTCGATAATCTGGATCAGTAATAAGTCATCAGTCGGGAGTCAAGACTCCCGACTCAAGACTGATGAC
The DNA here is from genome assembly GCA_046757565.1 of Gammaproteobacteria bacterium. GTDB lineage: Bacteria > Pseudomonadota > Gammaproteobacteria > Eutrophobiales > Eutrophobiaceae > JBHHYN01. The sequence continues at coordinate 16,414 of JBHHYN010000033.1, read as the reverse complement.
TGATAATACATATCGCGAAGGGGGCCTTGAAGCACCGGCTCGTAATACCATTGATTGGAAGGCGCCCGAGTACTATCACGAAGCGGCACTCTTTGACGAGATGGCACGCGTGTTTGATATCTGTCACGGTTGCCGGCGTTGTGTCAACCTGTGTCACGCCTTCCCGACCCTGTTTGATCTGGTGGACGCATCCGCGACGATGGAGGTGGATGGGGTAGATACTCAGGACTATGCCCGGATCGCCGGGCACTGTTATCTCTGCGATCTCTGTTACATGACAAAATGTCCCTATGTGCCGCCACATGAGTGGAACGTCGATTTTCCGCACTTGATGCTACGCGCCAAGGCAGTGAAGCATCAACAGGGTGACAGCAAACTGCGCGATCGCATCCTGACTTCCACCGATGCCGTTGGCAATCTTGCGGGGATCCCGGTTGTGGCAGAGTTGGTGAACGCGTCCACTAAAAACAGGCCGGTTCGTAAGCTGATTGAAAAAGTGATGGGGGTGCATGCCGATGCCCCCGTCCCTGAATACCACGGCAAGTCGCTGCGAAAACGCCTGAAACATCATGAGCCCCTTCCGGTGAAGGCGGAAGCAGCGGCAAGCCGGATCCATGGCAGGGTTATCCTGTTTGCGACCTGTTACGGCAATCGTAATGCGCCGGTAATTGGTGAAGATCTGGTAGCCGTATTTGAACACAACAACATTCCGATCAAGCTGGTTGAGAGGGAACGGTGTTGTGGTATGCCAAAGCTGGAATTGGGGGATCTGCAGGCCGTGGAGGCCGCCAAAGAAGCCAATATACCCGTGTTGGCGAAGCTGGTGGATGAGGGTTGGGACATCATTGCCCCCATTCCCTCCTGTGTGTTGATGTTCAAGCAGGAATTTCCACTATTGTTCCCCGGTGAAGCACAGGTTCAAAAGGTGAAACAGGCCTTTTATGACCCTTTCGAATATCTTATGTGGTTACATAAAGTTGGCAGGCTGCACACTGACTTTAAAAATTCGCTGGGTAAAATCGCCTATCATGCCCCCTGTCATCAGCGGGTGCAGAATATCGGATTAAAAACACGTGATGTGTTGCAACTCGTTCCGGATACGACTATTGAGGTGATAGAGCGTTGTTCCGGACATGACGGTACCTATGCAGTCAAGAGTGAAACTCATGCACTATCCATGAAGATTTGCCGGCCGGTTGCCAGAGCCATCAAGAAAAACGAAGTTGATCACTATATCAGCGATTGTCCGATGGCAGGGGCACAGATTCAACATGCGTTGGGGGATAGCAGCAGGGCGGAATCTCCGTATACCCTCCTGCGTCATGCATACGGATTATAAGAATCGGTGGCCGCAATGAAAAAAATTGACCGCAACGAATTGTATTCCCTGGAACGCTATGCGCAGCTGAGAAAGGAATTCCGGGCCCGGGTGATGGCGCATAAACGGGACCGCCGCCTGGCCATAGGCGCAAATGTTACGCTCTGTTTTGAGGACCGATTAACAATCCAGTATCAGATCCAGGAGATGTTGCGGGTGGAGCGGATCTTTGAAGCCGAAGGTATCGAACAGGAACTGGCGGCCTATAATCCCCTGATCCCGGATGGCCGCAACTGGAAAGCGACCATGATGATCGAATACGATGATCCGGAAGAGAGGGCCTCACGTCTGGCCGGGCTGATTGGTGTAGAAAATTCCGTGTGGATGCGGATCGACGGGATGGAGGATGTCCAGCCGATAGCCGACGAGGACCTGGATCGGGTCACGGATGAAAAGACCTCCGCCGTTCATTTCCTGCGCTTTGAGTTGACCGATGAGATGGCCGCTGCGCTGAAAGCCGGCGCTTCCCTGGCCGCCGGTATTGATCACCAGGCCTATCGTCATAGCGTTGACCCGGTCGCTGCGTCTGTCAGGGAGTCTTTAATCGGCGATCTGGATTAGATTTCGTTCGCCTGACCGGTGAAGTAGCTGTCATCTTGCAGGTAACCAGCTGCCGGGGTTATTGTTATTTTGTCTCCTGTATCCCCATTTCCAATTCCTGTATGCTTATCTCTTTGATACATGATCCTTCCAAAGGTAACCATTGATTGAGTAATAGCTACGCTGCCGCCGATATTGAAGTCCTTACCGGTCTGGAGCCCGTGCGCAAACGTCCGGGTATGTATACAGATACCAGCCGTCCCAATCACCTTGTCCAGGAAGTCGTGGATAACAGCGTTGACGAAGCCATTGTCGGGCATGCAACAAAGATCGAGATCAACGTTCTCAAGGACAACTCCGTCATTGTCAGCGATGATGGCCGTGGAATGCCGGTCGACAAACATCCCGGTGAGAAGGTTTCCGGCGTAGAGGTTATTTTCACCCGTCTCCATGCCGGGGGCAAGTTCTCGAACAAGAACTACAAATTTTCCGGGGGGCTGCATGGCGTCGGTGTCTCTGTGGTCAATGCCTTGTCCAGGCACCTGGAGGTATGGGTGAAGCGGGGAGGCAAGGAATACAACATGGCCTTTGCCGGAGGCGAAAAGAAATCCAGGCTCGAAGTGGTCGCTGAAATAGGTAAGCGCAATACCGGTACGACGATACAATTCTGGCCGGATCCAAAATATTTCGACAGCATCAAGGTTTCCATTCCCCGGTTGAAACAGCTGTTGCGCGCCAAGGCCGTATTGTGTCCGGGTTTGCGGGTAACATTAGTGGATGAAGCAACAAAGGAGAAGAGTGAATGGTGTTACCAGGACGGCCTTCAAACTTATCTTGCCGGGATGCTGGCTGGACAGGAGTTATTACCCCCCGAGCCCTTTATGGGATCCATGGAGGGGAATCACGAGGCCGTCGACTGGGCCATACATTGGTTACCGGGAGACGTGGAATTAATTACGGAGAGTTATGTCAATCTGGTTCCCACTGTGCAAGGCGGCACCCACGTCAACGGCTTGCGGCAGGGCCTGCTGGAGTCATTCCGGGAATTTTGCGATTCCCGTAATTTGTTGCCACGGGGGGTCAAGCTGGCGGCGGAAGATGTCTGGGACCGCTGCAGTTATATCCTCTCCGTAAAAATGGACGAGCCCCAGTTTACCGGGCAAGTAAAGGAGAGATTGAGTTCGCGTGAATGCACGGCCTTCGTTTCGGGCGTGGTACATGATGCGCTGAGGCAATGGTTGTATCAGCATGTTGAAATGGGTGAACGGATCGCTGCACTGGCGATTCAGCACGCTCAGAAACGGTTGAAAGCGCGTAAGGCTGTAGTGCGTAAAAAGATAAGCGGTGGTCCGGCATTGCCCGGTAAACTCGCTGATTGCACGATTCAGGACAGTCGTATCAGTGAGCTGTTTCTGGTTGAGGGGGATTCGGCCGGCGGTTCGGCCAAGCAGGCGCGGGACAGGGAATTCCAGGCCGTCATGCCCTTGCGGGGGAAAATACTGAATACCTGGGAGATCGATTCGGGAGAAGTACTCTCCTCCAAAGAAGTCCATGATATCTCCGTGGCTATCGGCGTGGACCCGGGCTCGAACACTCTTGAAGGCCTGCGCTACGGTAAGATATGCATCCTTGCCGATGCTGATTCAGATGGCTTGCACATTGCTACGCTGTTGTGCGCCCTGTTCCTGAAGCATTTCCGGATACTTATTGAAAACGGCCACATCTATGTGGCTATGCCGCCACTTTATCGAATCGACGTCGGCAAGGAGGTTTTCTATGCACTGGATGATTCAGAGAGAGAAGGAATACTGGACAAGATCGCTGCTGAAAAAAACCGGGCCACGGTGCATGTCCAGCGATTTAAGGGACTGGGCGAGATGAACCCGATGCAACTGCGTGAAACGACCATGACCCCTGAAAGCAGGCGGTTGGTTCAACTCACCTTGCAGGGGAAGAATAACAAGGCAGACCTGATGCTGGATATGCTGCTTGCCAAAAAGCGTTCGCAGGACCGCAAGCGCTGGCTGGAGAGTAAGGGCGATCTGGCCACGGTCTAGCCCGCATAGTGCATGAGAACTCTGGAAATGGGGTGGGAACCATTGCCTGGCAAAGATTTCATCGTTCCTTGTAAAAGTATGTTTGTCTTCGCTTTACAGCCTGGTGGTCCTGAACCGGCATGATGCGTCTTCTGGATAAAAAAGCCGTTATTACAGGCGCCAGCAGTGGTATTGGCAAGGCAATCGCCGTGGCCTTTGCCAGGGAAGGGGCGGATGTGATCGTCAACTATCTGCACTGCCGGGACATGGCTGAATGGACTGTGAAGGAAATCATTGAAGCAGGCGGCAATGCCCGGGCCATACAGGCCGATGTGTCCAGGCAAGAGGACGTAGACCGGCTTGCCAAAGCCTCGCAGGAAGTGCTGGGGAGGGTCGATATCTGGGTCAATAATGCCGGTGCCGATATCCTCACCGGAGAAGGTGCGCAACTGCATGACAGCGAAAAGCTGGGCCGGTTGCTCGCAGTTGACCTGGAAGGGACGATCAAATGTTGCTGGGCGCTGGCGCCACGCATGCAACAACAAGGGGCCGGCGTGATCATCAATATGTCCTGGGACCTGGCCACGCATGGATTTGAGGGGAGGAATCCACAGATGTTCGGCGCCGTGAAAGCGGGCGTGCTGGGTTTCAGCCGGTCCCTGGCAAAGAGCTATGCACCGGAGGTCAGGGTAAATATACTGGCGCCTGGCTGGATAAAGACCGCATATGTCAAGGAGGTCATGACCGAAGATTATCTGCGGGCGCGTATCGGTGAAATCCCGTTACACCGTTTTGGAACGCCGGAAGAGGTTGCAGAGGCGGCCGTTTTCCTGGCCTGCGATGAGTCCGCCTATATAACCGGTGAGGTCATTCATATCAATGGCGGTTTGGTTTAATCCAATCACTAAATGATAGGAGCGATGCAGGTCAGGTCAGCAATGGATCAGCGAATGTACCGGGTATGCCGATAATTTGTCTCTTCCTTTCAGTTCGTCCAGTTCTATCACAAAGGCGCAACCGGCGACCATCGCCCCCAGTTTTTCAATGAGTTCACAACTGGCAGCGGCCGTACCGCCGGTGGCGATTAAATCATCGATTAACAATACCCGGTCATGACTGTCCAGCGCATCGATGTGGACTTCCAGTCCGGCACTACCGTATTCAAGGTCATAGGAGGCGCTCTGTACGTCATAGGGCAGTTTACCGGGCTTACGCAGCGGGACAAAACCCACACCCAGGTCCCAGGCAGCCAGGCTGCCGAAGATAAAACCACGCGCCTCCATGCCGACCACAGCGGTTAACGGTTCGCCCAGAAAGGGATGGATCAGCTGGTGTACGGCGAGACGCAACATGGCCGGGTCCTTGACCAGTGGTGTGATATCTTTGAACTCTATTCCCGGCCGGGGAAAATCGGGTATATTGCGGATACAGGTTTTGAGTCGTTCCATGTGTGGGACCTCGTTTTTTTCTGCACCCATAATAATCGTTTTTTTAGCGGATGGCAGGGGCTTATGTGCAAGAGCAGTGACTATTTACCGGATTCAGTGCGAAATGTCTGTTGTGATGTCCGCTGCAAGTTCTTATTGTGGCTGCCTTGATGACGGCATTTGAAATTATCCGGGACCAGGCCGAACGGCGGCTGGGAGGCGCAGAGGCGCTGGCCGCAAGGATGCCGGTGCCGAAATCCGGCAGTGCCTTATGTAAAGTCACTGATAGCAGTTATCTCTCCATGATGTCCCGGCGTATTTTTCGTGCGGGGCTGAAACATAGCATGGTGGATGCCAAATGGCCTGCTTTTGAAGAGGTGTTTTCCGGCTTTGATATCGATTATGTGCGCATGATGAGCGATGAAGATCTGGATGGCTTGATGAAAGATCGACGCATCATCCGTCACTGGGGCAAGATAAAATCGGTCCGCGCCAACGCCACCGCCATACACGAGCTGCTGGCGGAGTATGACGGCGTCGGGGCCTATATCGCCGCTTGGCCAACTGCGCGTATTGTTGCATTGTGGGATGACCTGAAGCGGCGATTCACCCAGATGGGTGGTCATTCAGGCCCCTATTTTCTGCGCATGGCAGGCAAGGATACCTTTATCCTCAGCAAGGATGTGGTGCGTGCCCTCAATCACTGGGGCGCCTTTGAAGGTGAGCCGGCCACTGGAAAAGCCCGATTACGCGTGCAGGAGGCATTCAGTCAATGGGCGCAGCAGAGTGGCAAAGCGTTGTGTCAAATCAGTATGACTCTGGCGCTTTCGGTCGATTGAGACGATTTTAAAAATGAATGATCAACATACACAGGATCGTGTCCCCGTGTTAACCGGGAGTGAACACCGGCGTCGCCTGCCGGCAGGGGCGGCTACTCGGGAGTCCCGTCCACAGCAGGGACGGCGCTGACCCAAAATCTTGAAACTGCTGCATCGACACCGCTGGGACGTTAGCGCCCAACAGGCGATTGCCATCCAGAAGCAACTACGCTCCCATCTGATTTGCGCGGATCAGCTGGGAAGCGTGCACTACGTGGCCGGCGTCGATGTCGGTTTCGAAGAGAGGGGTAGGGTTACCCGTGCGGCAGTGGCGCTGCTTGAGTATCCATCTCTTGCATTGCATGAGTCGGCGCTTGCAAGAAAGCCGACAGCCTTTCCCTATATACCTGGCCTGCTCTCGTTTCGCGAACTGCCCGCATCGCTGGCGGCACTGGAGCAGTTACAGCAACTGCCTGATTTGCTGCTCTGCGATGGTCAGGGTTACGCCCATCCACGCCGCTTTGGTCTTGCGTGTCATCTGGGCGTATTGACGGATATTCCGGCCATCGGGGTGGGCAAGACCCGTCTTATCGGCACCCACGAAGTCGTTGCCGATGTGCGCGGAGCCTGGCAGCCTCTACACGATAAGGACGAGGTCATTGGTGCCGTGGTACGAACACGCAGGGGCGTGAAACCGATATATATCTCCGTCGGCCATCGCATCAGCCTCGGTACCGCGATTCATTACGTTATGGCCTGTACCAGGCGTTATAAACTGCCTGAAACCACGCGTATGGCACATAAATATGCTTCGCATCCTTCTGCTATCCTCTAGATTATGCGAATGAGTCACGCTGAAATCAGGCTGCTTCTTTATCTATACTTTTTGGTGTGCCTCGTGTTTGCAGTGCATGCCCATGCCGGTGAATCAAACAGCAGGTTACGGCAAAATATGATTACCGATATACAGGAAACGGTCCGCTATACCAGTGCCTATATAGGTAAACAGGCCCTTGACGAAAAGGTCATGGCTGTCATGGCCACCGTCCCCCGCCATGAGTTCGTGCCTGAACGCCTGCGTGACTATGCTTACGAAAACCGGCCGTTACCGATCGGTAACGGTCAGACCATCTCGCAACCCTATATCGTTGCCTTGATGACGGATCTGGCTGACGTTAACAAGGATTCGGTAGTGCTTGAAGTGGGGACGGGTTCCGGTTATCAGGCGGCGGTACTGGCGGAACTGGTCAAGCACGTGTATACCATCGAGATCATAGAGAAGCTGGGGAGAGAGGCGGAGCAGACACTGCAACGGCTGGGTTACCGGAACGTGACGGTCAGGATAGGCGATGGTTATCATGGCTGGCTCGAACACGCCCCGTTCGATGCGATATTGGTGACGGCCGCCCCGGAGGAGGTGCCAGGGCCTTTGATCCAGCAGCTTAAACCCGGGGGCAAGCTGGTCATTCCGGTGGGCAATCAGTACAGCTCCCAGTCATTACAGGTTATCGAAAAAGATCTGGCGGGGAAGATAACCCGGCATGATGTCCTGCCGGTAGGGTTTGTCCCGTTGACCGGTGAGCATTGAAATCGGCATCAATCCCAACCGCGTGGATTGTAAAGACAGGTGCTACTGATTATGTACCAGCTCTTGTTGTATGCCTGCCAGTGAATTTGCCACATGAAGAGGTTTGTAAATATGCTTGCCAACTAATTTACTGATCTGGCTGGATGAAAACAGACCTCTGATTGTTTGCCGGCCGTTGTGGCTGTCTATTTCTACCACCAGTGCATAGGGCCGTTCCAGCTCCTGTATGGTAATGATGACATGGCGGACCAGCGATTGTTGAACGAAGTCATAATCAAAAGCCGGGATCTGCTCCAGCGGCACCATGATCATTTCCACCAGAATGAGATGATGACTGATGCCATGTTCCTGTGAATATTTAACGGGTTTTTCCCCCTGAATATCGTAGGAGGTAATTACCCCTGCAATATGATCCTGTTCGTCGGTGACGAATAACAGTCTTACCCCTGCTGTTTTCATCTTATTCAGCGCCAGGTCAATGCCGACAATGGGTTCGACGGTTATAGGGACAACTTTTTTAAAATCCGTCATGACCCGCTCGGCAGGATCATTTTCCTTGACGAAGGCAGAATCGGGATCCGGACTATAAGTGGAGATGCCTGAATTCACTGTAACGAGGGGAAGGGTGGTAATTTCGCGATCCATAAATGATTCTCTCTTTAGCCGGGGTACATTACCAAGTATACTCTTTAAAGGGTAGTAGAATATTGTCCTTTAACAAGTAATACCCGGCTGTTTCAGCGGCCCGTTACTGTGTGACTACAAGCGCACCCTGCTTATCCATTCTTGTCAAGTTCAGTCTTTGAGACCTGTGATCCATCTGTTGGTTCAGTCGCTGTAGTGGTATTTGTCTGTTCCGATTTTTTTACCAGGTTTGTTATTTTATTTATCCAGCCGCTTCCTTCCCTGTCTTCGGCCTGCGCCATCTCCATAAGGGTCGGGTAGTTTATCTTGCCGGTGCTTAACAGGGGTAGTTCAACGGCCAGGACAACCTTTTTGGGAATATACAGCTCCCCGTATTTCCGCTTGCGGACCGTCTCCTGAATCTGCTTGCGTGTCGCCGTCTGGCAGTCTGTTACCAGGACAATTTTTTCCCCCTTGCGTTCATCCGGCAGGCTGAGTGCAGCATGATTGAAGTCAGGCCAGGTCTCCATGGCGAGTTCTTCCACAGCAGAGAGCGGCACCATCTCCCCGCCAATTTTGGCGAAACGCTTTGCCCGCCCCAGGATCGTTATAAACCCGTCTGCGTCGATGGTGGCGATATCACCTGTGTCATGCCAGCCCTGACCACGGTCCGTGATGGCGGGCTTGATTTTTCCATCTGTACCGGGCAGCAGATAACCGAGCATGATATTAGGTCCCTTGACAATGAGTTTGCCCCCTTCAGCGATGCCTGCTACCGGCTCGATATAACACTCCATGCCCGGCAGTATCTGTCCAACACCGTCAGGTTTATTCACGAGGGGCGTGTTGACTGAAACGACCGGGCTGGTTTCCGTTACCCCATACCCCTCATACACGCGGATACCAAACTTCTTCATCCAGATATGGCGGGTATCGTCACGCAGTTTTTCCGCGCCGGCAACCGTGTAGCGCAGGGAATGAAAGTCGAAGGAATGGGCCTGATGGGCGTAACCCTTGAAGAAGGTGCTCGTCCCGAACAGGATTGTTGCCCCGAGTTGATAGATCAGTTCAGGTATCATGCGGTAATGCAGGGGATTTGGGTAAAGAAACACCCTGCTGCCGCCCAGCATAGGCATCAGGCATCCCGCATTGAGTCCAAATGAATGAAACAGCGGAAGGCAGTTGAATACAATATCTGTCCGGTTGAAGTCGATATGGCATCTGACCTGGGCAAAGTTTGACAGCATATTTTTGTGCGACAATACCACGCCCTTGGGATCGCCTTCCGACCCGGATGTAAACAGGATGACAGCCGGACTATCCGGATCGATATCTGCCTGACTCCTGTGGTAGTGCACTGAGGGATAAAAACTCCGTAACCATCCTGACACTTTATCGATGAAGGAGAGGCGTTCCCGTAGATCTTCCAGATAAATCAGGTTCAGACCGCTCTCCAGTGACCTGGCAATCGATTGCAATCCGGTATTTTCGATAAAACGCCGCGAGGTATACACGGTTTTGATACCGCCTGTGGCACAGGCCCGCAACAAGGCCTGTTCGCCCGCGGTATAATTTAACATGGCGGTCACGCGCCCGAGGCATTGCAGGGCCATAAAACCGACAACGGTGGTGGCGATATTGGGAAGTAACAGGCCGACATGCTCATTCAGGCCGGTATCTTTGCGTAACAGCCGCGCCAGGATAAAGACCCTGGTCAGGAGCTGTTTATAGTTTACCGGCTCACGGTTGATATCTTCGAGAATAATTTGACGTTTACCATAACGGCTGCTTGCTTCCAGCAACGCTGCGAACAGGGTTTTGCGATAATCGTAAGTGGAAAAATAGAGCTTGTACATCAGCTTTTGCATGGTCATTGCGGCGGCCTTTCTGCGCGCATGGCCGTTCAGTTCCGGATTGAGGGTGATTCTTTCCGGGGCCAGGACCTTGATTGTAATGCGGGGAAACCAGGCGATATGCCCGCGGCCGTGCATATAGGAGAAGGGGGTGATTTGCCCGCCGTCAATAGCGACCGGCAGGACCATGGCCTCTGCTTTATCCGCAATCATCCCGGGACCTTCGTATATTTTCATCAGTATCCCGGTTGTCGTGATTCTTCCTTCAGGGAAAATGACGGCCTTCCGATCTTCCTTGATGAATTTGATCATGGCCTTCACCGACAGAGGGTTGGTCTGGTCCATAATAAACAGATCGACAAACACGAGAAATGGTTTGAAGAATTTCTTTCCTGCAATCAGTGTATTGATTGCGAAGGTGGGAGTTTCCGGCAGCCAGGCATAGAGCAGTATGCCATCGAGCAGAGAGGTATGGTTGGCTACAATGAGCACACGTTCCCCGGCCTCATGGTAATGGCCCATGCCATGGACCTTTACCCCGTATAAAAGCCGCAAAAGGGAGCGCAAACAGAATTTTACAAACGCTGTCATAAAACCATTTTACGGATAATCCCCTATGCTTACGAATATTCCTGAGCGCAGGCCCGGGTTTAAAAAACAGTCAAGAGTCTGGGGTCTGGAGTCTGGAGTCGGGAGTCGGGAATCTGAAGTCGGGGGTCTGCTAGACGTCAGTGAGGTGAATTTTCCGCTTATGCAGGAGCAGTTTTTGCCCGGGTTGCAGATATTTCCCTTTAGGCAAATTATTCCACCGCCTCAGCTGCGCGACGGTGATGCCATAGCGCCGCGATATCAACCAGAGTGAATCACCTTTTTTGACGGTGTAACGAAACGTCTCCGGGATATTCCTGTCCAGATTGACGGGGAGCCGGGCAGCCGGGACAGGGTAGGAGCCCCCTGCCAGGGCCCGGCCGTTATCCGATAACCACAGGTTAAGCTTTTGTTTCGGCCGTAACAGGCCATGGGGAGAGATGCCGTTCCAGACACATAATTGTCTGACGCTGACACCGTAATGGTTGCCGATATCCCAGAGCGTATCGCCTCTGCGGACGCTGTAGACGTATTTCTCCCCATGGCCTGTTCTCTTAAGGCCCCGGAAGCGGCGGGCATCGAGACTCAGGGTGTACTGATTCATGGCGAGCATCGCCGTGGGAATCAACAGTGAATGCCCGGTGCGGATGAGGTTTCGGCGCAGGCCGTTCGTCTGTTTGATGGCGGTGATGCTGGTGTGATAGCGGTTGGCGATAAGTCCCAGTGATTCGCCACGTTTAATAACATGGCGCTTCCATTTGATGCGTTCTGTCTCCGGAAGGGTTGCCAGCTTACGCTTGAACCGATCCGCCTTCTCGACGGGGATCAGGAGGTGGTGGGGGCCGTCGGGATCGGTCGCCCAGCGGTTAAATGCCGGATTAAGGGTATAAATCCGGTCCATGCTGATGTCTGCCAGAGATGCCGCGGTGGCCAGATCAAGCTGCCCGCCCACATCGACCTGGGCGAAGTAGGGGCTATTTCTGATGGGCTTCAGGGTGATCCCGTATTTTGCCGGCTGGGCAACGATTTCCGCAACGGCCAGCAGACTGGGAACATAACCGCGTGTCTCCCGCGTCAGCCGCAGCGACCAGAAATCCTGTTTTTTACCTGTTCTCCTGTTGCGTTTCATGGCGCGGACGACACTTCTCTCACCGGAGTTATAGGCCGCCAGCGCCAGCAGCCAGTCGCCGTGAAACTCTTCATGGAGTTTTTGCAGATAATCCAGGGCCGCCCGGGTCGCTGCGGTAATATCACGGCGGCCGTCATACCACCAGTTTTGTTTTAATCCGTAGCGTTTGCCGGTGCTGGGGATGAACTGCCAGATACCCGAGGCATGGCTGGGAGAATAGGCAAAGGGATGATAGGCGCTTTCAATGACGGGCAGCAACGCCAGATCCAGTGGCATCTTCCTTTTTTCCAGTTCTTCAACGATGTAGTAAAGATAGGGGCGGGCGCGTTCGGCAACGCGGTCAAGATAATCCGGGTTACGGGCGTACCAGGCGAGTTTTCCCTTGATGCTCTGATGGTTTGTATGCCGTGTAATGGTCAGGTTATCCTTAATCCGGACCCATATATTTGTATAGGGTTTCTCCGGGGCGCGTGCCGGACTGTTGTCGGATCCGGTGGAAGCTCCCGGTTGTACCGTTGGCTCTTCAGGCTGGGTCAACAGCACAGGTGCCGGTGTGAGTCCAGTCGTCACCGTGGCAACGCTAGCGGATTGCTCACGCGGGGACAGGGTGTTACACGCTGAAACGGTTAACGCGATTGTTGTTAGCAGAAGGCGGGGCCCGATTCGCATGGCGCCATCCTAGGGATGTATGCCCGGCGGGTCAAGCCCTGGAATGCACTGGTGTTGGGAAAAACCGGCCGGGTTCGTCCTGTCGTTTTGTTGCGATGCTCTATTCTTGCCGGGAAACACCAGTCAAATCAGAAACCAGAAGGAAGAAAACTGGAGTGGAATTCAGAAACTGTCTTTCCACTGCCTCACAGCAGCAAACACATCCGTCTCCTCCCGCAGGGGATGGCCGCTGTAGTGGCTGGCGGTCTGCACGATCTCCGGGAGATGTACACGAAGAAAAGGGTTGGTCCGTTTTTCCAATGCGAGCGGGCCGGGGACCGTCGGCATATTATGTTGCCGCAATGACTCACTTTCCCGGATACGCTTTTTAATGTCCGGATTGCCGGGCTCAACTGCCTGGGCGAAGCGCAGGTTTGCCAGGGTATACTCATGGGCACAATATACCAGTGTCTCATCAGGCAGTTGCGCCAGTCTGCCAAGGGAGTGATGCATCTGCGCCGCTGTTCCCTCGAATAACCTGCCGCATCCCGACATAAACAGGGTATCACCGACGAACACCATGCCGTGACCGTAGTAGGCAATGGCGCCGGAGGTATGTCCGGGGACATCCAGGATATCAAAGCTGATGGAGAGGGCCGGCAGATCCAGCTTGTCGCCACCTTTCAGCGCGTGGGTGCGTCCGGGAATAGATTCGCGTTCCGGCCCGTAAACCGGAATAGTAAAGTGCCTGAGTAACCCGGTAACACCACCCACATGATCGCTGTGGTGATGGGTGATCAGAATCGCTTCAGGGAGAAGACCCTCCTGCTCGATCCTTTTCAGTACCGGCGATGCATCGCCAGGATCAACGATGGCCGTGTGTTTACCTGGATTATGAGTGATCAGCCAGATATAGTTGTCATTGAATGCCGGGACAGGCGTTACCTGAATCATGTGTCAATGCTGTCAGTTTGCCATCAAGGCGTCAACGTTATCGTAAAATATGGCAAAATTAAACCTGTTGACTAACATTGGATGGAAGATTAAGCGTGTGCGCCAGGAATTCTGAGAATCCAGTTGCTATGACTTTAAGGCAAATGCTCCGGCAGTGGTTCAAGGGGTCCCTTGGCCAGGATTTACTGGAAATGGAAAAAATCAGGGTAAACCGGGTGTTGTCGGACCTGTTTGGCTACCATATCGTTCAGATCGGTTATTTAACACAATATGATCTTCTTGTCGGCAGCCGCATCTCCCATAAAACCATACTGCAGCTGGAAGAAGACACCGGGTATGCAGATGTTGTTGATCTAATTTGTTCGGACGCATCGCTGGCCATTGCCGCGGACAGCATGGATGTCGTATTCATGCCCCACGTGCTCGAATTCACGGCGAATCCGCATCAGTTGCTGCGGGAGGTGGATCGTGTCCTCATTGGTGACGGAAACCTTGTTATCCTCGGGTTTAACCCATGGAGCCTGTGGGGTTTATGGCGGCTGGCTCTCGCCTGGCGTGAGACGCCCCCCTGGTGTGGCCATTTCTACGGGTTTTCCCGTCTCAAGGACTGGCTGTCGTTACTGGATTTTGAGTTATTAAACGTCGAACGCTTTTTTTTCCGTCCTCCCTTGCAGAAAGTGAATGTCATGAACCGGATTCGGTTTCTGGAGAAACTGGGAAAGTATTGCTGGCCGTTTTTTGGCGGGGCATACATTATTACCGCCAGGAAACGGGTGATTCCCCTAACGCCGATGAAGTTGCGCTGGCGGGACAGAGGCCGGGTAATCCCGTCAGGTATCGCAGAACCCAGCGCCCGTCTGCATGACACTGTTCAATGAAGGATCTGGTAGAGATCTATACTGACGGCGCCTGCCGCGGAAATCCCGGTCCGGGTGGGTGGGGTGCGCTATTGCGTTACAACGGTGTTGAAAAGGAGTTATCCGGCGCCGAGGCCGCCACGACGAACAATCGCATGGAATTACTGGCCGCGATCAATGCCCTTGATTCACTGCAGCGCCCCTGCCGTGTGCGCCTCACGACGGACTCCAGTTATCTGAAGAATGGTATTACCCGTTGGCTTGCAGAATGGAAACGGCGGAACTGGAAAACAGCAAACAGGAAGCCGGTAAAAAACGTTGACCTGTGGCTGCGGCTTGATTCTGTCAGTGCCGGCCATGAAATCGAGTGGTGCTGGGTCAAGGGACACAGCGGCCACACAGAAAATGAACGCGCCGATTTGCTCGCGAATAGTGCAATCGATGCGATGCAAAAAATATAGAATGATATTTCATACTCGATTTATACCCTGAACTTATCGTGATGCGGCAAATAGTACTGGATACTGAAACCACCGGTCTGGAGCCCTCACAAGGGCATCGTATTATCGAGATAGGATGCGTGGAATTAAACAACCGTAGAAAGACGGAAAACTATTTCCATGAATACCTGAACCCTCAGCGGGAGGTAGCGGACGGCGCCTATAATGTGCACGGCATAAGCCGGGAGTTTTTGACGGATAAACCTCTGTTCAAGGATATCGCCCGGGACTTTATTGATTTCGTACGCGGCAGTGAGGTGATTATCCATAATGCGCCGTTTGACCTCGCTTTCATCAACGCGGAATTGACCCAGCTTGGATCTGACTGGGGCATGCTCGAGGATTATTGCAGCGTCATTGATACCCTGAAGCTGGCTCGGGAGAGGCATCCGGGACAAAAGAACAGCCTGGATGCCTTATGTTCGCGCTATGGGGTAGATAACTCCCAACGCGACGTCCACGGGGCATTACTTGATGCCCAGATCCTTGTGGATGTCTATCTTGCCATGACCGGTGGCCAGGCCAGGTTGTTTCCTGGAGATTCCCCCGCATCTGCCGCCATTGCTGCAAATAGTTACCTGCCTGTTGATCCGGATCGTCCTCCCCTGAAGTTGATCCAGCCAGACGAGGAAGAACTGAGGGCCCACCGGAAGAGGTTGCAGGATATCGACAAGGAAAGTGGCGGAAACTGTATCTGGAACAAAAAATTGTCTAACTCATAATCCTGTCTGCAGCCGGTTCTGTTATTCGTTATGACTCCTGCGAGGCCGCCTCCTTAAGCATCTGCTGTAATTCACCTTTCTGGAACAGATCCAGGATGATATCGCAACCACCGATCAGTTCGCCATTGACAAAGACCTGGGGGAATGTCGGCCAGTTTGATATCCCTGGCAGGTTAGCGCGCACCTCGGGCGCCGCTAATATATCAATATAGGCAAATTCAACCTGACACGCCTTGAGTGCTTCGACGGTGCGCATGGAAAACCCGCACTGGGGGAAATCCGGTGTGCCCTTCATGAACAGCAGCACCTGATTTTCTGCGATCATCTGTTTGATTTGTTCAATAACATCCATTCGAATAACCTCTTATCGTGTAGGGGAATAGTATAGTAATTCAGTCAACTTTAATTGATCAGTGTATAACCTGAAACACGTCACGTGAAGCGAAATATTCCAGGGAGACCCCGTCAAACATGCCGGCGCCGGGCGATTCAACATAAATCTCCCGGCAGGCCCCACCCGCCTCCGCCGGCGGTTTCAATCACGCGCATCCCCGGCATTGACCTGGACGGATACCTTGCCGGGCAGTGGCGCGCCATTTAATCTGTTCCTCGCCGTTTTGCCCGGAGTCCCACCGTTCAAACCCCAGGGGGGATGGCGGCGGCGTTCGGTCAGGAGCGTCAGCCTCGTCTTCTGAAGGAATTCATATTCGCGAATGAGCCCATCGCCGCCCCGATGCCGGCCCTGCCCGCCC
>JBHHYN010000032.1:0-24146 GCA_046757565.1 Gammaproteobacteria bacterium | reverse complement strand
GTTTTTATTCAAAAGTCTTTCTTGTTAACCCACAGATTCTGCTGAAGAGCCTAATATTTATTTTCTTCGGGCACAGATAAATATTGAGAGATAGAAATCATAATTATTTATTATCCATATAGCAGTTTGAAGAAACTCATTATGTTTGATGATGATATTTGATCATTAATTAACTAAAGCATGGATAACTATATTCTTATATCAGTCCTCATTGATTTCCTCCGTGTCCTTTGTGTTCTCTGCAGTGAAATATTCAAATCAAACCATTTTCCGCCATGGAGACGGCACGGAAAATCGCACGGCCCTTATTCATGGTCTCCTCCCACTCATTCTCCGGAATCGAATCCGCAACGATGCCTGCGCCGACCTGGATGTGCAGGGTGTTGTCCTTGATGACCGCAGTGCGGATGGCAATCGCAGTATCGATGTTTCCGGCCCAGGAGAGATAGCCGACGGCACCGGCGTAGACGCCGCGTTTTACCGGTTCGAGTTCGTCAATAATCTCCATGGCTCGTATTTTCGGTGCTCCGGAGACCGTGCCTGCCGGAAACGCGGCGCGCAATACATCTATAGCAGTCTGGTCCTCGTGCAGTTTCCCGATTACGTTTGACACGATGTGCATGACATGTGAGTAGCGTTCCACGGCCATCTTCTCCGTAAGCTGGATCGTGCCGGTTTCCGTGACCCGGCCGATATCATTACGGCCAAGGTCAATCAACATCAGGTGCTCCGCCAGTTCCTTGGGATCGGCCAGCAATTCCAGTTCCAGTGCCTTGTCCTCCGCCTCATTCCTGCCACGGGGGCGGGTCCCGGCAATAGGCCGGACGGTGACACTTTCATCTTCCAGTCTGATCAGGATTTCCGGAGAAGCCCCTACCACAAAAAAATCGTCAAAATTAAGATAAAACATATATGGTGAAGGATTCATGCAACGTAAGGCACGATAAAGATTAAGCGGCGGTGCATTGAAAGGAATCGATAATCGCTGTGATAAGACCACCTGCATGACATCGCCTTCAACAATGTAATCCTTGATTGTAGAGACTGCCTGTTGGAAATCCTTGCGTTCGAATCCGGAAATGAAGTCGTTTTCATTGACGGTACGTATGCTTGCACCAGCCGGATTGCTTATGCTGGATTGTGAAAGCTTCTCAGTGAGCATGTCCAGATCATGAAGGGCCTTTTCATAAGCGCCATCTTCACCGGGATCGGCATGGACAACGATCATCAATTTGCCGCTGACATTGTCAAAGACAACGATGCGGTTTGATACCAGTAACATGATATCCGGACTGCCAAGAGGGTCCTGTTTGTGACCGGATTGCAGACGCGGTTCAATGTAGCAGACACAATCGTAGCCGAAATAACCGACCAGGCCGCCGGTAAACCTGGGCAGCCCTTCGATAGCGGGCACGCGGTACTGATTCAGAAAGCTGTTTATCTCTCCGAATGGATCACTGGTTTCTTTTTCGGAGACGATTTTACTGCCCACCTCAATGGTGACAACGTTATCCTTGACTCGCAATACCGTATTGGCAGAGAGTCCAATAATGGAGTAGCGCCCCCATTTTTCACCACCTTGCACGGACTCCAGCAGGTAGGTACGCGGACCGGTTGCCAGCTTCATATAGGCACTTAATGGCGTATCCAGATCGGCAAGGATCTCCCGGGTAACGGGGATGTGATTATATCCCTCGGCTGCATACCCGTTAAACCGGTCAATGCTGATTGTAGTCATGGTTTAAATTAATTGTTGCAGCTCTGTCAGTGTATCAATAATGCCATCAGGGCCGGAGTCGCTTATGTCTCTGCCGTGATTATAGCCGTAACTTACGCCCAATACCTGGAGACCGGCCGCACGTGCGGCGTTTACGTCATTGTCCGAATCGCCCACCATCAGTGCGTGTTCCGGCTTCACAGAAAAAAAACCGGCTGCGTGCAACAGCGGCAAGGGATCGGGTTTTTTCCGGGGGAGTGTGTCGCCGGCAACGACGATCCCGAAATCGTCATAAATACCGAGCGTTTTTAGCAGCGGACCGGTAAACTGCCCGGGTTTATTGGTAATGCAACCCAGTTTGAAACGATTGTTCCTTAAATAGGCCAAAGTCTCCGTGACGCCGGGATAGAGGCGGCTCTGTACACAACTGTTTTCCGCATAAATATCCATAAAGATCCGCCATGCCCGTTGATAGAGCGACACATCGGGTTCTCTGTCATGGTCATCCATGAGGGCGCATTTAAGCAAAGTGTCAATGCCGCTGCCGATCCATCGTCTGACTCTATCTTCGCCTCGTGGCGGCATGCCGACTGCCTGTAACGTCATATCGATACAGCGGGCCAGGTCCGGCAGGGTATCCACCAGAGTGCCGTCAAGATCGAACAATACCATCTGAGGTCTGCGTAAAGACATGGGCAGAAACGGCCTGATAAGGGGTTACAGGGTGTCGAGTGCCTGCCGCATTGAGCGTAGGGTGGTGTTGTAGTCACTGCTGCCGAAGATGGCCGATCCGGCGACGAAGGTATCGGCGCCTGCCTCCGCAATGTCACGGATATTATCGACCTTGACCCCGCCGTCGATCTGTAGACGGATAGCACGGCCGGATTCATCGATCATCCTGCGCGCCTGCCGTAACTTTTCCAGGGTAGAGGGGATAAAGCGTTGGCCCCCGAAACCGGGATTGACGGACATCAACAGCACCATGTCTACCTTATCGATCACGTGCGTCAGGCAGGTGAGGGGCGTGGCCGGGTTAAATACCAGCCCGGTTTTGCAGCCGTTCTCCCGGATCAGCTGCAGGCTGCGATCAATGTGTTCGCTGGCCTCCGGGTGGAAGGTAATGTAGCTTGCGCCTGCCCTGGCAAAGTCCGGAATGATGGAATCCACCGGCTTGATCATCAGGTGCACGTCCAGGGGCGTTTCAATACCGTAATTTTTCAGTGCATCCACCACGACCGGGCCGAATGTGAGGTTCGGCACATAGTGATTGTCCATCACGTCCACATGAATCATGTCGGCGCCGGCATTCACTACGGCCTCGGTTTCTTCACCAAGCCGCGCCATATCCGCGGAAAGAATGGATGCTGCTATCATGTAATCAGACATCGGGTTATGCCGGAATTTATGGGAAACGGATTAAAACGTCGGCACTTTACCTGATCGGCGCCGGCATCGCCAACAGTGATCACAACTGTTGTCGGCAGTCAGCAAAGCGGAGTTGCCTGCCTCACAGCCCGGTCTGCTTCAGTATTTTCCACTGTCACTATATGGTATATTTCCGCCAGGTATCAATATGATGAGATCTGCCTGTATTGTTATTCTGTTGCACCTGATCGCACAGGTGAGCATGGCTGCCGGCAGCGATGGCTATGAACAATCCATCGCCGACGCTTTGTCGCAGAGGCTGGACCAGCGAGAGCTAATACAGCTCAATGGAGGGGGCAGGCAGTTTCTTGGCCTTTACCATGAACAGACTACGGAAAAGGCGCAAGGTGCTGCCATTATCGTACACAGTATGGGCGAACATCCCGACTGGCCTGAAGTCATTGCCCCGTTACGCAAAAAGTTGCCGGATTTGGGATGGACCACACTATCCCTGCAGATGCCGGTGTTGCCTCCCGGCACAGCACTGGCTGACTACGGCAAAACCCTCGGTGAGGGCGGGCGGCGTATCCAATCCGCCATTCAGTATCTTAAGGGCAGAAAATTCCTGAATATCGTGATTATCGGTTACAGTTTCGGCGCCGCTGTCGTTGCTGATTTTCTCGCTGCCAGTGGCAATCGTTACAATAATGTGAAGGCCTTTGTGGGTATCAGTATGCAGGCACAGGAATTCCTGAATCCAAGGCTGAAATTACTGGCGAGATTGGAAAATATAGCCCTCCCCGTGCTGGATATTTATGGCAGCCGTGATTTCGATAATGTGTTGCGCCAGGTTGACGATCGCCGTCTGGCAGGCAGGAGAAAAGGCGGGCGTGACTACCAGCAAATAATGATTGAAGGGGCCGATCACTATTTTACCGGTCTTGATGAGTTCCTGGTGCGGCACATACGCGGCTGGTTGGATAAAGCAGCGCCGGGTGTCCGCGTAATAGTCGATGATGAATTCAAGGAGCAGATCAAGGCGGACGGAATCGAAGCAGATGAGACGGAAACAGACGAAGCACAAGGAAATCAGCGAGAAAAAAGGGGGCAAGGCCCCCTTTAGTAGATACCGATTACCTTTTTTATTGTCAGGTCACGAGTAATCTTAAAACTGGTATGAGAGTTCAATATTCCAGCTACGTCTTGCCCCCGGATGATCGAATGCACCTCCAAATTCCGGCGCCGGGATGATCTCTTCCAGATAATCCTGATTCAACAGGTTTCTCACGGTCAGGAGAGCGCTCCATTTCTCCGACTGGAAGCCGGTACGCACGTTCCAGATGCCGTAGGTGTCACGTTGTGACTTGTCCTGGCTGGCCAGTCCGAATCCAAAAGGGGTGAACAGGTTGGGGGTCGGGTTGTCCTCCTGCACCGTATGGAACCAGGTGGGGCCGACCACGGAGTAGTCGATGCGGCCGACAAAATCGATACCGGCGAGAGATGGATTGTCGAAGGCCGGTTTGATGAATTCACTGCCGAGGTTGATGGTGAAATCCGGGGCATAGGGGACATCGTTGCCCACTGTCTGCGGCCGGTTCTTGTTATTCTCAATCTGGCCCTTGAGGACATTGGTGCTGCCATAAACCCTCCAGGCATCGGTCATCTGCGCGCTAAGCGAGAATTCCGCACCGGTAATGGTGACATCATCGATGTTTGATACCACCCGCAACAGGCCGAACGGACCGACGAAAAAATTGAAGAATTGCATGTTGTCGATGAGGGTGTGATAAACGGCCCCTTCCATTTTCACCCGGCCGTCCGCAAACTGCGTCCTGAAACCTACCTCGAAGGCATTCGAGGTCTCCTTCCTGAAGGTGTCGCTTATGGTCAGGCCGGCGCCCACACCGGCCCCTCCGAGCGGAACCGGAGATCCGGAGCCACCAAGAAACGCAGGGGCAATAACCGAAAAAGCAGGATCCAGCAACGGCGTGTTGTAGAAGAGCTTGACTGTGGCGGCGCTGCCGGCATTGTTGAAGCCGCCGCTCTTGAAGCCGACGCCCCAACTGAAGTAGTAGGAGGTATCATCGGTCGCATGCCAGTCCAGGCTGATCTTGGGCTCGAGTTGATCGAACACCTGGGAGCGGGCGGGGATACTGTTACTGACCGTGCAGGTGCTGAAATCGACAAATGCCGGGTTGAGTGGCGAACCCGGAATACCGTCGGGACAGACACTCGCCCCAAACGGAAAAAACAGAAACGGGGCCGTGTACTCAACGAAATTGGATCGCTGTACGCTGGGCGGCGGCACCAGGGAGTGCGCATCACGATCTTCGCGGTCATAACGTAATGCTACCGACACCTGTAAATCATCGGTGACATCGTAGTCCAGAGAGCCGAATACTGAGATGACGCCCGTGTCGAACTTGTCAAACACCAGGGCTTCGGTGAGGGGATTGACCAATTGTTGCGGCAACACCGGCCGGCCGTCATCGCGTAACTGAGCGACACCGACTTTACGGTTGAGATTCAGAAAGTAGAAGCCAGTCTGCCAGCGCAGACGCTGATCGGAGGGTGAGGTCAGGCGCACCTCGAAGCTGGAGTCATCCTGGTCACGGATCTGGTACTGGTAGCCGTCGCAGGTGGTCGGGGTATAGGCCCCAAGTAACGAGCCGGTCAGATTGGGGGGTAGTCCGTTTACATTGCCAGGCACTGCAAATGGAAATTGATTCGTGCCAAGGATTTGGGGTGAAGGTAAGGCTACCCCCTGACCACTCAAGCTGACTGTTGATGCCCCGCAGCCTCCATTCGGATGGGCGGCATCGATCGCCTGTGGATCAAAGATAAAGAAGCTGAATGCGCCGCTGGTGCCGTCGGCGATGAAATCCTGATCGAGCTGGCTGTAGAGGTACCAGCCAGTGAGGGTCGCCCAGCCCATATCGTAGTCTGCCTTGATGGAGAAGTCCCGGGACTTCTGGTCGTTGTCGGGATCGACATTACCCTGAAACACGAATTGATGATCGTTGGGGTCCTCGAAGAACAAGGGGTTCCCCGTAAAAGCTGCGGCGGATGGCAGATTAAAGGTCGAGTTGAACGTGATCGCCGCCGCATGGACTTCCCCGTAGTGGCCACGGACCCTGACTGAGAGGGCGTCGCTTGGCTCCCACAGCAGATCGCCGTTTACGTTAAAGTTACGAAGGTCATCAACATTCTCGTCATCCACCCCCCGGCGCTGGTTAAACTGGTTCCGGTAAAAACCGTCCGTGTTGCGGTAGTCGAAATGGAGGCGTCCCTTGAGTTGATCCTTTATCAATGAGCCGCTGGCGACGGCCGAGGTATAGTAGGTGCCGTGGTCGCCGCCGCTTGCTTTTATCTTTGCCGAGAACTCGTCCGTGGGGTCCTGGGTGGTGATAATGACCGCTCCGGCCGCCGCGCTGCGGCCATAGATAGCGCCCTGTGGCCCTTTCAGGACTTCAATCTGTTTCAGATCCGCGAATTCGCGGTTGAATGAACTGGGGTTGGTGTAGAGGATGCCGTCCACAATGAAGGCAAAATTGGCCTCGCCATCGCGGGAACCGTTGATACCGCGGATACTGACCTGGGTATCGCCCACCTCGGCGGCATCGACGATGGAGACGCCCGGGGTGAGGGCGATGAAATCTTCCGCACGCTCTATGCCTGCCTGGTTAATCGCCGCCTCAGTGAAGGCGGTAATCGTCGCCGGTACGTCTTCAAGCTTCTCTTCACGTTGACGGGCCGTGACCACGATCTCTTCCAGCGCCCCCCCCTGTGCAAACGATACATCGGGTATTGCACCCAGCGTGACAGCTATCCCGCCGAGCAAGTGAATAGTGGTTAGTGCAAGGCGCCTCATAGTCCTACCCCCTCAAACTGTTAACACACAGGTCGAAAAACTCCCGGATCCGGATAGACCGGCATTGGTGATTCCCCTGCCCATCGACAAAGAGAATAGACACGCTACCTTAAAATAACTGTAGCCATACAAAACCGGTTTTGCTTGTAGGTTTAACGATTGTTGCACCAATACAACACCGTAATCCCTACCCCAGTCTACTATTATATATCATATTCTCCCGTTTATGTATACAATTCTCCATATTCGATCCGTTAAAATAGATTCCTTGCAGCGCTCCCTTTGCATCCCTTGAGCGCACCCTCAATGGTTGTCATGAAATCAAGGTACAGCATTAACAGATAGGCTGGTTTTTGTGGGTGATACGGTATTTCCTCAGGCACGCGTGGTAGCTATTGCCTCAAAAGGAATTAGCCATCTTAATGTATACAAAATCAGTTTTATCTCTTTAAGAAGCATTTTCAGGGGATGGGTTATGTCGTAAATAAGTTTCAGCCCCTGTTAATGATTTCATGTTGCCGGATAGCGTATCAGCTCTTCTATTGAGTATTCGTTTCAGTCACTCTACTATTAGCTGGATGCTATGCAGGTTTGGTTCAAGAACGGCGTACACTTTAAACTATTAGAATCGGTTAGCAGCCCAGGAAGATGTCAAAAGCGGTCGAACAGGCGTATGGATGGATTAGGGGGAGGATTCTCTCTGGAGAGTTTCCCTCAGGTATGCATTTGAAGGAAGAGCGCATTGCCGAGGAGTCGAAGGTCAGCCGTACCCCGGTACGTGAGGCGTTACGGCGCCTGAGCAACCGGCATTACGTGAAATTCATTCCCAATCAGGGTGCCTTTGTGGCGACCTGGGCCGATGATGATGTGGAGGTTATTTTTGAATTACGATCCATCCTGGAAGGATATTCCGCCTTTCGGGCCGCAACCCGGATTAGCGATGAGGACATTGCCGAGATGGAACGCTGTGCCGATGCCATAGAAAAATTGTGTGTGCATCATTCCTTTGAAAACCACAGGAATACAATAGAATTCAACCACCGCTTCCATACCATTATCATAGAAGCCGCCAGTAGTGAACGCATTAACAAGATGCTTAACTGGCTGGTTGAAATTCCGCTGCTGTTAAGGACGATTGACAGATACTCCGATGCTGACGTGGAGCGTAGCAATCATCATCACCGTGAATTGATCGAAGCCTTCAAGGCCCGCGATGGCAGATGGGCGCAGGGTGTGATGGAGTTGCATTTGCGTGCCGCCTATCAGATCTATACCTCCTCCCCTTCTGAAGATGCTTCCAGGAAGCGATTGGCGGCGAAGGCTGTCTGATATCTAGAAGTCTGTCGGACTTAGAGGATTGTAGCGAGAAAAAGTCCGGTTTGAGTCAGATTTTTCGCAGTACGCCTGCATGGACCTCGGTACCCCCTTGTGGGGTGTGCAGGTGTTAGAGGCGAGTCTTGAACGGAGACCGAGATCATCCTAAGTCCGACAGGCTCCTATGAGTTCTAATGAAACACTGTTCCATGCCGGGTTAGTAGTGGTGTAACCGGCTTTGGTACTGCCAGAATATGTTTTAATTGAACAGACTTCATGACCGTCCGGGCTGCTTCCGGAATTGTGGTGTTTGTGGTGGTTCCAGCCCGGTCTCTTGCTTGCAGCGTGTCTTGAGTTCTGCAATGGTGCCGCCACGGCTGAAGAGTGGCACTTCACTCCGCTCCGCCGACATCTTTTTACGCAGCCGCCTGGTGGCCGCTTCATCGACTGTATAGTTGTCATCGACGACAACACCGTAATGCCCGGCGCCATCACGGCTAACCAGACCACGGGCGACGTCCCTGGCAACCTTGTCCGGCTCTCTTTCCAGAGGATCGCCCCAGCCACCGCCACCCCAGGTATCGAAATGGAGCAAATCACCCTCGTTGACACGGGTACGATCGCATTTTGACGGGAGTAGCTGTGTAGTGCCATCGGTACGTACAAGGATCTTGTGGCTCCTGCCACCGGGCAAGCCACCATTAACGCCCCAGGGGTGAGTCAGCCAGCGATCATCGTGAATCGAGATCTCACCGTCTTCCAGAAAGCGGTAACTGACGCGTAGGGCATTGCCACCGCGGTGTTTCCCCGCCCCCCCCGAATCCGGTATGGTTTCATAGGTTTCTATGCGCAGCGGAAAGTTGCACTCAAGGTATTCATTCGGCACGTTGGTAAAGTTCGGCCACAGGGAGTGACCGTCAGGTCCGTCGCCGAAAGGCCGGCCCGGTATTCCGCCGAAGCCGATCTGGTAGAGTTGGTACCATTCGCCTTTTTTGTCGTAGCCCGAATACATGAGATGCGGGCTATCGGAAAAACCCGCAGCACAGAGAAAGTCCGGATTGCCCTGTCCCAGCAGCCCGCTGATCACATCGAAGATCCGGCCCAGTGCATGGGTCCGGCAGGATAGTGCAGCGGGTTTATTCGGCTTGAGCAGGGTCCCTTGTGGAATTCTAACTTCCATCAGATCATAAAATCCGTCGTTGAACATGATCTGGGGATCAAACACCATGATCATGAATACTCCCGCAAACATCTTGAACATCTCTTCATTGAGAAAAAAGTTGATTGAGCCAATGGATTGCGGATCCGTCCCTTCAAAATCAAAGATGACCTTGTCGCCCTCACGCCACATACTGCAGGCTATCTTGTAGGGACCCATACCCATGCCGTCGTCACAGACGTAGTCCTCGAAATACTGCTTCTCCTCGGGGACGGTATTCTTAATGAGTTTTGCCATGGCGCGGCGGTTACGCTCAAGCAGTTCATCCATGGCAGAGAAAAGCACGTCATCGCCAAACCGTTCGGCCAGTTCAAAACAGCGTTTCACCGCGGTATTACAGGCGGCAATAATGGCGTTGAAATCACTGAGGTTCCACTGCGGCAGACGGCAATTATGCAGGATTAGTTTCAGGAGGTCTTTCTGCAACTCACCTTTTCTGTAGATCTTGACCGGTGGGACAACAATACCCTCTTCATATATATTTCTGGCGTCTGTCGGCAGGCTTCCCGGAACCTTGCCGCCGACATCCGTCATGTGGCCGAACATCGAAGCCCACGCCAGCAGCCTGCCATCCTTGAATATCGGCATCAGCACCAGCCAGTCATTGGCATGGCTCACTGCACCGTTGCAGGAGTAGGGATCGGTGGTGAGAAACACGTCGCCTTCCTCAATGGTGCCGTCATAGGCTTCAACAAAGCCGTAAATAAAGGAGCCGAACTGGCCAACAACCATTTTACCTTCACAGTTGGCGATCATGGGGAACTCATCATGCTGCTCGCGGATACCGGGAGACATGGCTGTACGAAACAACACGGCGTCCATTTCAAACCGTGCATTCCTCAATGCATTTTCAATAATATCCAGGGTAATGGTATCGACATCGACACGTTTGAAGGCCTTGTTGTTTGTCTGGATAAGCTTTGCAGGCATAACGGTTTTCTCCTAGGAGTCTGTCGGATTTATGATGATATTGCCGTATTCATCTATTTCCCCGACATGGTCCGAGTGTATGACACAGGTTGAATCCATCCCTGTAATGATTGCAGGCCCGGGAATACAGTTGCCGGCCTTAAAGCGGTTGCGATCATAGATCACCGCCTGTTGCTCCCTGTCATCCATATAGATGGTCTGTTTTCCCACCATGGCGGCCCCGGGATCCGCGCCACCCTGCTCCATTTTTTCAGCATGTACCAGTGTCGGTTTGCCCTGGACAACGGCGCGCAGGTTGACAATCTCCTTTTCGGCCTCAAGGGCGAAGGTGAACAACTGGGTATGAATTTTATCGAAGGGATCGCTGATTGCGTCTAGATCCCCGTCTCTCAATGCCTGGATGTCTGCATCCACGGTCAATAACAATCCCTGGCCATGGTAGCGCATGTCGACTTGGTAGGTGACAGATTGATCTCCACGTGGGACCTTCTCCGCATCCAGCGTTTGCGCGGCCGTTGCTGCCAGCTCCTCCAGGATCTTTGCGACCTCCCGGCCCGAGGTTTCACTGAAGCGTTTGATCAGGGTCCTGGATGATTCATCACGTACGCGGGTGGTGGCGTCACCGTAGGCACACAGTACCCCCGGGCCGGGCGGGATGATCACAGGCCAACTGTTCATCAGTTTGCCCAGGGCGTTTGCGTGCAACGGTCCGGCGCCGCCAAAGGCGATAAATGCAAAATCGCGCGGGTCATAACCCTTCTCGACCGAGACCAGGCGTAAGGCGCCGCACATGTTTTCGTTGACGATATCGACGATGCCCGCGGCCGCTTTTTTCAGTGGCAGATCCAGTGCCGTGGCGATTTTTTCTACGGCCTGGGCCGCCAGTTCCGCATCAATTGCCATATCACCCCCCAGTTTAGCGTCAGCCGGCAGGTATCCCAGCACCACATTGGCGTCGGTGACGGTCGGCTCCGTGCCGCCCATCCGGTACGCTGCCGGACCGGGATCGGCGCCGGCGCTCTGCGGACCGACACGCAGCGCTCTGGTAATCTCCGGGACGTGGGCGATGGAACCGCCACCTGCTCCGACGGTGCGGACGTCTATGGAAGATGCCCGCACAGTTACGTCACCCACGGTTGTCTCCCGCCTCAGTTGCGCAACTCCCTCCTGCACCAGGGAGACGTCGGTTGAGGTCCCACCCATATCCAGCGTTAACAGGTTCCGGTAGCCTGCCTGGCTGGCAATCCAGATGGCCCCGGCCACCCCCCCCGCCGGGCCGCTCATTAGCAGATTGACCGGATATTTTTCTGCGGCGCTGGAGGAGGCGAGACCGCCATCCGATCGGAGGATATGCAGTTGTACATCATTCATCCTTTTTTCCAGTTCGGTGGTCAGATTGTTCACATAGGTTTGTACCCTGGGCCGCACATAGGAGTTGGCGACAGTGGTCATGGTTCGTTCGTATTCCTGCATCTCCGGAATAACGTCTGATGAGATGGAGACAGGGACATCCGGAATGATCTCTTCGGCGATGACCCTGATGCGCTGTTCGTGTTCGCTATTGGCGAAGGAGTTGAGCAGTGAGATCGTCAGGGATTCGATACCCTTTGTTTTCAACTCTTCCAGGGAATGCCTTAATTCTCCTTCATCCAGCGGGCGTATAACCGATCCGTCGGCCGCGATCCGCTCATCCGCCTCAATGGTCAATTCCAGAGGAGCCATGGGATCGCTCTTGTTATAAATTACCCAGCCACCCAGACCTCCAGGGACAAAGGAACGGGCGATTTGCAGGACCTGCTTATAACCCCTGGTGGTCACCAGCCCGACCCGGGCGCCCGTGCCGGTGAGGACGGTATTGGTCGCAATCGTCGTGCCGTGCATGACATGGGTAATGGCTTTCGGATCGACCCCGGAGGTATCGCAGACCTTCTGGATTCCATTAAAAACACCGATAGACGAGTCGGCCGGTGTTGAAGGCACCTTGGCGGTAAAGGTCTCACCACTCTTTTCGTTTACTAACAGGATATCGGTGAAGGTCCCACCGACATCAACCCCAAGCCTGTATGCCATGTATGACTCTCCTCCCGGTCGGCGGTGCCAACCGGTAGTTTTATTTTAAGGAACCCCCTGAACAACTTCATGCAGGCGTTGTCAGGGGTTGTGGACCAAAAAAGCTGTAATGTTGGTTTTTATACCCGTGTTTCTATGACTGACAACCATCGAAAACGGTTAAACATCCCTGTCCGATAGACTCCTGATTGTTATGCCGGAATGTTCGCCTTTTCAGGCGGGAACAATCCGGCCCTGGTGACCATCGCCGGCATTTCGGTTTGCAGCGGGCCCTCCAGCCAGCGTGCCGTCTGCATGATCTTGTTGATATCAATCCCCGTTTCCACGGCCATTCTCTGTAACATATAGAGCACATCCTCCGTGGCAACGTTTCCCGTTGCCGCAGGCGCAAACGGGCAACCTCCGACACCACCGCAACTGGTATCCAGGGTCCTGATCCCTTCCTGAATGGCAACGTATGCGTTTGCCACCCCGGTATTGCGGGTATTATGAAAGTGACACCGCAACCGGGCATCACCACAGACTCTACTGACGGCACGGATGACCCGGGTTACATCGGAAGGTCCCGCAACACCAATGGTATCCGCCAGCGCGATCTCTTTCACGCCCAACTGCGTCAGGCGTGCAGCAAGGTCCACTACCCGGGATACCGGCACCTCCCCTTCAAACGGGCAGCCAAAAGCCGCCCCAATGGTCACGCCGCAGGCTAGCCCTTCATTACGGGCCTGTGAAGTTATGCCCTTGATGGACGCCATGGTCTGTTCCGTGGTGGCTCCTTGGTTACGCTGGTTAAAGGTATCGGATGCCAGGACCACACAATTAATTTCGTCGATACCGCTTGCGATGGCCCGTTCATAACCACGTTTATTCAGGACCAGGCCGATATAGGTCACCTCTTCGTGATCCGGCAAGCCCTGGATCAGTTCATCGACATCGGCCATTTGTGGTACGCGTTTCGGATTGACAAAGCTGGCGATCTCCATGCGGCGCACCCCTGCGTCGATTAAGCGGCCGATAAATTCCAGTTTGGTTTTTGTATCGAGCAATTTCGGCTGACTCTGCAGGCCGTCTCGAGGGGCGACATCAATGATCTCAACGAACTCTGTCATGACAATACTCTATTACATATAGATAATATCTGCCTTGCGAAAGGCTATGCTCTTATATTATGCCAAGGAATCATCAGCCTAATGTATACAAATGAAAGTTTTTTGCGACTAATACTGTAAGATATCCTGTATTATGTATACAATATGATTCATACTGGTTAAAAATACAATATCTATTTTTAATCAATTTTTACCAAAATCAGGGGCTGACTGACAATAAAAAACCTTATCCTCTGTAAGGGTTCCCGCTTTAAATTTACCCGATAAAGATTACATGACGAAAGAAGAATCTCTTGAGTCGGATGGCCCTCTCTCCAATCTCCGTGTTCTGGAAATGGGGGTACTGCTGGCCGGCCCGTTTTGTGGTCAGCTATTGGGTGATTTCGGTGCGGAGGTCATCAAGATCGAGCAGCCAAAAATCGGTGATCCAATGCGCGAATGGGGCCAGGAGAAGGCCCATGGAATGTCACTCTGGTGGCCAGTGGTCGCCCGCAACAAAAAATCCATAACCTTGAATGCGCGGGAAGCTGAGGGACAGGAGATTATTAAACAACTGGTCAAGACTACAGACATTCTGATTGAAAACTTTCGTCCCGGAACGATGGAGCGCTGGAACCTGGGTTATGAGCAACTGGCCGGTATTAATCCCGGGCTGATCATGATCCGTGTTACCGGTTTTGGTCAGACCGGACCCTATGCCTCACAAGCCGGATACGGTTCCATCGGCGAAGCCATGGGCGGTCTGCGTAACGTTGTGGGTGATCCTGAAAAGCCACCGAGCCGCATGGGAATCAGTATCGGTGATTCGCTGGCTGCATGCTTTGGCGCACTGGGTGGATTGTGTGCCGTGCATGCAAGGGAAACTACCGGCAAGGGCCAGATAGTCGATTCGGCGATTTACGAGGCGGTGTTTGCCATGATGGAGTCATTGATCCCGGAGTACCAGAAGGCCGGCTATATACGTGAGCGCACCGGTTCTATTCTGCCTAATGTGGCGCCGGCAAATGCCTATCCGACCAAGGACGGTGAATATCTGATTGCGGCCAATCAGGATACGGTATTCAAGCGTTTTGCGGAGGCGATGGGACGGCCTGAACTTGCCGGGGACGAGCGTTACAAGACACACTCCTCCCGGGGCCGGCATCAGCAGGAGCTTGACGATATCATCAGCAAATGGACAAAGACCCTTACCTCCATGCAATTGAGAGAATTAATGAATAAACATGGGGTGCCGAACGGCAAGATATATAAAGCTGCTGATATGCTTGAAGACGAACATTTCAAGGCACGGGAAGCCATCATTTCACTCTTGCACCCGGCCTTTGGCGAAATCAAGATGCAGAATGTTTTTCCGAAACTTTCCGAAACACCAGGAAAGGTAAAATGGGTTGGACCGGAGTTGGGGGAGCATAACAAAGAGATATATGGTGGCCTGCTTGATATCGCCGATGACAGGCTTGAGGAGCTTGAGGCAAAAGGAGTTATTTGATGCAGTTAAAGCGAATACATCATATTGGTTTTGTTGTGCGCAATCTGGATCAGGCAGTGGAACGCTATGAACATCTACTGGGGATGCATTTCGATCAGATTGAAGAACATCCGGCACGGCCGGTCAGGACAGCAAGGCTCAGGCTTGGTGAAGTATGGCTTGTTCTGGTCCAGCCGCTGCAGATGGACACAGTTCCGGGCAGGATACTGCAACAGCGGGGTGAAGGTTTCTACATCATCTCTTACGAAGTTGAAGATCTGCCGACAGCGATCAGGACCATCGAATCACGAGGAGGGAAAATGACTGATACTGTGCCCAGAAAGGGGATCTCCAACTGGCGCGTTGCCGATCTGGAACGTGATGATACCCTGGGTGTATTGACACAAATCTGCCAGGAGATCGATGAATAGGACCTACAGATGAGCGGCGTGTTCCTTATTTCCTGAGTTCATGTTGTTTCAATGCCCAGGTTACATGTTCCCTGACCATTGCCGAGGCGTGATTTTTTCCCTGTTGTAGCACCCGGACGATCCTGCTGGTAGTCGGGGCGTTACCGAGGGCAACGGCGATGTTTCTGAGCCAGCGTTTATGGCCGATCCTGCGGATGGCGCTGCCTTCAGTCTTTTTGAGGAATTTCTCTTTGCTCCACTGGAACAGATCAGCCAGTTCCGGTGCATCAAGGCCGTGGCGGGTACGAAAATCCTTTTCTGGGGAGTGTCTGGCAAACCTGTTCCAGGGACAGACAAGCTGGCAGTCATCGCAGCCGAATATGCGGTTGCCAATCAAAGGGCGGAACCGTTCCGGTATGGAGCCACGCAGTTCAATAGTGAGGTAGGAGATGCAGCGGCGGGCATCAACCTGATAAGGGGCGATGATTGCCCCGGTCGGGCAGATCTGCATACAGGCGCTGCAGGTACCGCAGTGATTGCTTGTAAAGGGTACATCAATAGGCAGAGGCAGATCGGTACACAACTCTCCAAGGAAAAACCATGACCCTGCCCGGGGGTGGATCAGGTTAGCGTGTTTGCCGATCCAGCCAAGACCGGCGTTTCGTGCCAATGCCTTTTCCAGCACCGGTGCACTGTCGGTAAACGCTCTGTAAGCAAATGGACCGGTATGTTGCAGGATCTTACCAGCGAGTTTTCGTAACCGCCCCCGCAGTACCTTGTGATAATCCCGGCCCAGGGCATAACGGGAGATAAAACCGAGTTCGGGTGTGTGCAGGACTTTTTTTGTCTGTTTCGCATCGGGAGGGTAGTAATCCATACGTACGGATATAATGCGCAGGGTCCCGGGCGCCAGATCGGCCGGTCTGCTGCGCTTCGTTCCATGCCGGGACATGTAGTCCATCTCACCATGACGATTATGCCTGAGCCAGTTCAGCAAATGGACCTCGTCTGCAGACAGGTCCGTACCGGTGATAGCGACCTGCTGAAAGCCGAGTTCAGCGCCCCATTGCTTGATTTGCCGGGCAAGCTGCCGGTAATCTGTTTCATTTCTCTCTTCAGTCATCTATTTCGCCGGATCGCGGGTAGTGAACAGTATCCATTCCCGTTATGATAAAAGAAAACTGAATAAGACGGAGTTCGGTAATTTATGTTTAATTTTCTCAATACCTGGTATCGCCGCTATTTTACCGATCCGCAGGCCTCATTGCTTACGGTATTAATTGTAGTCAGTTTTATTACCATCTATTTCATGGGAGAGATGCTGGCCCCATTACTGGCATCGATCGTTTTTGCTTATCTGCTGGAGGGGCCTGTCAGTAAGTGCGAGCAGCGGCGTGCTCCCCGTATACTGGCGGTCAATATTGTATTCATGCTGTTTGCGGCCTTTATGGTTTTTCTTGTCCTGATCCTGCTGCCTGTCCTGTCACGGCAGGCAAGCCAGTTTTTTCAGGAAGTCCCGCGCATGATAAACAAAGGTCAGGGGCTATTAATGCGCCTGCCGGAACAATACCCGGAGATTATTTCGGAAGATGCGATCAGGGAGATAATCCGGGGATTGAGCGGCGATATGAGTGCTATTGGACAAAATGTATTGTCCGTATCGTTTGCTTCCATTCCCATTATTGTCACCTATCTTGTGCTGGTGCCGTTAATGATCTTTTTTTTCCTTAAGGATAAAACCGGAATTCTGGAATGGTTAAGCCGCTTTCTGCCGACGGATCGCGCTCTGGTGACCCATCTCTGGCATGAGATGGACGCCCAGATCGGTAATTACATACGTGGCAAGGTCTATGAAATTATTATTGTCGGGAGTGCGGCCTATGTGATATTCACAGTTATGGGTCTTAACTATGCTTCTTTGCTGGCCCTTATTGTCGGTCTCTCTGTGTTGATACCGTATATCGGTGCGGCAACCGTAACTCTACCGGTTGCGGTAGTCGGTTATTTCCAATGGGGCCTGCAGGCAGACTTCGCCTGGCTTATGGTGTGGTATCTGGTCCTGCAATTCCTTGATGGCAATGTGCTGGTGCCTGTTCTGTTTTCCGACGTGGTAAATCTTCACCCGGTTGCGATCATTGCAGCCATACTTGTGTTTGGTGGTTTATGGGGGTTCTGGGGCGTGTTTTTTGCCATACCTCTGGCAACCCTCGTGAAGGCACTGATCAACATCTGGCCCACGACGCACGATGTTGTTGAGGAATCGCAGCAAGACTCGACCTAGACACAAACAACCAATCGGCAGAGTTGCAACAGGATTCCCGGTGTTCCTGAAAGACATTTTTTCGGGATTGGTACGGGAAGATTTTCAGAGTTCTTTTACTGCCTGCAGGACCTCATCAACATGGCCATCGACCTTAACCTTGCGCCATTCGCGGCGTAAGATTCCCCTGTCATCAAATAAAAACGTGCTGCGTTCAATTCCCCGGACTTTTCTGCCATACATGTTCTTTATCTTAATCACATCAAATTGCTTGCACAGTTTTTCGTCTTCATCCGAGATCAGATCAAACGGGAAACGCTGCTTGCTTTTAAATTTTTCATGCGAATCCAGACCGTCCCTCGATATACCGTAAATGACCGTGTTGCGTGCACGAAATTTGCGAATATTATCTCGAAAATCCTGTCCTTCCTTTGTGCAACCGGGTGTGCTGTCCTTGGGATAAAAATAGAGGATAATGTTTTTTCCTTTCAGCCCGGAAAATTTTATTTTCCTGCCGCTGGTGGCAGCTGATGTAAATGCAGGAACTTTTTTGCCGATGCTTACGTTACTCATGGTGTTTACCTGTCCTGAATGACTAAAGGATTGATTTATTCATGGCCGTAAAAAACTACTTACCTGCTCATCTGGCCGGTTGCATCATAACATCCATAATAAATCGATCTCAAAATTCTCCGGAGTCAACGTTCAGGGGATAAATAGTCCTTGCAGATCTTGTCATGCTATGGCCATACAAGTACCATATGCGCCCTGATTTAGTATGCTCTTTAGAGAGTGGTTTCAGTAACAATTTTATTTTGATTCGGCATTGAGCCTCGTGTGTTTGCGACTCATTACTTTTAAAATAATCAATGGGATAGGTGATGTTTCGAGGTAGTATGGTGGCCCTGGTGACGCCCATGAAAAATGGCGTGACGGCGGATGCAGAGGTAGATTTCGAAGGTCTGCAACGGCTCATTGAATTCCATATTGATAACGGCACAGATGCTATCGTTGCTGTCGGTACCACGGGAGAGTCTGCAACACTGACCGAACCCGAGCATTGTGATGTCATCCGCCGGGTTGTTGACATCGTTCACGGCAGAAAACCGGTTATCGCAGGCAGCGGGGCAAATTCCACAATTGAGGCGATCAGTCTGACCGAATGCGCCAGGGATGCCGGCGCCGATGCCTGTCTGCTGGTCACGCCATATTATAATAAACCGACCCAGGAGGGCCTGTATCAACATCACAGAACAGTTGCCGAAACGGTGGATATTCCACAGATTCTCTATAATGTACCGGGCAGGACGGCTTGTGATATGCTGCCTGAAACAATAGGCAGGTTGGCGCAGATTCCCAATATTATCGGTGTCAAGGAAGCGACCGGCGATCTTGACCGGATTCGGGCAATAAGGGATTTATGCGGTAACGACTTCATGCTGGTAAGCGGTGATGATGCCAGCGCATGTGAATTTATACTACAGGGAGGTGACGGCGTTATTTCGGTTACGGCAAATGTGGTTCCAGGAGGCATGCATGAAATGTGCAGATACGCCCTTAATCATAACCCCGATGCAGCCAGGAAAATCAATGACCGGCTGGCTGATCTGCATGAGAAACTCTTTCTGGAATCCAATCCCATCCCGGTCAAATGGGCCGTACACCGGCTGGGGCTCATCAACAATGGTATGCGTCTGCCCATGACCTGGTTGGCGGCACAATATGAAGCTGATCTGGAAGCTGCGATGCATACCGCCGGGATTTTGTAACGTTGTGGTGTGTAGCATGATGCGGTTATTTCTTGTCTTTCCTTTATTATTGGGTTTTATAGGATGTTCCTACCTGCCTTCTCTGGACAAAGTGATTCCGGACACGCGCACAGAGTATAAAAAAAGCGAGTCATTACCTGATCTGGAAGTGCCTCCGGATTTGACGGCCAGCACCAGCAACGACGAGATGTCGATCCCTGGGGAAAATCCCGCGACCTTTTCCGGCTACAGACATCAACGTTCCAGGAGGGGTGTCTCTGCGACGGGCGCAAATGCCCTCACGAGCGGAAGTTCTCAGGATGAGCAGTGGCTGGCCGTAATGGGATCGAACCTGGAAGTTTGGCCAAGGCTGCGGCAATTTTTTTCTGATAAGGGATATGTTATCGATATTGATGATGCTGAACTCGGCGTGCTGGCAACTGACTGGTCCCCGCCTGTTTCAGAGGGCGGTTTTGTGTATAGAAACAAGTTCAAGGTCTTTTCTGAAGCAGGGGCCGAACCGGGGATTACCGTACTGTATGTGTCCAATACGCGTCAACGGCAAATCAGTCAGGAAAACGGTACTGCTGTGTGGGGTAATGAAGAGACAAACATCGATACTGAGAAAGAACTTGTTGGTGAATTAAACCTTTATTTCAATGAGGGGCCGGATCGAGCATCAAGGGCCGTTGCTACAACGCCTTCACCGGACCGGGCCCAGGACCATGCCAATCAAAAAAAGAAGGCTGAATTACAGGATGTTGATGAAGGCAAGTTATTGCTCTCCATGCCTGTTGAATACAGTTATGCCTGGCGGCAGACAGAAATTGTATTACAGCGCGCCGGCTTTGTTATCAATAAAAAGGAGCAGGACAAAGGTTTGTACTTTATATCCTATTTCGAGTCTTCCAGCGGAGAGAAAAAGGGCTGGATGTCCAAACTGGCTTTCTGGAAAGACGATGAACCACAGGGTAAAAAGTATCAAATCAGTCTTACCGGAGTGGGTGATAAGACAGAGTTGATTGTGCTTAACGATAGCGGTGACTGGGAAAATAGTGACGACGCAGGTAGAATTCTTGAATCGATACGGGACCAATATAATCAGTTGTAAATGGCGGTTTTTTATCGGACGGATTCCCTGACAGTTTTTCTTCTATTTTCTCCTGGCGTGTTTTATTAAGCGCTTTCGTTTAACAAACTGGTGTTTACTCAGTATATTTTTTTTCCCCTTGTATGGGTTTTGATTACGCTTGAATAGAACGACTA
The DNA here is from genome assembly GCA_046757565.1 of Gammaproteobacteria bacterium. Classification (GTDB taxonomy): domain Bacteria; phylum Pseudomonadota; class Gammaproteobacteria; order Eutrophobiales; family Eutrophobiaceae; genus JBHHYN01. The sequence continues at coordinate 3,399 of JBHHYN010000032.1, read as the reverse complement.
CAGGTGTTCCGATAAGTTTTAGTTGCTTGCGAAAAGTGTTTGACAAGTAGCGTCGATAAGAGGCCGGGATATGTTCGGTCTGGTTACCGTGTATTATAATACGCAGGGGGTTATAACCGCCGAGATGTGCATAGCGTAGTTTGATACGCCGGCCGTGGATCATGGGCGGAGAATGTGCCTTGACGGCATTGCTCAGTATTTCAGTAATTTTGGACGGTTTTATCTCCCGTTTCAGTATGGCGCCGATTTTATCGATGCTGCTGAATATTTTTCCTACCCCGCTGCCATGCAGAGCAGAGATGAAATGGATGCAGGCATAGTCGACAAATGCAAGCCTCCGTTCCACCTGGTTTTTAATCTTCCTCTTCTGATCGGTGTCCAGACCATCCCACTTGTTGATTGCAATGATCAACGATTTGCCCGACTCCGCAGTCAAACCAAGTAAACTCAGATCCTGTTCGGTAACGGCTTCCTGTGCATCAATGACGAGAATGGTTATCTGTGCCGTCTCTATTGCCTCCAGTGCTTTTACGATACTGAATTTTTCAATAGTATCAGTGACCCGTGAGCGGCGTCTGATCCCTGCTGTATCCACCAGGATATAATCCTTCTTTTGTCGTTGGAAGGGGATAACAACGCTGTCTCGTGTTGTGCCTGGTTGCGGGAACGTCAACATTCGTTGTTCCCCCAGTATGCGGTTGATCAAGGTGGATTTGCCAACGTTGGGACGGCCGATGAGCGTGATCCGGAGTCCTTGGGGCAAATCGGCAATGGGGCCGTGATCCGGGAATTCAGCGACTACCGCGTCCATTAGTTCTGATATCCCATCTCCCCGTTTGGCTGAGACGGGGCGTGGCGTGCCCATGCCCAGGGCATGAAATTCAGCACAAGCTGTATGGGGGTCCAGCCCTTCAGTCTTGTTTACCAGCAGATACATGTGTGCATGCAGACTGCGCAGTTGTTGCGCCAGGGTTTCATCTGTCGCTGTCAAGCCGGAGCGGCCATCGACCAGCCAAAACACGGCATCTGCTTCTTTAATGGCCCTTAATGACTGTTCTGATATAATTTCCGAGAGAGGCTGGTTTGCCTCATTGCCGTCACAAAGCCCGCCTGTATCGATGAGGATGAATGCCCTGTCGTTATGATCAGTAATCCCATACAGGCGATCCCGCGTTACTCCCGGGAAATCGGCAACCAAGGCATTGCGGCTGCGGGTGAGCCGGTTAAACAGGCTTGACTTGCCGACGTTGGGCCGGCCAATGATAGCGATGCTGAGTGTCATGACGCATCGTCCGCTAGCGGTACGTATAGGCAGCCAGGGTCCCGTCGCTGCAGTAGGCGTAGAGAAATTTCCCGGCAGTTATCGGTGATACGATGATGCGCTCATCTGAAACCCTGGTGCGGGCGACAAATTTACCCGATGCCTTGCTCATCCAGTGCAGATATCCTTCCAGGTCTCCAACCACAAGATAATCGCCGATACCTGCCGGTGCCGTTACATTCCGGGCATGCAGTTTTTTCTGCTTCCATAAGGAGGTCCCGGTGAAGCGATCGTATGCCTGGATATGGCTGTCATCATCGGTGACGTAAATGTATTTTGTATCCACGGCTAACCCGGCATAAGAAGATATGTCACGGGTCCAGAGAATGCGTCCTGTCTCCAACTGAACGGCGGCCACGTGGCCCTGAAAGGTGGCGACATATATGACGCCATCGATAACCAATGGTGTTGAATCGATATCCACCATGCGTTCGAGTTCGGAACTGCCTCGAGCAGTCGTGATGCGTGTTTCCCACAGTAACTTGCCCGTGTGAAGCTCAAGCGCCGCCAGCCGCCCGCCATCGAAACCGGCAATGACCACACCGTCAGTGATGACCGGTGTTGCGGTGCCCCGAAGTGTCAGGGCAGGTACGCTCCTGTCATATATCCACAGGCGTTCCCCGTCGGTGCCGTTCAGGGCAAAGACTTTTCCGTCAATGGTGCGCACGATGACGACATTTTCCGACCGCTGCGGGGGAGACAGGATTTCACTCGAAACCGTGGACTCCCATATTTTTTTCCCAGAGTCCGAATTGTAGGCAATCACGTCACCCTCGTTACCACCGACTAACGTCGTATTCTCACCAAAACCGGGCCCCCCCGTAATGTTGATATCGGTGTCCAGCGACCAGATCGATCCGCCGTTAATGGCATCCATTGCTTTAAGCCTGCCATCCGCATCAGCGATATAAAGGCGCTGTCTGGCAATGATTGGCGCAAGCTTCAGGTATTGCTTGTCCGTACCACTCCCGGTTTTTTTCGACCAGAGTTTTACAACACTCAGCTGCTGTCTGAATGTGATCAGCGGTGCCGGGGGTTCGGCATTATCTTCACTGGCAAAATAGTTACTTACCGAGTTTACAACGCTGCAACCAGTCACCATCATGACTGACAAACAGAAAATGAAACGGCCCGTCATTGTTGTCCTATTTGGCCAAGATCATCCAGTTTCATCTGCAATGCGGATATATCGTTATGCGACGCACGTTTATTTGTGATCGCCTGTTGGTAAGCGTTGCGCGCAGGTTCCAGTTTGCCTTTCAAGGTGAAAATATCGCCTCTCAGTTCGTCATAACCGGACTCAAACTGACCCGGATCCCCGCTCTCCAGCAGCTTAAGGGCTGCATCGTAATTTCCCTGGGCAATCACTACCCGGGCAAGGCGCAGGCGTACCAGGTGTTCGAGACTTTTTTCATTGGTATGCTCGAGTGCCCAGCGAAGCTGCATGGCGGCACTATCGAAATCGTTAGCGTCTGCAGCAAGTTTGGCAAGTGTCAGTTTTGCGAATACGGCATAAGCAGTCGAGCCGTAGTCAGCCACGATTTTTTCTGCCGTCTCACGCGCCTTGTCCCGGTTGTCATCGTCCCTTTCGGCGATAATCATCTTCTGATACAGCAGCGAGGCGGCGCCAGCCTGTTCGATTTTATGGTTTTGCCAGCCGCGCCAGCCAAAGATTGCTCCAAGTCCCAGAACAATTCCCGCAATGACCGATATACCGTTCTCCTCAAACCACCGCTTCAGGACCTCGATCTGTTCTTCATCTGTGCGATATACGTCCAAGGGAACCTCCGAAAATGAATGAATGGGGTGCAGTGTTTAACAACTTCTCGAGCAAGGCGCGCATTATACATTCTTCCTTATGGTTACAACTCCAATTTTTGACTCAGGGTCCCGGTCAATTGCTCCCAAGGTACTTCTATCTGAGCGGCATCCTGTCTGAGGGGTTTTATGCCGATCGTTTTCTTCTCCAGCTCCGCGTCACCCAGGATCAGGGCCAGCAGTGCCCCGGATCTGTCCGCTTTTTTAAATTGACGCTTAAAACCCCCGCCGCCGCAGTGCATCATCAACCTCAAGTCAGG
>JBHHYN010000031.1:0-24795 GCA_046757565.1 Gammaproteobacteria bacterium | reverse complement strand
ACGGGAATGACGGGCTACTGTTTATATATCAACCCACAGATTCTGCTGAAGATCCCTTATTTTTTACTTATTGTTTGATTTATGTATCCCTAGCCGTTCCTGCAGAAATCTTAATTCATTGCGGTCTTTGATAACGCCGCTCTCAAGCAGCCCGCCAAGCAATATCCTGGCCCCTTCCGAATCCCCCTGATCATCGAGAATGAAAAGCTCCATCTGTCTCGCCCAGGAGGGCACATTATCCCCGTTGGCATAGACACGCAAGGCCTTGGCATATTTATAGGCAAGATCCAGATCCTTTAGTTTATGCTTGGCAACATATACCGCATGTACCAACCAGGGCCATCTCGCATTGGGATTTTCAAGAAACTTGAGATAGACGAATTCCAGTATCTGCCTTTGCCTGACTTCATCAGGAACTTCACTGTAAAGCCTGCTGGCGGAGAGCAAGGGATATTGTGTTTTATTGTCCATGTCCAGAACCAGCTGTAACCAACCAATCAGCCTGTTATAGTCCAAATTCTTAAAGGGAATACTGATCCCGGGCTGATAATCGAAGGATTGCAACCAGAGCATTAATATCCTGGAAAGTGTAACCGGTTCGCCCAAATCCAAAGCCCGCAATAAAATTGCTGGCGGCGGATCGGGTAATTTCGACACCTTTGCCACAGCAGACGGACGCCATGCATGCCAGGCAAGCTGTACCGAAAAAGCACAAATTAAAATTACTATCACTGCAACAGGAACGACATTAACAGGCCGTTCCCTGTTATGCATTATCTGTTTGATAGACTCCATGATCGACGCTCCGATGATCGGCTAGAAATCCTTGCGATACAGATCGAAAAGACCGGCTGCCGTCAGGAGAACCAGATAAATGGCTGTTTGCATCAGGACCGGGCCAATACTATTTATCCCTCCACCATACGCAAGCCATGCACTCTGGGTGAAAATATTCAGATCCGGCAGGATAAAAGCAATGGAATCGATAACGAATTTTATAATTTCCTGCGAATAGGTCTTGAACTCAAGTATCGGGCTGTCACTGATAAGCCGGATAACATACATGCTCCTTGACAGGAGGTAGAAGGCAATAACCGCTGCAAAAGCTACCGTTACGTTAGTGAAAGTAAACAGGCATAACAGACTTAACGCGATGATAATCAGTAATTCACATAGGAGTGACAGAAACCATAACAATACATATGAAAATTGGCTGTAAATCAACAAGATGCTGCTTGCAGCCATGGCGATGACAAGCGCCAGCAGGAAGAATCCGAAAAACTTGCCGAAATAATAAGAAGAGCGCGGGATGGGTAACGATAACATCATTTCGAATCCTTTATCGTTAAATTCCCTGATCATACTGGTAACGACAAACAGTCCAATGACACAGACGGCGAAAAAACGTAACCCGGAGCCGACCAGGACGCTCTGCATCTGCCTGGTCTCGGTGATGGCAAGTTCCCCGATAAATTCACTCAGCCCCAGGATACAAACCAGGCCTGCCGCCATCAGGCCAAACAGGCGGTTGTGTACCGCCTCGTAGAAGGTAAATCGGGCTATAGTAATCGTTGAGTGTGCCATAAACAGATAAAAAAACGGTTCACATAAAAAGATAGCAGGCTGTAATATAAGCGCTATTTATTACCGTGGAAACTCCGACAAAGGCGGTGTTTCCCATACTACAAGGATATGCCGCCAAAACCGGCAGCTCCAGGCAAATAATCTTGTGAACGAAAGAAAAGCATATTTTCATTTTCCGGGCCCGAAAAGTTCGAGGATTGACCTGTTCCGGGCTTTTCATATATATATTTGAACGGATGAATCCCATCATACAGAAGCTAAGTACCAGGCGGGAATTGATTATACTTGCTTTAATGCTGGAGGCCCTGCACTTTTCTCTCTGGATTGATTTCGGCAGCCCGCTGTCCCGTTCATTTATGTTGATACATCTGGGACTATTCTTATTATGGCAGCCGGTGTGGCGCAGCGATGAACGCTTGTCCTGGCAAAACAGCCTGCTCTTTATCATCCTGACACTGGTGTTTGTAAAATTCATAACATGGTGGCTCATGTTTGGCTGGTTAATCCTGTTGAGCGGTTTTGCGGGGGGCAGGGTATTAATTAACCGGCAGGAAAGAAATACCTATATGATCGTGTTGCTATTCCTCACCTCGGAGCTTGTTATCGAATGCACGACCGGCCTGTTCAACATTGCCGTATCAGGCAGTGTGAGAGACTTGTTCAGAATAAGCCTGCCTGTGTTGCCTGTTTTTATCACTCTTTTTCCAATAAGTTCAGAAGGCGCATCCATGCAGTCGGTTGATATCCTGCATGCCCTCACTACCTCCACATTAATCAGCGCGCTTATTTTCGGCAGCCTGTTAAATATGTATCTGGGTGGGATCGAATACCTTATCTCGCTGATACAGACTCTATTGGCTATTGCCCTGTTTCTTTTTGCTATTAGCTGGTTGTTGTCTCCACGGCTGGGGTTCAGCGGTCTTTCACAGCTCTGGACCCGGTCTTTACTTAACATTGGCACGCCTTTTGAGCGTTGGTTAACGAACCTGTCGGAACTTGCCCGCCAACAACAAACACCCTCAGAATTTCTGGAAGCCGCCTTCGATGAACTTGTCAGCCTGCCCTGGATTGCCGGAGTAAAATGGCAAACCCGGGACTTGAATGGTGAATGTGGAAATCTTGTAAAAACCGGTGCCGAATTCAGGACGAATGAATTAACTGTAAACATTTATTCGAACAACTGGATCGGCGGCGCTTTATATCTGCATTGTACCCTGTTGGTCCAGTTAATAGAGAATTTTTATGTTGCGAAAATACATGAACGTAAACTGATGCAACAGGCGCAGATGCATGCAATCTATGAGACCGGCGCAAGGGTTACCCATGATATCAAGAATATTCTGCAATCATTTCAGGTCATCACGAGTTTTATTACCCAGGACAAGGATGAGAATGCCAACAGAAAAATCGCTCAGGGTCTTCTGGAAAAACAATTTCCGCACCTGACCCAGAGGCTGCAACTTGCATTAACCAAATTGCAGCTACCGCAAAACCGCTCGCGGGAAAAAATATACCTGAAGGAGTGGTGGGGAGATGTCAGGAGCAGGAACAGTCGAACAAATATTGTGTTTCATTCCGATATGACGGGTAATCCGCTTATACCCTCTGATCTGTTTGACAGTGTTGTGGAAAACCTGCTGGAAAATATTAGAGTGAAGATGCAGAGTGAGGCGGGTTTATCGATAACGCTATCCTTGCATAGCGATGCAAACACTGTTCATCTCAGTGTGTCAGATAATGGAAGTAAAATTCCGGAGAAGATGGCTTGTGTGTTACTGAAAGAACCCGTGAATTCCAGCAGTGGTCTGGGTATCGGGCTTTTTCAGGCGGCCCGCCAGGCTGAATCAATGGGCTATTCACTGGCACTTAAAAGTAATCGGGACGGTAATGTCTGCTTTGAACTCTCAAGGCAGCTTGCCTGATACCACCATACGATTAAACAGCAGGGGCCGGGTTAACCATATGGTTATGTCATCGAATACGGTGACATTATTCGCTTCTCCGCCCTGATATAAGGGATAACCGTTAGGTACGGTACCCGTAGCGTTACCTGAAGGGTTTTGCTCATAGCTTGAGTTTTGGCCGTCCTGGGTCTGATTGGCACCGGTTGAGTAGACAATAGCTATGGGCCGTTCCGTGGTGGAAGTCAATGTATTATTCTGGCTGTCCTGCACCGTTAAATTATCAATCGTCCCCGTGCCCAGGTTAAAGGGAAGAGAAAAATTTCTGTCCACCCGGTAGCGCCAGTATCCATTCCAGGGATCGGCGCTGCTGACGCGCGTAACGCCCCATTGATCATAGGCTGAAACTCCCAGCGTTTTCCATGGCAGGAATCCTTCTGTAGTGACGGTGACGTTACACGCAGCATCCTCGCTCCCATAGGCTGCATCGGCGGGATCTGTCTGGGTCGTGGGGCAGGGCAAACGCCCGTTTATGATGGCAAAACCAATGAGGGCCTCTTTTATATCGTCGAGTTTACGTTGGGCCAACTGCCTGTTTCTGCCTTCGACCTGTGTCGCCAAAGGCACAAGTAATCCACCCAGGAGCAGGGAGACGATAAAAAGAACCATGGCAAGTTCTATCAGCGTAAACCCGAATAAAGAGTGGCGCATAAATATCAATACACGGAATTACCTGGTTAGATGGAAGGGCATGGCGTAACTGCGAGGGTGTCGGAACCGCCGTCATCATCATTGATGCAGTACAAAACGTCATTAAAGGTACTGGTTGTATTTAATTGATCGTAACGTTTGGTATCATCGCCAGCGCTGTCGGTATAGAGTACCGGGTTATTGCTTCCTTCCAGGTAGTTGTTTATGTCCGCCTTGTTATCGGCATCGATAGGAGGTGCATCGCGTATCTGATTAAGTGCCGGCAGTGGCGTATTGGAAAATATGACTACTGCCGCATAATCCCGGTTGGCATTGGCCGGATAGTTGTTATTGACGGTTATACAACGCAGCCCGTTACCGCAGGCCGGAGTTGCCCCTGCGGCTGGTTGATAGGCATCCGCCACGGCATAGAACAGATGGTCCTTCCAGTTTTTCCACAGGGCCATTAATTCGGCCGATGAGGTAAAATTGCTGCAATTCTCTATGAGTTTGTCACTGCCGCCCCCCACTGCATCCCTGCTTGATTTGATTTTATTGGGCAGACGGCCTGACAAAAGGTTTGCCGAACCATTGACGTCATCATAGTCACCGTTCTTGCGGTAATCGTCCAGATCAACAGGCGCCGGCCAGGGCAGGCTGTAATTTCCGCCACCATGGCTCAACCCCCATTTCCTGACGCAATCCGCCGCATTGCGGGTGAGATTATTCACTGCGGCACTGTCGTACAGTTTCTGCGCGTAATCATTACGTTTCCTTATGGCGTCGAAGATCTCCCGCCGGGTAATAAAGGCGATGACATCATTGAAGGTTTCCCTGGTGGCATTACTCGAGGAAATGAACGTATCAACTCTATCTTTGTTTCCCGTTTCCAAAGCGTAATTTAAAATCCCGGATGGCAGGGGTGCAGGGACCTCGGCATCGAGATAGTTGGATGCGGTATAATTGCCGCCGCAAATCACCGCACCCGCCTCCAGGGTGTGGTCCTGGTTTTGCACGGTCAGCGCCCTGCCCGGTGCGATGATAACGGCCACCGGCCGATCTGCGGGCGCTGTCCCCGCGAGTAAACCGGTTCCATCAGGCTTGTATATCCTGAATGTACCGTTAGAGTCTTCATTCAGCATCCTCGTTGCCTTGTTGACCTTGTACTCACCACTGACTGCGTACCATAAACACTCCCCATCGCCATCTCTGGGTGGCGGCAAGCCCAGGCTTTTCCACGGCAACCTGCCCAGACTGTTAACATTTCTGGATCCGCATCCAGGGTCCTGATTCCCTTCAGTACCGAGAGTCGGCAATGAATCAGGACAGGGCAAGAACCCGTATTTCCCCGGGTTTGATTCATAATAGGTAACCGCATAGGCGATTAACGCCTGCTTCGCCTGCGCCAGCGCTACCGCTGTCCTCTGATTGTAAACAGAGTGCCGCGCCGTCACGTTCAACCGGGTCAGGAGCATATAACCGGAGCCGATGATAATTAACAGCAGAAACACCAGCAATACCGAACCGGATTGTAGTTGTTCGTAAGAGATACGCTTGATTCTATTCGCTTCTGTCATGTGCCGGGTAAAAATCATGAAGCCGTTTTAGAGGGTTCAAACACCTCTATTTAGTGGGGCCGGAATGTACAGAATTTGTCTCATCTATAACATCCGTTACCTTATCATCCGCCGGACTGTAGGTCTGGCCCACCTTTAACGAGATGCGGGTTTTATTATCAGGCAATTCAAACTTTATGCTGTTATTATGAATGTTGTCTTCACTAACGGGGATATACTGTGAGGCGATATCGCCCTCAAAGGTATTACTGTTATTAACCCAGGCGGTGCTCTTGCCGTCGTCCCTGTAGACAATGCCTTTTACGGTAATGGCATTGAGGGGCGGTGATTCAACTTTGTCCTCTTCTTCCGTGGCTATCTCATTTTCCTGAATATCAATTTCGGGTTCCGGTTTGGTATTTCTCAGTTCATCAAGGCGTTGCCGTTGCAGGGGCGTGGTAAAAAAACGCCCGAAATCAGCAGCACCGGCAATGTCTGGACAGGCATAAAAGGACAGTGATAGTAGGCCCAGAATAAATCCCGGACCGATACGCCAAGTTGTTGATTTAACCATTCTCAGACCTTTAATTCCGTGCCGTCGGCCAGTTTAATAGTAAACCATTCAAGGTCACACTTCGCATTAAGATTGGCTTTACCAGGGTCCTCGTTTATTACGTCCGAATTACTGCTCAGCTTGCATGTGTTTATGCTGTATGCGCCTTTGGCCTGTTTGTCGAGGGCCTCAAACAGGTTAAACAAATCCCCTTCGTGGAGTAATTGCATATTCAACGACATATTGCTTTTGTAAAGCTGGTAACGTCCTTTGTTAACAGAAAATGCCGGGTTGTAAACATTTTGCGATTTAATCTCGTAACTTAAAGATGGAAGATTAATGGCCGTGCCTGCATTGCGAAGCACTTCAATCCAGTTGAGTCGCCGTTCTTTCCCGATAATGCCCCGATCATAAAGATTAATAAATTCCGGGTAGTAATTATTAACCAGTTTTTTTTCTTCATCGACGGCCAGATATCTTCTGCTTATGGACTGGAAACGGGCATTGTTCAGGTTAAACTCCTTCTTCATCCGGTTTTTGAAGTAAAAACTGCCGGAGATCAGCAGGCCGCTTATGCTCAAGCAGACTATTATAGTGACCAATGGCCCCCTTATGACTGTCCAGTCAATATGCTCACGTTTCATTTCCAATCCCCAGCACGATCCTTATGGTGAAATCAGCCCGTTTGCGGACGGATTGTGTATTCCCTTGCAGGCTTGCGGAAGAACTGATATCGAGTGGAAAGCTGACAATACTGATATCATGGACTGACTTTCCGTTACGCAGGGTTTCCGCAAATTGGTTAATTGTGGCTATCGCCTCTCTGAAGTCACCTTCGAAGGGCTCAAGATGCCCCTTGATCAGGGCTATTTGATAAAAGCGGTAACCGGTATTGGTAGAACTGACATTCGTATAGCCGACTACACCCTGGTCTTGTGTGCCGGCCTTGCTGCTTCCGATCTTTAAATTGGGGTCCGTTCCGGCTGCCCATTCGAAATTATCCAGACGCACATCAGTGAAGCTATCAAGTCCTTCACTGATAAATTTAATCATATCGATAGGCGAGGCTTTATATTTCTTGAGCGTATCTGCAATGGTAACCGCCACTTGCAAATCTTCCGGTTCGACGGGGGTATGAGGCAGGCGTTCCCGTGCGATTTTGTAACGGGCCGAATAAAATTGCGCTTTTTTCTCGGCGGCAAGACTGTCCTGCTTTAACGTCAGGCCTTCGACAAAATTAAAACCGCTCCAGATGGCGCCGCCAAGTAATAATAAAATACTCGCTGCGGACATGGTATAACGCATGCGCCTCATCAAGGCATAACGCCTGTCGGCAGGAGTTGCATAACAGTTTTGCGGCATTCTTTTCAGGTATTGGTAAATAAAAAACTGATCGCTGAACGGAATGCTTACCTTGCGCGACAAACCGGAGAGTTGCATCAATTCATTGATATCCAGCAGGTGGTATCGAACCATCCCTGAATCGGAATAATGTTGGTTTAATTCCTCCAGTAACTCGCCCGCCATAAGAAAATAGATGTCCAGAGGATCGTCGATTGATATCAGACGCACGCTGGTTAAATAACGCTGTATTTTTTCCACTTCCCCGATAATATGCGGCGCATATGCGGTGGTGCCATAACGGGGCGTCTGTACCACACGGCTTATGCGGAATTCACTATTCTGGAAAAATGTCTGACGCAAACCGCTGATACTCTCCAGGCTGATGATTAGCATGCGATTTGATGCTTCCGGAAGATCGCCGAGCAGGGATTCGGTAAAAAGCGGTAACGAATTAATGCTGACTAATGGCACCTTGTATTTATCCAGCATAGATACCCAGGGGCGGACGATATCCGGATTTGTGATCGCACTCAGAAGAATACGGTCATCACGCCGGCCGCCCTGTTCACGGCCCTGTACCCGGGTGTAATGATAGGGAGTATCGCGAAACAGACGTGATGTTTTACGCTCAAGGATTGCAGCCCTGTCCGATCCAAATACATGCGGTATTGTTTCCTGCCTGTACTCTTCTTCAAAAACATCAAGCAGTATATAAACAGGGATCTTGGCGGTTTCTCTCAAATAGCGTTCGAAATTTTCGCGGCCTTCCTGGGTTGTATCGAAAAGATATGATGTGCGCAGTTCCCCCTTTTGCCAGTGGTATATGGCCGCTTTATGCGCACTAAGAAAAAGCGCCCGGCGTCTACCAAAGTCAAATGTCGATTTTGCTGATGAGGTCATAGATTGGTCCCAGGATTGAAAACATGACCCAGCCGATTATGGAACCCAGCACAATGGTCATGGTAGGTTCGATCATTGACTGGAGTCTTTCAATTGACTCCCTGACGTCGCGGGTATAAAAATAGGCAATGTTCTCAAGCGACTCCTGCAATGCGCCTGTATTCTCGCCCACGATGATCATTCTCAATACCAACGGCGGGAACAACTTTGTTTCTGCAAAACTCCAGCTTAGAGTGTTGCCGTCCGCGACTTTCTGCTGCACATCTTGTATGGCCTTTTTGATTGCCTGGTTCCCGGCAATATCGGCGGCGGTGCGGATACAATCGATAATTGTGATGCCTGAGGCGTACATCATGGCAAAGAAACCGGCCACGCGTGCAAGGATGATTTTTTGCAGGATCGGCCCCAATACAGGCATCATCAATAGCAATTGATCATATCTGTATTTTATAGCAGGACTGATCCTGATGCCGATTACGACAAAAACGATTAACACAATGGGAACGGATATAATCAGGTACCAGTAATTTACGAACACGTTGGAAACCGCAATCAATACCATGGTATGCGCGGGGAGTTCCTGTCCCATGGTTTTCACGAAACTCAACAATTGTGGAACCAGATAGATCATCAGGAAGAAAATTACGCCGATTACCACCGTTCCCACAAAGGCAGGGTACATGATTAATTTTTTTGTATGGGACGCCTGCTCATCCTGCCATTTAAGGTTCTCGGCCAGTTTCGCGAAGACGACGCTTATCTCGCCGGTTTGCTCGCCGGCGGCAACCAGATTGACGAACACATTACTGAATACGCCGGGGAAATCACTCATTGCAGCGGACAGGGTTTTCCCGCCTTCAATGGACTCACCCATGGCTGAAATGACATCACGCAAGCGTGGATTATCGGTACTGTCCCGAAGATCTCCCAGGCTGTCGAGGACGGGAACACCCGCACGTGCCGTTAACTCCAGGTGGATACAGAACATAATGAGGTCCCTGCGGGTGATGCCTCTGGCGGAAACATTTTGACTGGGAGATTTTGTCTCCCTGAAATTGATCAGGTCCAGGCCCAGTTTCTGCAGACGCATCTCCATATCTGCAATATTGATGGCATCCACCTGGCCGTTATGGATACGGCCTTTCTGATCAATTGCCTTGTATTGGAAAAAATCCATCGCTGTTAATTATGTTTAAGCCGGTTGGTCAAGTCGACGACGCGTGATATCTCTTCCAGGCTGGTTGATCCTTCGAGGACACGGGATGCACCGGCATCCGCAAGTGGGCGGAACCCCTTGGACAGGGCCATGCGCATCAGTTCATTGGTCGAAGCGCGACGGGCTATCATTTCATCCATGTCAGCATTAAACCGCAGTACCTCCATCAATGCGATACGTCCTTTATAGCCAAGGTTATCGCACTGCCGGCAGCCTTGAGCCTGGTAGATGGTCTGTTGCCGGTCAGTAACCTTTAATCCCAGCAGGTTGCGTTCAATGTCTCCCAGCTCATGGGGTTGCTTACATGCTTCACATAATTTCCGTACCAGGCGCTGTGCGATAATACCGATGACATTGCCCGCCAGAATGTCGGGTTTGATGCCAATATCCAGCAGACGGGGGATCACCCCCAACGCGGAGTTGGTGTGCAAAGTGGAAAAAACCTGGTGGCCGGTCATGGCGGCGCGTAATGCCATGCTGGCGGTATCTTCATCGCGTATTTCCCCAACCAGGATAATATCCGGATCCTGCCGCATCATTGACCTGATACCGCTGGCAAAATCAAGACGCGATGCATCGCTCGCTGATGTTTGCCGGATCATGGTCGATGGGTATTCGACCGGATCTTCCAGGGTCATGATATTCACGGATTCATTATTTAAATAATTCAGGATTGAATAAAGTGTCGTGGTTTTGCCACTGCCGGTAGGACCCGTGACCAGAATAATCCCTTCCGGACGCGCGACCATGAGTTTAAGTGAGGACAGTTCATCATTGTTCAACCCCAGTTCCTCAAGTGAAACGATGCCCTTTTGCCGGTCCAGGATACGCAATACAATATTTTCACCATGTACCGTCGGCAGCGTTGACACACGGAAATCAACCTGCCGGCCCGAAAGCGACAACGAGATACGCCCGTCCTGTGGCGCCCGTGTTTCGGCGATATCCATGCCCGCCATGACCTTTAATCTTACCGCGATTGCCGACCAGTAGTTTTTGTGCAGGCTTCGTATTTGCCGCAGCACGCCATCGATACGGTAGCGGAAGCGCAGAAACCCCTCTTCCGGTTCAAAATGGATATCGGAGGCATCGCGTTTGATTGCATCCGACAGCAATGCATCTACCAGGCGCACAACCGGTTGACTGTATTCGCCGGTTTCAGCATTCAGGCTCTGGTAATCGATTTCCCCGGTTTCGATCTCATTCAGTATCCCGTCCACCGATAATTCGAAGCCATAAAATTGATCGATAGACTTATCGATCTCCGCCTCACCGGCGAGAACGGGGACGACCTCTGTTGTCCCGCCCAGGTGCGCGCTAATCTGATCCAGCGCCACCACATCGAATATGTCCGCCATCGCCAGAGTCAACAGGTTATTCTTGTAATTGAGAGGGAGCACCTTCAATCGCCGCGCCATCTCTTTCGGTATCATGGACACTGCCTCACTATCGGCGATGGCGCGTGTCAGATTAACGCTTTCCTGCCCGATAACGCCACCAATTACATCACTGATTATCGATTCGGTTGCGAAACCGAGCCGCACCAGGATCTTGCCCAGGTGTTCTTTGCTCCTTTTCTGCTCGGTCAGAGCGATATCGATCTGATCAGGAGTGGCTACTCCTTTATTAACCAGCATTTCACCCAGGCGCAGGCGTTTTTTGTGTTGGCCGGTTACCATGATCAGGGACCCGCGTTGGTCGACAGGGTTTTAATGCGGGCAATCACATTGGCTGTATTGAAACTTGCCGGTTTTTCTTCTGTGAGTTGCAGCGCTGCATTATAATAATCCAGTGCCGTATCGGTCTGGCCGATATGATCAAGGCTGATAGCCAGGTTAAGTGCATAGCCCGGATTGGACGAGTCGTATCGATAGGCATCGAAAAATGCCTGTTGGGCCTCCGCCCAGCGCTGCTGGGCGGCATAGACATTGCCGAGAGTAAAATGCAGGAATGGATCTTTAGGATGCTTGAACGCCAGCAGTTTGATGGTGCTCTCCCGGTTGACCAGATCGGATTTGTTTTGAAGATTAATGAGGATGGCCCTGGCGACCGTGTCCTCGGGATCGATACGCAGTAACCGCGAATACATCCTGAATGCCTGCAAGATGTCACCATTATTTATCGCAACAGCACCCAGCCCGAGCAAGGCATCCCGGTTGTCCGGTGATAATTGCAGGGCTTGTTGGTATGCGGATTTTGCTGCAACATAATCGCCGTTCTGGAAATCCTGATAAGCATCGTTGATCAGTTTTCCCCGATCGTCGGGAACCTTGCTGCGGCTGATTTTAATCAGTGCCGGGGTGACTTCAATCGATGCCGGCAACCCGGGCACAGTCCGTTCTTCGGCCGGCCCTCCGGCATCGGCAACTGTTTCGTTGGTTTCAACAGGTAAAGGTTCCCCTGTCCCGGCTGGGGCGTTCTTTGCCGTCCGGGGTGGAGCAGCTACGCCCTCCTCTTCAGCCTGCACGGCGGGCATCCCTGCGCCCTCACTTGCCCCACCAGCGACCTCTACTCCGCTGGCTGGCCCGGCCGAAGCTTCTGCAGCGGTGTGTGCAGGGAGAGTTTGGGTTTTGGCAGGCGTCTGGCCCATCAGTGGCTGTTGAGTTGTTGTCCCGGTCACGTTCCCGGCAGAGATATCAGCGGGAAGCTGATGCGGAATAATTTGTTCGATCCTTCGTGCTACCAGCGGCGATGGTAAATCCCTGGTTACCGGCGTGATAGAGTAATAGACAACAATACCCAGGGCGATGACGATAACCATAATCCCCCCGGTAATCATGGCCCAGTTAATTCCAGTGCCGGTGGTTCCGGCCGCAGTAAATACAGTCTGGGCGGCAACCGGCGTGGGTTGATGTTTACCTCCAATATCCCTGACCAGTTCGGCAGCTGGCACACCAGGCAGGGTCTCGTCATAGGTCCCTTCAATGCTGGGGATTTCGAAAGGTTCTCCCTTGATCGTTTCCTGGTAAAGATCGGGACTTATCTCTCTATCCAGAGTGGCCCCATGAATAGTTTCGTCGAGTGGGCTGACAGTTTCGGCCGCCTCCGGTTCATCCATCGGTTCCGGAAGGGCCTCCTGTCCGGTTCGAAGCTGTCCGGTCGTGTCGAGTTCATCCACTTCATGCCGGTCTGCAGCCATCTTATCTACCGGCAAGTCTATCGGGATTTCATCTGTTGTATCCTGTTCGGTAACTTCCCGGTTCCTGTCCGCCCGTTCCATTTTTTTCTCCTTGTCTTCGTCTTCCATTGGCGCCAGCGCTATGCTGGAGGTTGCCGCAAAGATCTCTTCCCTGGAGCGCACCACGGTAGGATCCATACGTTGTATTGGCTGTTCCGAGGTAATTTCCGCAGCGTTTGCAGCACCTGCTCCGGGTTCCTCATTGGCGCCGGTCACCTCGCCAAACTGATCTCTCCCGGCCCTCGTTTTCAAGCGCTTTGCCGCTTCTCTCTTTTCTTGCTCCGCCTTCTTCAAGGCGTCCATCAACAGGCTCATCTCTATGGCGCCTCTTTGCTTGACATGCCCGCAGAGCTGTTAGAGGGTTGCAGAAACTGCTTATACTCCTTCAGATCCCCCTCGACACTGGCATTTTTGATGACGACCGGCCGGATAAAGATCACCAACTCGGTCTTGATGGATTCCCTGCTTCTCGCCTTGAACAGATCGCCGATGAACGGCAAGTCCGCCACAAACGGGGTTTTTTTGTCCTTGTTACGATAGGTATCCTGCATCAGGCCGCCCAGTACCGCGATCTGATGGCTGTTCACCTTCAGGATCGATTCCATCTCCCGGACGCGTACGACGGGGACAGGATTTGGAATGAGCAACGCGGGATTCGGATCAGGCGCGGTCCTGATCACACTGGAGAGGGTCGGTCTTATCTTGAAGGTCACGCTGTCATCCCTGCTGATCTGTGGCGTTACCGTCATCACCAGGCCCGCCGGGATAGTCTGGGCGGTCGTTGTCGTTGACAGAACCGGTTCCGAACCCTGCACGCCCGGCGCAACCGTTTGTTCCACCTCGAAATAGACAAAGTTCTCGACAACCTTTAATACGGCCGTGTGGTTATTCAACACCATGATCTGCGGGCTCGATAACACCTTGGTATTACCGAATTCAGACAGCAGGCTAATGGCGGCATTGATTTGTACGCCACCCGGGTCCGGATTGGTATAGTTCAGTACGAATGCCGAATCCGTAACAGGCGGCCCGGTTAACGGTGGTACAGTGGGAAGACCTCCCGTAATAGAGGCGCCCAATAATTTGGATGCGGCGCTAAAACCGGCGCCGGTCAGATTAATCGCCGACCAGTCTATCCCGGCCTGATACTGATCGCTAAGATCGACCTCTACCACCGTCGCCTGGATCAGGACCTGGCGGTTGACACTCTCCAGGGACTGATCGATAAGCCGCTGGATCTGCTCATGCTGCCTGGCGGTGGCGCGTACCGAAATGATACCACTCTCCGGATTGACCACCAGTGCATTGGAAGTGGCGGCCGACTCCTGGCCTTCGGCACTGATGATGGAGTTAATGCTGTGTGTCAGGGATTCCCAAAAATGGTGGTCGGATTCAGAGCTGATTGAGGTTGTAGAGGTGTTCCCCCCGCCACCGCCACCACCGCCACTCTCGCCACCGGAACTGGTGGAGGCGATCTGGGTGGAAACCGTTACCGTCCCGGACGTCTCCCTGGACAGATTCAGGTAGCCTACACTGTAAGTCCTGAAATAGGGATCATCGGGCATAACGATTAGATTGTCCTGCTTGAACTCGTAACGCAGATCTACCTGTCTGGTGATACGATCCAGCAGCTGCGGTAGTGTCTGCTCGACCGCATTGAGTGTGACCACACCTTCGATGCGGGGATCGATGTCCATGTTGATTTTGGCATCTCTGCCCAGGGCGAAAAGCAACTCTTTCACCGGCACTTCATTGACGACTACCGTATATTTCTCCAGATCGGCAACCGGTTCCGGTTCCGGCAGGACAGGCACCTGCTGCACCAGGGCCGGGATATCGTCCTGAGGGACAGACTCACCGGTATTGATATGCGTAGGCGAAGGTTCAAATGGCTCCGGGAGTAGTTCAGCACACCCCGGCAGGCACAGCATTAAGATACTAATTACTATTTTCCTCATAAGCAGCCCTTGGTTTGGTTTTCCAGGCAATAGTTGTTCCTCATCTTCTCAGGCACTCCCTGATCGCCTCTATAGTTTCCCCAACATATTATAACCTTAATATAACTCATTATAAGTTAAAGTTTTTCATGATCTCTCAACGGCCTGTAAATGAGGGACCAACATAGCTTACATCTGTCTCCTGCAGGAGACAAACCGAACCGGTAGGCAGCCTCGGGCGGCAGGTCGCGCAGTTGTCTCTGTAACACCAGCTGCTCTTTCCGGGTCAGCCGCGTATCGCCCAGGGCCTGTAACTCGAAGATGCTGTTTATTCCGATCAATTGTTGCTCGATTCCATTCTGTTTGCCCGTCTCGATAAGGTCCGGCGGTGACTGATGATTTTCCAGCCGCGTCCTGGACTCCACGGGGCGATTGCCCGTAAGCGCTGTATCAAGGGCGAGCACAGCTGTTCCGGCCTCTTCATCCGGGACGGGACCAGGCCCGGCCAATTCCTGAGAGGATTCGCCGGGGACATGCTCATTTAGCCTCTTATCAGCCTTGTTATCGATCTTAATGACCGTTTGCCCGGCCATATTATGAGCCCCTGCCGATTCGTCTTGAGAAGAGCTATCCGTTGATTCACGCTTTTGCTCCGGCGCCTCGCCGGCCCGTTCTGCGCGTAGCGGGTGTCGGATTGCAGCGGCAATTTTATCTGTGGCGCCCACGTTATTGGCAACCGGAACAGACCCGATTGATTTAGCCTGCAACTGCCAATAGGTGAACACAACGGCCAACGTAAACAGGGATGCAATTAATGCCGGGAACCGGAAGCGCCACCGATAGGTGACAAATTCGCTGTCCCGCGCCGCCTGTCTGACGTGTTTTGCCGTCACCCTGTTGGTGCCGGTGGCATAGGCCGCGAGCATGGATTTATCGGCAAGAATGTTGATGCGGCGAACCAGTCCGTTGGAAAATCGCTTTATCTCCTTGACAGCGCTCTTGTTGAAGATTTCTACGGAGCGGTAACCACAGGCGCGTAGACGGGCATTGAGATAATCTTTTATTTCATTAATTTTGAAAGGATTTAATTGAAAGCTATAGGTAATTCGTTCCTTTAATTGCCGGATTTCACGTTGCCCGATCATCTGATCCAGTTCGGGTTGGCCGAACAGAATAATCTGTAACAGCTTGTTCTGTTGTGTCTCCAGGTTGCTCAGCAGTCTGATCTCTTCCAGGGTCGCGATGGGCATACTCTGTGCCTCTTCCACGAACACCACCACCTGCTGGCCTGAACTGTGTTTTTGTAACAGGTAGTTATGCAGTTTATTCATCACCTGCAGGCGGGAGCTGTTCGATTGTACCGGCAGCTTCAGTTCAAAAGCGATGGCATGCAGGATGTTCTGCGGCGACAGACTGGGATTCGCCAGATAGACTATCTCGACAGTTTCCGGCAACTCCTCCTGTAACATCCGGCACAGCATGGTTTTGCCGCTGCCAACCTCTCCCGCAACCTTGATGATCCCCTCGCCACTGACAACAGCGTAGACCAGCGCTTCAAGGATTGCCCCCCGGTTTCCTCCCGGGAAAAAAAGATTGGTATCAGGGGTGATCCTGAACGGCGGCTGTTTCAGTCCGAAATAATCGTAGTACATGCTTTCCGTCCCACCTGATTTTAATTCTGAAATTTAGTCTGTTTGTTTTGTTAGCAAACCCGGATGCAATCAGAGCTTCCTGTAATCTTTTTAAGCAGGCCGGTTACTCCGTTGCCTGGGTAGAGAGCCGCTGGATCCTGCTGTAAAGTGTAGTACGGTTTATCCCCAGAAGCCTTGCCGCTTTACTTAGATTACCCCCGCTCATTCTCAGTGCCGCCGATATATAGCGGTTTTCCCAGGATTTGAGTGTGTCGTCCAGTCGAAATGGTTTGTCGAGCAGCTCCTGCTCCACCGCCTCTTCCCTGACATTTTGCATTTCCGGGGTCAGCGTAGGGATCGGAGATTCAAGTTCTGCCCGTAACTCCTCGACGCCAACTCTCTTACCGGGATATTTGGCGCTGAGCCTGATGACTATGTTACGTAACTCCCGCACGTTACCCGGAAATGAATACTCTGTCAGGCAGATCTCAGCCTCTTTATCGAGGACAAATGCTACATTGCCGGCCGCATACATCTCCCTGAAATAATCCAGCAGCAGCAGGCAGTCCCGGTCCCGGTCCCGTAGCGGCGGGACATTGATGGTTAAGACGCTCAAGCGGTGATAAAGGTCCTTCCTGAAGAGGCCCGAGTGTACCTCTTCTCTCAGTTCACGGTTGGTCGCTGCGATGATTCGTGCCTTCGAAATTCTGGGTTGAGTCTCCCCAAGTCTGTAATACTCTCCGTTTTCAAGCACCCGTAACAGTTTTGATTGCAACGGCAAGGGCAAATCCCCAATCTCATCCAGAAACAGGCTGCCGTCACCGGATTCTTCAAAAAACCCCACCCTGTCCACCGTCGCGCCGGTAAAGGCCCCTTTGGTATGCCCGAATAACTGCGCCTCCAGGAGTTCCGCGGTAAAGGACGCGCAGTTAACCCTGAGAAATGACGCTGAGGAGCGGGAACTATGTTCATGCAGGTATTGGGCTACCAGTTCCTTGCCACTGCCGGACTCACCTTGTATCAATACAGGAAATGGCGTATCGGCAAACTGTTTTATCAAGGCATGCAGAGTAGCGATTTCGCCGCTTTCGCCCAGCAGATCCTCCCCGCTTGATTCACCTCCCCCTTTTTGCTTTTCAGCTTCAAGCATCATGATTTGGTGCGTGAGCCGTGTCTTCAATAATGGGATATCACAGGGTTTCTGGATGAAATCCACCGCACCCAGTGTCAGGGCATGTTGTATATTCGCCTTGTCGTCCTGACCGGAAAGCACCAGGATTTTTATCCCCGGATTCAATGCCGCCAATTCATTTATCAACTCGAACCCCTCATCCGGGCTATGGGGCAGCGGCGGCAGGCCCAGATCAACCAGCGCCAGGCTGGGAATACTCTTGATATTCTGTAACAGATCCATGACCTGTTTTCTGCTCTTCGCTGTATAGACAAGATAATCCTGTTGCAGAACCAGAGATAAAGTGTCGACGATAAGCGCATCATCATCGACCAGGAGTAACTCAGGCCTGGTTGTGATGTCGAGATTTGTACTGTCTTGAATTAAATTATCGCTAAGTTCGGACAAGGCATAAACTCCGGTGTTTCCGGTTACACACAACTATAAACCCTGAAAGATTTTAAGCAATTGCCGCCTACACCCGGTTCGCACGCTGGTCCAGGCCCAGATTCTTCCAGATGGCCTCACTGGCTTCCGGCTGATTCATGCAGTAGATATGCAGTCCCGGCGCACCCTGGCTCAACAGGCTGTCACATAGCCTGGTGGATACATCGATGCCGAATTCCCGTATGGCGCGCCTGTCATCGCCAAAATCCCGTAACCGAAAGAGTATCCAGCGCGGGATCTCCGCACCGCAAGCCTCGGAAAATCTGACCAGCTGGGTACAATTGATTATCGGCATAATACCCGGAACGATGGGTATATCGATGCCTCTCTGTTCACAGCTGTCTATGAAACGGAAATAGGCGTCAGGATTATAGAAATATTGTGTAATGGCGCTGTCGGCCCCGGCCTTGACCTTACGTTCGAAATTCTCCAGGTCACTCCGGGTGCTTGCGGCATGGGGATGGAATTCCGGGTAGCAGGCAACATCTATGTGGAAGTAATCGCCCGTTTCTTTTCGGATAAATTCAACCAGCTCGTTCGCATAGCGAAGCGGACCTGAACCCACGGCGCCGGACGGCAGATCCCCCCTCAGGGCAACAATATGCCTGAATTCTTCACGCCTGTAATCCTCCAGCACCGCGCTGATCTTTTCAATGGAGAAGCCGATACAGGAGATATGCGGGACACTTTCAATGCCCGTGCTCTTACGGATATCCATGACGGTCTCAAAGGTCTTCTCACGTGTGCTGCCGCCCGCGCCGAAGGTTACCGAAAAAAAATCCGGCGCCAGTTTTGCGAGCCTTTGCTGGGTAGTTTGCAGTTTACCGGTCGACTCAGGCGTTCTCGGCGGAAAGAACTCGAAACTGAATTTCGGTGTGTAGTGTTTCTGTGCTTCCATAAGGTACAGGGTTCAAGGTTGAACGTTGAACGTTGAACCTATGGTTAGTTATCAGTAACGGTAATGGTCCGGTTTGTAAGGTCCCTCCACCTTCACCCCGATATATGCCGCCTGTTCCGCGGTGAGTTCCGTTAACCGGGCGCCCACCCGCTGCAGATGCAAGCGGGCCACTTTCTCATCCAGATGTTTGGGCAGGACATAGACGTCATTTTTATAGTGCTCGTGACGAGTGAACAGCTCTATCTGCGCCAGGACCTGGTTGGTGAACGAGTTGGACATGACAAAACTCGGATGGCCGGTGGCGCAACCCAGATTAACCAGGCGTCCCCTGGCCAGCAGGATAATGCGTTTGCCGTCGGGAAAGATGATATGGTCTACCTGGGGTTTAATCTCTTCCCAGTCACACTGTTCCAGACTGGCGATATCGATTTCGTTATCGAAATGGCCGATATTGCAGACGATGGCCTGGTCTTTCATTTTCAGCAGGTGATCATGGGTGATAACCCGATAATTACCCGTTGCCGTGACAAAGATATCCCCTTTATCGCATACGTCATCGAGCCTCACTACACGGTATCCTTCCATAGCGGCCTGCAGCGCGCAGATGGGATCAATTTCGGTGACCCACACGGTTGCCCCGAGTCCACGCAATGACTGTGCACAGCCTTTCCCGACATCGCCGTAACCCAGCACTACGGCAATTTTCCCCGCCACCATCACATCGGTTGCCCGCTTGATGCCATCGACCAGCGATTCCCGGCATCCATACAGATTATCAAACTTTGACTTGGTAACCGAGTCATTAACGTTGAAGGCGGGAAAGGGCAGGTTTCCCTGCTCCTTCATTTGATAGAGCCGGTGCACCCCTGTGGTTGTCTCTTCGCTGACACCACGTATGTTTTCAAGAATAGCTGTATACCAGCCGGGGTTGGACAGCAGACGTTTTCTGATTGCAGCAAACAGGTATTGCTCCTCTTCACTGCCCGGATTGTCTATCACCGATGGGTCCTGCTCGGCCTGTGCGCCCAGGGTCACCAGCAGGGTCGCATCTCCACCATCGTCCAGGATCATATTAGGCGCGCCTTCATCCGGCCACTGCATGATTCGGTGGGTAAATTCCCAGTACTCTTCCAGCGATTCCCCCTTGTAGGCGAAAACAGGAATGTCCTGATCCGCGATAGCCGCGGCGGCATGGTCCTGGGTGGAGTAGATGTTACAAGACGCCCAGCGTACTTGCGCACCAAGCGCAGTCAGTGTCTCGATCAACACCGCCGTTTGAATAGTCATGTGAAGGGAGCCAGCTATGCGGGCGCCTTTCAGGGGTTGCTCACCGGCATACTCTTCGCGCACGGACATCAGGCCCGGCATCTCGGTTTCGGCTATGCGGATCTCTTTATGGCCCCATCCGGCCAGAGACAGATCCGAAATGTGATAATCTGGAATGACGGCTTGTGTGGCCACGCTCATATTGCTATTCCTCCAAACAATTTATACGAGCGCCGTTTTGAACAATATTCGTATCTCTGAGCCTGGCGGGAACAGCCCGTCGCAACGCTCCTCAGAGTTTCGGTACCGGCTATACGGATGTCAGCATTATGCGGCATCGCTAAAACCGGTCGCATCCCTCAAGGCCTTGACCTTATCGATACGTTCCCAGGGCAAATCGATATCACTGCGGCCGAAATGGCCATAGGTTGCAGTATCCCGGTAAATGGGCCGTAACAGATCCAGCATTGCGATAATGCCCTTGGGTTTGAGATTAAAGACTTCCCGCACCGCGCCGGTCAATCGCTTCTCGTCCATGACGCCAGTGCCGAAGGTGTTGATGCTGATGGATGTCGGTTCGGCGACACCGATGGCATACGATAACTGGATTTCGCATCGTTCGGCCAACCCTGCCGCTACGATATTTTTCGCCACATACCTGGCGGCATAGGCAGCGGAACGATCCACCTTGGAGGGATCTTTTCCTGAAAAGGCGCCACCACCATGACGGGCCATGCCGCCATAGGTGTCGACAATGATCTTGCGGCCAGTCAGACCACAATCGCCCATAGGGCCACCGATCACAAACCGGCCGGTGGGATTGATATGGTATTTTGTCTCGTTGCCAAGCCAGGCCTGCGGCAACACCGGCTTGATTACCTCTTCCATGATCGCCTCGCGCAAGGCGTCATTGCCGATATCGGGACTATGTTGCGTGGAAAGTACGATCGCATCTGCGGCTACCGGCTTGCTGTCCTGGTATCGGAATGTGACCTGGCTCTTGGCGTCCGGTCTCAGCCATGGCAGCGTGCCGATCTTTCTTGCCTCGGCCTGGCGCCTGACCAGACGGTGTGCATAATCGATGGGCGCCGGCATCAATGTGTCGGTCTCGTTGCAGGCATAGCCGAACATCAGACCTTGATCGCCTGCTCCCTGTTCAGTGTCATTGCCCTCACCTTCATTAACACCGATGGCAATGTCAGCGGACTGTTTATCGAGGGATATCAACACGGCACAGGTCTGCCAGTCGAAACCCATGTCAGAACTACTGTAACCAATCTCCGCAACGGTCTTGCGGACAACGCTGGACATATCAACGCTGGCACTACTGGTAATTTCCCCGGCAATCACCACCATACCTGTGGTTATCATGGTCTCGCACGCTACCCGTGATGACGGATCCTGCGCCAGCAGGGCATCGAGGATGGCATCCGAAATCTGATCCGCCATCTTGTCCGGATGTCCCTCGGATACAGACTCAGAGGTAAATAAATAACTGTTTTTCATGGTTATCACCCAAACTATTCATTGAATAATGTGCGCAGGAAAAGGGATGAATTGCGGGATTTCGATAAGGGGGCGGTTCCAACCCGCTTATCTTGCTTTTCCTCCAAACAATATAAGCGAGCGCCGTTCGATTGTCGCCGGATACCTGAGCCTGGCGGGGTGAACCGTCGCAACGCTCCTCAG
Organism: Gammaproteobacteria bacterium; assembly: GCA_046757565.1. Lineage (GTDB taxonomy): Bacteria > Pseudomonadota > Gammaproteobacteria > Eutrophobiales > Eutrophobiaceae > JBHHYN01. The sequence goes on along the minus strand of JBHHYN010000031.1, from coordinate 2,834 downwards.
ATATACGGGGTCTGGTATTAGTACTCTGAATTAGTACTCTAAAACGCTATAAGTGTAATATGTTATGCAAATCTTGACAAATTTCACAGCTATTTTATGTTGCCTGGTAAGCAGGTTTAACTGCAAACCTCTTGTAAGTATTGATAACAGACTGATTTTACGATGGTTCTGATTGAGACCCCTATTTGTGACTTTGGCCGAAGCGCTATTGATTTTAATCTGCCCGGTGTTGATGGCCGCAACTGGAGTCTGGATGACTGCAGGGGAGAAAGGGGGACCTTGATCATGTTTATCTGCAATCATTGTCCATACGTCAAGGCTATACAGCAGCGCCTGGTGAAAGATACCCGGGCATTGCTTGAGCATGGGATAAAAAGTGTTGCCGTCATGGCTAATGATTCGACAGCCTATCCGGAAGATTCCTTCGAAAATATGAAAAAAATTGCGGAACAATTCGGTTATCCATTCCCATATCTTTTTGACGAAAGCCAGGATACCGCCCGTGCCTATGGGGCCGTTTGCACTCCTGACTTTTTTGGCTATAACGCCAACATGGAGCTGCACTACCGTGGCCGTTTCGATGCGGAACGGGCGGGACAGGAACCTGCAGGCGCGAGACAGGAACTGTATGAAGCCATGTTGCAAATCGCCATCACCGGCAAAGGCCCCGAACAGCAGATACCGAGCATGGGATGTTCGATAAAATGGCGGGAATAAGGTTCAGGATTCCCTGTTAATAGAACGAGAAACTTTGAACGTTGAACCTTAAACCTTAATAGACGGGAGCATTACATGCCCTCAAGACGTGAACTTGCCAACGCTGTCCGTGCACTCAGCATGGATGCCGTGCAACGGGCCCGTTCCGGCCATCCCGGGGCGCCGATGGGTATGGCAGATATTGCGGAGGTCCTGTGGAACGACTTCCTGCGGCACAATCCGGCCAACCCCTGTTGGGTTGACAGGGACCGGTTTGTGTTGTCCAACGGCCACGGCTCCATGCTGCTTTATGCGGTGCTGCATCTGTGCGGTTATGATCTCTCCCTGGAGGATCTGAAGCAATTCAGGCAATTGCATTCGAAGACGCCCGGTCATCCGGAATATGGGCATACACCGGGAATCGAAACGACCACCGGTCCACTCGGCCAGGGCTTCGCCAATGCCGTAGGCATGGCCATCGCCGAACACACACTGGCGGCACAATTCAACCGTAACGGGTTTGATGTGGTTGATCATCACACCTATGTTTCGGTCGGCGATGGTTGTTTAATGGAAGGCATCTCTCATGAGGCCGCATCCTTGGCCGGAACACTTGCCCTTGGGAAACTCATTGCCATCTATGACAGCAATCGGATCTCTATAGATGGTGAGGTGTCCCCCTGGTTTACGGAAGACATTCCTGCCCGTTTCGAGGCCTATCGATGGCATGTGATACGCGATATTGATGGTCATGATGCCGAACGGATCAAACGGGCCATCAGCGAGGCAAGATCGGTAGCGGACAGACCCAGCCTCATTTGTTGCAGAACAGTCATCGGCTGGGGTTCGCCCAATAAACAGGGTAAGGCCTCCTGCCACGGTGCCCCCTTGGGCGATGATGAAATAGCGCTGGTAAGAGAGACGATTGCCTGGCCCCATGCGCCGTTTGTTATCCCCGATGAATACTATGCAGGTTGGAATGCCAGGGGACGTGGAGCCGAAGCAGAGCAGATCTGGAATAATAAATTCCAGGATTATCAGGAGAAATATCCGGAACTGGCATCGGAATTCACCCGGCGTATGCGTGCAGAGCTTCCTGAAGGGTGGGAAGATGCCACACGGTGTGGCATCGAAGAGGTGGCGGGCACGGGGGAAAATATCGCCACCCGCAAGGCTTCACAAAATGCACTGAATGCCTTTGGCCCCCTGTTACCGGAACTTATTGGCGGTTCCGCTGACCTGACCGGATCCAATCTGACCCTGTGGTCGGGCTCGGTAGCTATCAATAACGACTCAGCAGCGGGGAATTATCTCTACTATGGTGTCCGTGAGTTCGCCATGGCGGCTATCAATAACGGCATTGCCCTGCATGGCGGCTTTATTCCCTATGGCGGCACCTTTTTGATCTTTTCAGATTACGCCAGAAACGCTCTGCGCATGGCGGCCCTGATGAAACAACGCAATATCTTTGTATTGACCCATGATTCCATCGGCCTTGGCGAAGATGGCCCTACCCATCAGGCGGTGGAACAGGCGGCAACGCTCAGACTGGTCCCGAATATGTCCGTTTGGCGGCCCTGTGACACGGTGGAAACCTGTGTGGCCTGGAAGGCAGCTATTGAAAATAAAACCGGGCCCACCTGCCTGTTACTGTCCAGACAGGCACTCGCTCATATCGATCGGAGTGGCGATCAGATTAAAAATATACAACGCGGAGGCTATGTTCTGGTTAAAGGTACGGACACCCCGGATGTTATCATTATTGCAACCGGTTCCGAGGTTGCCATTGCGGTGGAAACCGCCAATCGATTAAACTTGAACGACCTGAATATCCGCGTCGTTTCCATGCCATCTACCAACGTATTCGATGCGCAGGATGAACAATACCGTCATGCCGTCCTGCCACCCGGCTGCCGTAGAAGGATTGCCATCGAAGCGGGTATTCCGGACTTCTGGCGGAAATATGTGGGTCTGGATGGCGAGGTTCTTGGCGTGCCGGGCTTCGGCGAATCGGCCCCTGCCGCCGATGTCTTTCAACGGTTTGATATCACTTCGGCAAAATTAGCTGAACTGGTACAGACATTAATAATTGGCTCTTCAGCAGAATCTGTGGGTTAACAAGAAAGACTTTTGAATAA
>JBHHYN010000030.1:0-25140 GCA_046757565.1 Gammaproteobacteria bacterium | reverse complement strand
ATGTATGAGGTAGAGTAACGTCAGGAACAGTTACCGAGGACGCGCGTGAGCGGCGAATTAATTGTCGGGTAAATATAGACACAGGAATAAAATGCGCTGTTTCAAGCTTAACTTTCTCTATTTAATTTAATCAGTTTTTATTCAAAAGTCTTTCTTGTTAACCCACAGATTCTGCTTAAGAGCCCAAAAGAAAGGAATTGCCGCCAGGCTCCCTGCGGATATCCATGTTTCCCGTTAAGACAGATCTCCATCTCCCTTCTCCTTATTGAGTTCTATCCCAATCGTAGCACCTTTTTACGATACACGTTGAATCATTTCACCAGGCAATGCAACGCTAACCAGGCATACTCGACGGTCCTATTCCCAGGCAGGATTCATTTCTGTATACAACTATTCCTGTTATGTATGTCACCGCATCCCCTCATAAGGAACCGTTCCTGATCCCCCAACCTGTGTCGTCCCTTTATATTACTGCCTGAAGGTATAGCGGAACCGGCACAGATCTTTTTTCAGGCGTATGTTTTTCTGTATACAATCATTCCTGTTACATACTGAACCGCGTCCACGCACGGCACACCGTTAGTGATACTCTGCCTGTATGGTTTCTTTATATCACTTCGTTAAGACCAACCATATCCCCTGTTTGGGGTATGTATGACCTACCCTGTTTAGGGGATAGCCATACTTAACCTGTGATATTTCAAATATGAAATCAGAGAGTCAGTATACATTGATATCAGTGCGATATACGGTTCAGCGCGTGGCTCGCCGCATCGAAACTTAACCAGCCAGGCAATTGCCCTGTGACCGTTGATGAGAATCAACGGGTTAGTGTCGATCGATACCATTCTGCTTTCTAAATGTTTCACTCTTCCTGTCTCCTCCTCGTGTCATAGGTGTAACTCGCCTTGCCAATTGCCTACTAATCCTCTCTTTAAAGTAGTCGCTCCCCAATACCCATTCCTTGTTTGTCGCTGCACGTATTTCAGTCAATTTCTTCTCTGATATATGGGCTTTGAACAACCCACGATAGGCCACCTGCCGCTCCTCATTATTGCGCCCCAATTCACGGTATTTGTATAGTACCGGCCCAACATTTGAATGGCCTTGCCTATGCCTTTCCCGGTGGTGGGTGACATTAATAAATGGATATGATTCGTCATTAGCACATAGGTGTGCAAGTGACAATTATGTTTTTCTATGGCTTCCTTTAATCGCCCAAGATAGTAGCGGTAATCCTGGTTATTATAAAAAACAGGTTTCCGATTCACGCCACGTATAATAATATGTTGTGGCTCACCAGGGAGAACAAAGCGAGGTTTGCGAGGCATAGCTATACTTTCCTTGTATGATGGTTCTCCATAATGGTAATTTAACAAGTCCATTCGTTTAAATCAATCCTCCTATTCATGAATCAATCGCCCACTTGACTGGAGACGGCTAATGGGTGACCCTTTGATTCACAATTTCACGCAGGGCGTATTTCTGAATTTTTCCACTTGGTGTAATCAGCATTTTATCAAGGATTTCCAGCCGTTCCGGCATATACTGGCGGGCCAGTTTCTTTTCTTCAAGAAAATCTGTCAATTCCTCCAGAGTCAGGGTGCAGCCTTCATGTAACGTGACGAACGCGCAGCCCTTTTCCCCGAGTCTGGGATCCGGCATGGCCACCAGTGCAACCTCTCTGATTTGGGGCATCTCAAACATCAATTTCTCTACCTCCACCACGGGAATATTTTCCCCCCCTCTAATGATGATATCTTTACTGCGCCCCACTATATTAATATATCCCCGCTCATTCATCCGGGCCACATCACCGGTATCAAACCATCCGTGTGCATCTACAGCGTAAAGATCCGGCCGTTTGAAATAGCCGATGAAGGTAGTGGGGCCGCGGCACAGGAGTTCTCCCGCCTCTCCCGCCGGAAGCCCTGAATTACCGGCCCCGGCGATACGAATTTCATGATCCGGCAAGGCAATTCCATCCGTGCCCAGCCCCGCCTGCATCTCAGCGGGTAAAGTGGTTGTCACCAGCCCCGTCTCCGTCATGCCCCAGCCACAGATGACATCTGCATTCAGGGTAGTGGTCGCTGATTCCACGAGAGAAGGCGGTACCGGCGCCCCTGCCGTCATAAATAAGCGAAAATTTTCAATATCTCTTTTGTCAATTCCAGCGACGTCGATCAGGTCGGAAAGAAACGGCGTAGCGCCAAACGTGTAGGTAACGCGGTGCTCTTCGATAATATCGACAGCCTTCTCCCGATCCCAGATATCCATGGTTATCAGTGGCCGGCCAAGGTAGATAGACATCATCATTCCATAACAGAACCCGATACTATGTGCGAACGGTGATGGCATAAATAATACGTCACGCCCTCCCAGGTTCAACCGTTCAGAAACCCGGTGCAGGGAGCTAAGCAGTGTATTCGACGTATGTAACACTCCCTTGGGCTCTCCTGTTGTTCCGGAGGTATACATAAGCTTCATGACATCGTTGGGCCGGATTCGGCACTCTTCCTCGTGAGGTGTTTGCCCACAGCTTCCGAGTAATGCCGTTTCGAAAGAGTGATCGCCTTTACCACCGATAACCAGGACATGTAGCAATGGAAAGCTTTTCTGAAGTCCGGCAGCCAGACCCTCATGATCGAACTTTCTGAATGATTTGGGTACGATTAACACCTTGCTTTCGGCATTGTTCAGCATGAACTGCAGTTCCCGTTCCCGGAAAATCGGCATAAGTGGATTGCTTACCGCACCGACTCTCAGGCAAGCAAGATGAATCGCCACAGATTCCCACCAGTTCGGCAGTTGATAGGAAACGGTATCGCCCCTGCTGACGCCCAACCTGCTCAGATTTGCGGAGATGAGATCGACAAGTTCGTCCAGCTCGGCGTAGCTGAAATCGGACCGGGTTCCGTCTTCCATCCGGTAAGCCACCAGAGCCAGATCCCATGGATGATCCCTTACGGTTACATCGAAGTAATCGAGCAACACTCGATTGGGCCACCTCCCCGCCGCCGCCTCTTGTTGCATACGCTGTGGATCCAGATGGACCCCGAATTCCCTGCCGCGAAAACGGTCACACGGCCCTCTGTCACTGCCTGCAGTATTCAAGAGGATCTCTCCAGAAAAGCCTGCACGAGTTGTTGCGTTTCAGCGGCGTCGTGAAGTCTTCTTGTCTCTGTCAGTTCCAGTTCATAACCATTGATGGAATCGTCAAGCGTTGCATTAATGCAGCGCTTGCAAGCGGCCAATGTCCGGGCTGGAAGCGAACTGATACGCTGGACAAGTGCTCTGGTCCAGGGTGCCAGTTTTTCGGCCGGCAGGGACCATTGCGCGAGTCGGAGTTTGACAGCCTCCTTGCCGTCGATGATTTCAGCACCGAAAATCAACCGCCGGGCGACAGCCTCCCCGCAGATACGTGGCAGCCGTTGCGTGCCGCCGGCACCGGGCGTCAGACCCAAACCGGCTTCAGGCAGGCCAAGTTTCGCTGTCTCCGCCACCACTCTCAGGTCACAGGCAAGCGCAAGTTCCAGTCCTCCACCCAGGGCGGCGCCACCAATCTCCGCCACAGTCACGATACTGCTTGACTCAAGACGTGATAACAGACGCTGCAATCCCCGCACTATTTCGATCATTTCATCACGGCCCCCGGGGTTCACCAACAAACGCCGCATGAGTCCCAGATCAGCGCCCGCACAAAATACCTTGAGTGCGCTTCTCAGATGCAGGACCGCGATATCTCTCTGCGTTGTTACCTGGTCCAGGAGACCATCCAGGCACTCTACCCACGCGCCGTTGAGCGCGTTGACGGGCGAATAGTCCAGGGTTACCGTTGCAACAGGGGCATCGATATTCAGGTGGATCATATTTTCAGAGATTTGTCAACGGTAGCGATGCAGATGTTCTTCGCATCAGGGTGGCGAAGCGTTTACGGCCCCGTCCAGGAGATTGCCGGCAATGACAAGTTTCTGAATCTCGCTGGTACCCTCATAGATACGGAGCGCACGGATTTCCCGGTACAGGGTTTCAGCAATATTCCCGGATACAACGCCGAGGCCGCCGAATATCTGTACGGCCTGATCGATGATTTTCTGTGCTTCTTCGGTTGCATAGAGCTTGGCCATTGATGCTTCACGGGTGATACGGCCTGACGGGTTATGATCTTTGCACCAGGCAGCTCGATAGATGAGCAGGGCGGCGGCATCAATATTGACCGCCATATCGGTCAGTTTTACCTGGGTCATTTGATAATCGCTGAGCTTGTGGCCAAACGCATGACGTTCACGCGCCCGCTTCAGCGCTTCGTCAAAGGCCCGGCGGGCAAACCCGAGCGCTGCTGCACCGACGCTGGCGCGGAAGATATCCAACGTCCCCATCGCCGCACGGAAGCCGTCTCCCGGTGCGGCTATCATATTTTCAAGTGGGACACGACACTCCTCAAAACGCAGCGTGCCCAGAGGATGGGGCGCCAATACATCTATGCGTTCACTGACTGCCACTCCTGCCATCTCCGCTTCGACAACGAAGGCGGACAGTCCCCCGGTTCCGGGTGCTTCTCCGGTGCGGGCCAATACCACATAGTGATCCGCCAGACCCGCATTGGAGATCCAGGTTTTGGTCCCATTGATAACATAACTGTCACCATCCCGGGTGGCGGTAGTCGTGATAGCGCCCACATCGGATCCGGCACCGGGTTCAGAAACGGCAAAGGCGGCAATGGTTTTGCCTGCCGCGATATCGGGCAGGTAACGTTGCTTTAATATCTCCGAGCCAAATAACGATATCGGACCGCTACCCAGGCCCTGCATGGCGAATACGAAGTCTGCCAGGCCCGATGCATAAGCTAGAATTTCCCGGCACAGGCACAGGCTGCGGACACTTAACTCCGAGCGGCCACCGTACTCTTCAGGCACGCAGTACTGTAACCAGCCCGCGTCACCCAGCATGTGCACGACTTTCCGGCAGAAGGCATCGACCGTGGCGTGGTCATGACCGGGAAGTTTCAACGGGACTATCTGCTCTGCCGTCCACTCCAGGAGATCTCCAGCCAGCTGCCGATGCCCCTCATCGAAGAAGGGCCAGTCAAGGAAAGTACGATCAGCCACAATGATTTACCGATGCGTCCAGAGAATTCTCAATTTCCTTCGAACTGCGGTTTTTCCTTCGCCACAAATGCCTTGTAGGCGCGTGTGAAGTCTTTCGTCTGCATACATATCGCCTGGGCCCCGGCCTCGATCTCCAGCGCCTGCTCAATGCTGACATCCCATTCCTGATGCAGGCATTTCTTGGTCATGGCATGGGCGAATGTCGGACCCCGGGCAAGCCGGCGTGCGGAGCCAACGGCCTTTTCCAGGACCTTCCCGGGTTCGGTCAGTGTATTGAAAAACCCCCAGGCGAGTCCCTCTTCCGCGCTCATGGAGCGCCCCGTGTAGAGCAGTTCCGAGGCGCGTCCCTGGCCAATGATCCGCGGCAGTATCGCGCAGGCTCCCATGTCGCAGCCTGCGAGTCCTACCCGGGTGAACAAGAAAGCGGTCGTGCAATCCACGGCAGCGAAACGCAGATCGCTGGACATGGCGATGATGGCGCCGGCACCGGCACAGACACCCTCAACAGCCGCAATAATGGGCTGAGGACAATGGCGCATCTCCCTGACCAGATTACCGGTCATGCGGGTAAAGCTAAGGAGCCCCCCCATATCCATCCTGGTCAGCGGGCCGATGATTTCATGCACGTCACCGCCCGAGCAGAAATTTCCCCCTGCCCCGGTGATGACAACGGCTTTCACGTCATTGGCATACTGCAGGTTATGAAACGTATCGCGCAGTTCAGCATAGCTGTCCAGCGTCAAGGGGTTTTTGCGTTCGGGACGATTCAGCGTGATGATCGCCACCCGTTCTTCAACCTGCCAGTCAAAATGCTCCGGCTGGAAATCCGCACCTGTCAGTTCATACATCGCCTGTTGTTCCTGTATTCAATTCTCTATTGCAATTAACCGGGGATAACCAGGCCGCCATTAACACTCAGCACTTGCCCGGTAATAAAATCCGCCCTGGCGCTGACCAGGAACAAAACGGCGTCGGCAATTTCTCCGGGTTTGCCCAAACGACGCATCGGTGTGGCGCGAATAAAGGCTTGTTGATGTTTCTCGGGCACGGCAGCAAGGAGCGGGGTATCGGTCGGTCCCGGACATACACTATTGACATTGATGTGGTAGCGCGCCATTTCGCGTGCGAGACTCTTGGTAAAGGCGATCGCCCCGCCTTTAGCGGCGGAGTAAACAGTCTCGCCCAGGCTGCCGACCCGCCCGGCATCACTGGCGACAACGATTACCTTCCCGTAGTTTTGTTCCATCATGCCCTCGAGAAAGGCCCTGGTAATGGCAATCGGCCCCATGAGGTTCAGGTCGATGACATGGCGCCAGAATTCCGGTGTATTCTCAACAAACGGCTGAATTTTCCCCCAGCCGGCAACATTAGCGACAATATCAACATGTGAACGCCATGCGAGCACTTCATGTTTGAAGGATTCAATAGAATCGCTATCCGTTACGTCCAGGTAGAAGAATTCAGCCTGACTACCCTGATCACGAATACTCTGGGCCGCCTTCTCACCTTTTCCCCTGGCAATATCCGCCACTACGACGTGCGCACCCGCCCTCGCAAGCGTCTCTGCCGTAGCTAATCCAATGCCGGAAGCGGCACCGGTTACAATAGCGACCTGTTTATCAAGATTCATAGCCGCTACTCCTGAAACAAGGGCGTTATATTCATAACTAACTGAAATTAATAATAATATTTAAATACTCACTACTTATTTTCAGTCCGCTTGCCTGAGAAAACAGCCATGTCTGTCCCTCTTCACATAAATGAATGACTGTTCATTCATAATATGAATGATTGTTCATTCAACAGCCCTTGTCAAACAGTTTTTGGATGATTTTATTAAGGAATGAGTGTGAGTGATGCCGACTTTTTATTGTTATGGATATATATAAAAGTAATTACTTACTTTCGATAAGAGATAGTTACGATCTGACTAGATAGAGCAATATTGCATTTATTAGGAGAACGGCTCTTTTGAAATCTGTTGCTTCATTCGCCCCCATCCCTTTTCTGTCAGCATGGCATGTAGATATAGATCCAGGCCCTGCTTGATATAGGCCTCAAGATTGAAATGTTTTGCAAAATGCCAATGCTTCAAGGCCCATGCATGGGCATACATGACCAACTGATAAGTGGCGAGTTCAGTGTTGACCGGCCGGAACAGCCCCTGATTAATACATGTCTGAATACATTCACCGATCAATTGATTGGTTTCCTGCTCGGCATCCATGATGAAATGTCTGCGCTCCGGTGTTAAAGATTTGGTGGAACGGTATGCGAGAACTGTGGCATCCCGGCGTGCGTCAACCACCTGACAATAGGCACGAAAAGAGCTGCAGCAACGTTCAAGTGGATCACGGATACCTTCCAGCGCTGCAGGAATTTCTGTTGCATAGGAATCGAATACATCCAGAATCGACAGCAGTAACAGATCTTCCTTGTCCCGGACATATTGATAGATGAGCCCGGCGCTCACCCCGGCATGCCGCGCCACTTCCTGGACGGTAGTTATATAGTATCCCTTCTCGGAGAATAGCTGGGCCGCGGCATGAACCACCTGAATGCGCCGCTGCTTGACGAGGGCCTCATCGGAAACCTTGCTCTTTACATCCAGTACGCTTTCTACATAGCTTGGCAAAACTCATTCTCCAGGATGAAGCATCTTACAGGGAACCAGAGCAGGTCATTCTAAAATTCACAAAGGAGCCTACCATTATCCGCTGATCCTGTTAAGGTGAATGAATAATCATTCACGGCATGATACGTGATGTTCAAAGGTTCATGGTTCAAGGTTCATGGCCATCAAAACCGGTCAAGCCGGTAAGGGGAGATATCCATCGCCAGATCTTGTCCACTGATCAGATCGGCAACGAGCTTCCCTGATCCGGCCGCCATGGTCCAGCCCAGGTGCCCGTGCCCTGTATTCAGATACAGGTTCGCTAACGCAGTTTGCCCTAATAACGGGACTCCATCGCAGCAATAGGGGCGCAGACATGCCCACTGTGCCGCCGACGCCCGATCCAGATAGGGGATAAACGCCGGATAGAGGCGGCTGACGAGCCGGAACATGTTTTCAATCCGGCCCGGCCTGATGTCCTGATTGTAGCCATCAAATTCCGCCGTGCCGGTGACCCGCAAGCCCGTTCCCAGCGGGGTAATGGCGGAGTGCATCATATCATCCACAACCGGTATACTGGGACCCGCTTCCCAACCGTTCAGATCCAGTGTCAGGGAATAACCCTTGATGGGCCTAATCGGTAATTTCAGGCCAACTGGTTTTGCAATCAACGGAGTGTAGCTTCCGGCAGCCAGGACATAGGCATCCGCCTCCTGTTTTCCCACTGAGGTGGCCACACCGGTGATCCTGCCGGCACTCTGTTCAAGCCGCGTCACCGCAACATGGTACCTGAACACCGCACCGCTCTTCTCCGCCAGTCCGGCCAGGTGCCGGCAAAATTTATGGGCGTCGCCGGACTCATCATCCGGGTAGTAGATGCCGCCGGCCAGCCTGTAACTGACGTCACTCAGGGCCGGTTCCAAATCGATCAGCTCTGCGACATCCAGCATCTGAAATCGACTCCCTGTTTCCCCGGCCAGTTCGGAAAGCTCCTCACCCTGCTGTAGATCCTTCTGCGTTGCATAAACCTTGGCTGTCCCCTTGCACGCCTGTTCATAGGAGAGTGTATGGCGTTGACGAAGATCTTTGAGGACTTGCAAACTGTAGGCCGCCAGGCGGGCATTTTTCCGCAGGTTTTGCCGGAAACGCGCGGGACTCGAATGCCGCATGAATGCCATGCCCCAGCCAAGCAGTGAAAACAGCGCCGTCGGGCGCAGCAGAAAGGGCGAATTCTCCTTTCCCATCCATGACAACAACTTTCCGAGAATACCGGGTTGATTCCACGGCTCGGCCTGACTGGGCGTGAGCATGCCGCCATTAGCGAAGCTGGTTTCCATACCAGGACCCTCCTGCCTATCAAAAACCATCACGCGATGTCCCTGTTGGCTAAGGAAATAGGCCGTCGATACACCCAGAAGGCCGGAGCCTATAATCATGATCTTCATCTGATTAATAATGCTGACGTTTTGGGGAACCGGGACGATTACAAATGACGCAGGACGACCTTGCCCATCTGCGATCCCGAGCCGATATATTCATGGGCGGCCGCTGCATGCTCCAAATCGAAGACCTTATCGATCACCGGTTTTATCCTATGCTCACAGACAAAGTTCAACATCGCTGCATATTCATCCGGGGTCCCCATGGTCGTGCCTTCAATGCGCAATTGCCTGAAGAACAGCCTGGCCATATCCACTCCCTTTCCGGGGACCCCCTGGGTATAGCCATAGACAATATATCTGCCGGCGGGGTTGAGCGCGTCGAAACAGGGCTGAAAGAGCGGGCCACTGTTGCCGTCAATCACCACATCGACCCCTGCACAGAGATCCCGTAATGCACCACCCCAGCCATCCCGTTTATAGTTCACCCCGCCTGCCGCACCCAGTGCTTGCGCCCGCTGCAGCTTCTCTTCATTGCCGCTGGTCACATAGACTTCGGCGCCAAGCCCAATGGCCCACAACAGGATCAGGGTTGCCACGCCACCGCCTATGCCCGTCACCAGCAGCTTTTCACCGGGCCGGATCCGGGCCTTGGTGACCAGCGCGCGCCATGCCGTCAGTCCCGCCAGAGAGATGGCCGCGGTCTCTCCCCAGTCCAGGTGTCCCGGCTTCGGGTAGATATTGGCCAACGGTACGCAAACAGATTCAGCAAAGGTCCCCGGCTCCGGCATACCCAGTATGCGAAAATCCGGCCCCGGGATACGTGGATCGTTACCCCAACCGTAGACGGGGTAAATAACGACCTGTTCACCGGTATGGCTGTTGTCAACCCCCTCACCAACGCCGTCGACAATACCCGCTCCGTCCGAGCCAAGGATGGCCGGCAGTTTGATATCGGGATACATCCCTTTCGTGATCCAGAAATCACGGCGATTAAGCGCCGATGCATGCAGACGCACACGCACCTGCCCCGGTCCCGGTTCCGGGGTGGCAATATTTTGAAACTTCAGGTTAGCCGGGCCCGTTGCTGCTGATAATACAATTGCCTTCATCATCAATCTTGTTTTTGTTTTCACACGGATGATACACAGCGGACCCGGTCAGATAAACCCTGCACACCATTATTCACTGGCCGCTATACATAAACAGGTAAGACAGATAAGCTAACCCGCATATTATGAACAATTCGGCCGTAAGCGACCTGATTTCGGTGTAATGATTATTCATATCACTTATCGTTATTCAACTCGGGGGCAAGCCCCAAGATTTTCGTTCGTTATTGTTAACTTTTGTTATCCCTGTGTACTGGTCCATAACTACATAAGCACACATCCATGTGTAATATCTGTGCCTCGGCCTCCGTTCCAGACTCGGCTCTAACGCCTCCTTCCATGGAGGCGTCTGCGGTGAATCAAATAGTCAAATAAAACGAAATAGATGAATCCTGTCCTGGAAGAACTCATTACGCTGCTAACGCTGGAACGCCTTGAAGAAAATCTGTTTCGCGGCAACAGTCTCGATATCGGAACGAACCGGGTCTATGGCGGACAGGTGCTGGGGCAGGCCATCAAGGCGGCACAATACACCGTGGGGGAACGGCACGTCCATTCGCTGCACGCCTATTTCCTGCGCAAAGGGGACCATAATACCCCGATAATCTATGAGGTGGATCGCAGCCGTGACGGCAAGAGTTTCTCGGCAAGGCGTGTCGTCGCCATTCAACACGGCCGCCCTATCTTCACCCTGGCCGCCTCATTTCAGGTCACAGAGAGCGGTCTTGAATACCAGGAACGGATCCCCGAAATGGCCGCACCCGAAGAACTTGAGAATATCAGCACCCACATCGGGAAACTGATTGAACGCGCCCCGGATAAATTCAAGCTCAGTTCGACCCTGTCAGCACCGTTTGAATTGAAACCGGTCGAACCGCTTGATCTCGAACACCCGCATAAAAGAGAGCCCGATCGGCATATGTGGTTGCGCGCCTCGGATACCCTGCCCGATGATCCGGATCTGCATCGATCCATGCTGGCCTATATATCGGATTTCAGCCTGCTGGATACCAACCTGCTTCCCCATGGCATACACATCCTCGACAACATCATACAGATTGCGAGTATTGACCATGCCATGTGGTTTCACCGGGATTTCAGGCTGGATGAGTGGCTGCTGTACGCCTGTGAAGGGGTGTCTGCCTCCGGCGCCCGGGGCCTTGCCAGAGGCCGTTTTTTCAGCCGTGACGGCGTTCTGGTCGCCTCGACCATGCAGGAAGGGCTCATCCGCATAAGAGACCCCGAATAACCTCCCGGCTCCCGACTCATGACTCCCGACTGTTATGTTACATATTCGGATAGTTGGGTCCGCCGCCCCCTTCCGGAGGGACCCAGTCGATATTCTGGGTGGGGTCTTTGATGTCACAGGTCTTGCAGTGAACACAGTTCTGGGCGTTTATCTGCAGGCGTGGCTGACCGGCCTCCTCGACTATTTCATATACGGCAGCGGGGCAATAGCGTTGCTCCGGTGCGGCATAGGTTTCCAGATTGACCTGAACAGGGACCTGCTCATCCTTGAGGACCAGATGACAGGGTTGATCTTCTTCGTGGTTGGTATTGGAGATGAATACGGATGAAAGTTTATCAAAACTGATTTCGCCGTCCGCTTTCGGATAGTCAATGGGTGTACAGGCCGATGCCGGCCTGAGGGCTTCATGATCAGGGCAGCGGTCATGAAGTGTCACCGGCAGTTTTCCCCGGAATAGTGTCTGATCGATATAATTGAATGCAGCCCCGCCATACAACCCGAACTTATGCAGGGCAGGGCCGAAGTTGCGGGAGCGGTACAACTCCTCCCCGGCCCAGGAAGCGCGGAAATTCCGGCTGAAATCCGTCAGGTCCGCTCCCCCCTTGTCACCCTTGACCAGGCGCTCGAAAATCGTTTCCGCCGCGATGATACCGGATTTCATCGCCATGTGGGCGCCCTTGATCTTGGCGAAATTGAGCGTGCCGGCGTCACAACCGATGAGCAGGGCCCCAGGTACCGTCATCTTTGGCAGGGAATTGATGCCGCCCTTGGTAATCGCCCGGGCGCCATAGGCGATGCGCCTGCCCCCCTTGAGAAATCCTGAGATCAAGGGATGCTGCTTGAAGCGCTGGAACTCGTCATAAGGGCTTAAATAGGGGTTGGAGTAGTTGAGATCGATGATCAGGCCCAGGGCGACCTGATTGTCCTCAAGGTGATACAGGAAAAACCCGCCCGACGCCTGCTCCATCAGTGGCCAGCCCGCGCCATGCATCACCAGACCCTGTTGCTGTCGTTGCGGCTCAATCTCCCACAACTCTTTCAGGCCGATCCCGTAGTGCTGGGGGTCGACCGCAGCGGCCAAATCATACTTTTCTATTAATTGCTTGCCCAGATGGCCCCGGCAACCTTCCGCGAAAATGGTGTATTTTCCATGCAGCGCCATGCCTGGTTCATAACTCTCCTTATGTTCCCCGTTGGCAGCGATTCCCATATCGCCAGTGACGACGCCCTGTACACTGCCGGCGCCGTTATAGAGAATGCCGGCGCCGGCAAACCCTGGAAAGATGTCGACGCCGAGCACCTCCGCCTGTCCGGCCAGCCAACGGCACACACTGCCCAGGCTGACGATATAATTGCCGCTGTTATGCATGCTGGCGGGGACAAACAAACCGGGGGTTCTGAACGATGACCCGGGGCCGGTCAGAAAGTAGACTTCATCTTTGGTGACGGGGGTGTGCAGCGGAGCTCCCCGTTCTTTCCAATCGGGGATCAATTCATGCAACGCCTTAGGTTCGATGACTGCGCCGGAGAGAATGTGCGCGCCGACTTCTGAGCCCTTCTCCAGAAGACAGACGCTCAGGTCATGTTGATTATCATCGGCCAACTGGCGCAGCCGGATGGCGCTTGCCAGCCCCGCCGGGCCACCGCCTACGATAACGACATCGTAATCGATGGATTCACGTTCCACGTAACTCTCCTCTGTTCAAGTTACTACGTGATGAAGAAACTTACCTGCGTCTTCTGCTCAGACTCGCCGCAAGTTGCTGATCCCGGTTTTTTTCGCTCTGGACAAATTTTATCCACTGGAGTGCGGTTTTTTTGCTGCGCTTGTATTCTTTTGCGTTATTAAAGGCGCCTATAGACGAGTTATAGTGTTTCAACTCAAGCTGGGCCATGCCGAGCATGACATAAGCCTGGTCCTTGCGTTTAAGCCTGCCCTTCTTCAGCCCTGATTTCAGGGCAGCCACCGCATCGGTGTAGTTATCCAGATTGATATAAGCCTGCGCCAGCCTGACATCCAGATCGCCGTCTTTTGAGAGTTTTGCCGCCAGTTTCAGCGGCGGAATGGATTTCTTGCTCTCCTGTGCCTGCAACCAGGACTGGGACAATAACCGCAGGTTTCTAATCTCCTTCTTGATAATGCCTTTTTTCATCCCCTTATCAAGAACTTTAGCGGCCTTGTACGGGACATCGTGCAGCAGATAAAGATTGGCCAGATTCAATTGTTGATTGCCCCGGGTTAACTCGCCCCTTTCATAGAGCATCTCAAAGATGGACATCTGTTTTTTGAGTTGCTTCATCTCTGAATAGGCGCCGGCCATGGTCAACCAGTATTCAGTTTTGGGGTAGAGTTCCACCAGCTCCTTCAACACCTTAATCATATTCTTGTAATCGCCCAGGTTAAAATAGTCTACCCGCAGCAACAGCAACAAACTCTCCCTCGGCTTCACGCCACGGCTCTTGACAAGTTTGTAAGCTGTTTTCAGGGGCACCAGCGACTCCTTGTACTTCTCCAGTTGATAATATCCCTGCCCCAGCAGCATATAGGCGTTCTCGGTGGGTTTCGGCGTTATGGCGAACCACTTCTTGATGGTCTCGACTGCCCTTTTGTAGTTTTCCTGTATAAAAAACAGCTGGGCCAGGGTATACAGGGAATTCGCCTGTAATGCCTCCGGCAAGTCAGGTTGTTGCAGGACCTTCTCGTAGGAACGGATGGCCTCCTTATACTTCTCCATGGTGAAGTAGGTATAGGCGAAATAGTTATATATCTGCGCCTTCTCATAAGGAGAAAGCTTTTTTTTGTGTTCCAGTTCACGCAGTATCGCCAGCCCTTCATTATATTTGTTCGCTTCGATTAACTCCTGTGCCTCGGTGAGTTTTTTATAGACTTTTTCGGTCATCGCCGGGGCTTTTTTTGTCTTCTGCGTCCGCTTTGATTTACCACCACCGGTATCGCCGCCGCCACCGCCACCATAAGCAAACGTCTGTGGAGGCGCTGCACACAGCAGCATGGACAAACAGACTACAGGGAGCAGCTTCAAGACCCGCCGTTTGCTGCCCACAATTCCGGCAAATGCGTTATTCAGCGTGAACATGCCGTTAGTCTTCTATTATGAATGTTATCTTGTTACGCACGCCCGGCACCTCGATGGGCTGGCCGTCAACCACCCGTGGTTTATATTTGAATTTGGCCGCTGCCTGCAAGGCCGCCTTGTCGAAAACCCCCTTTGGCTTGGCTTCAACGATGACAGCATTTTTGGTCGTACCCTGCTTGGTAACGGTAAACTGGACGATGACATAACCTTCGATTCCCCGGCTGAGCGCGCGCCGCGGGTAGATGGGTTGCACCTTGACGATGGGAAGATAGTCGCCATCATTCGGGGTTAGACCAAATCCCGAGGCGGAAAGATCGATTTTCGTATTCACATTGACGGCAGAAACCGTCACCGCCTGGGCCTCCGGTGTAACATTATCCATCGCCGGGGGAGGCGGCTCCGGCGGCGGCTGATCCGGTTGCGGTGGCTTTTTAGGTTTGGGTTTCCTGGCATGAATTGTCTCATCCCTTTTTACCCGGACAAACTCGAGCATTCTACCGGCGTCATTTTCATTTAACGAGCGGTTCGCCGTGGCAATAAGATACTGCATCAGCCAGAATAACCCGAAGACGACAAAAAACGTCATGAGAACACTAAATACGTAACGGGCAAGGAGTGTCGGCAAAACGGATACCTCGATGTGCTACTTTTCGGCTGCGAGGGCGATATTATAGACACCTGCCTGGCGGGCCGCATCCATGACCTCAACAAGCATTTTGTTCTTGGACTCTTCATCCGCCTCAATCACGACCGAGCCCTGGGGATTTTCCGCGTGCAGCCGTTCAATGTTGGGTCTGACAGCGCGTATATCCACCTTGCGGCGTTCGATCCAGATATTGTTATTGGCATCGATCGCAATGAGTATGTTCGCCTTCTTCTTGACCTCTGCGGTAGGCGCATCGGGTTTATTGACATCTATGCCCGTCTCCTTCACAAAGGTTGCGGTAACGATAAAGAAGATCAACATGATAAACACCACATCGATCAGGGGGGTTAAATCTACCTGGGATTCGTCATCTGAGCTGTAATGGGAGATTCTACGCATATCGCACCTGTTTCAATTCAATTATCTAGTGATCCATGGTCATATGTTCACCCAGCGTCTCGATCTCGGCATCTACCTTGTGCTGTAACCAGACGCTGATAAACAACCCGGAGAGGGCGGCAACCATTCCGGACATGGTGGGGACAGTCGCCTTGGACACGCCGGCGGCCATCGCCCGCGCATTGCCGGTACCCAGTGACGCCATGACCTCGAACACCTCAATCATGCCGGTAACTGTACCCAGCAACCCCAGTAACGGGCACAGGGCAACACACGCCTGGATCAGGGAGACGTATCTGCTGGCCTGCAGTCGGACTTCCGAGATCATGGCTTCACGGATGCGGTGGGCATACCAGGACTTGCGTTCCTTGCGGGCATTCCAGTTGTCGACAGTGGTTTTCACCAGGGTCTTGTGCCGGCTGAAGAAGTACAGGAGACGTTCAATGATCATGATCCACATGACGATCATGAGCAGGCCAATGAACACCAGGACGTCGCCACCCAGTTCAAAGTAATCACGGATGGCCTCCCACATATTGACCAGTTCCTGCTCCTGGCCGAAGAGTGACGCGGCCCCCCGCAGTAGTGAGTAAATGAAATCAATCATTCAATTATCTTCAAAACATCAGGCTGCAGGGGCCTTCTTATTACGTCCCTCCGAAGTTTTTGCCACCATGCCAGTGGCCTGTTCCTCCAGCAACTCAACTATTTGCCTGCTGCGCCCGGAAACCAGGCTGTGCATGAATACGGTAGGAATAGCAACGATGAGTCCCAGCATGGTTGTCACCAGTGCCTGGGAAATACCGCCGGCCATCAGTTTCGGATCACCGGTACCAAACAGGGTGATGGACTGGAAGGTAATAATCATACCGGTGACAGTACCCAGCAGGCCCAGCAACGGCGCCACGACGGCGATTACCTTGAGCAGTGTATTGAAGCGATTCAGCCCCGGCAGTTCCTTCATCACCGCTTCACCCATCCTCAGTTCCAGGGATTCCAGATCGATGTCCTGATTGTTGTGATAGACCATGAGCACGCGGCCCAGGGGATTGCCCTTCCCGGGCTTGTCAAGGTTGCGTTTCTGGTTGGCAACCAACATGCTCACCACAGACAGCCACAGGGTCCTGATGATGGCAATGAACAGGGCAAAACCGCCCAGATAGATAATGATCCAGCCGATAGTCCCACCCTGCGTGGTCGCCCGCTCATACCAGCTGGGCTCATTCACCAGAAGCCCGAGAAGCTGGCCACGAGTCGGATCCACCCCGACGGTCACGATGCCGCTCTTAGCCGCGGTCAGGTTTTGTGCGGTTTTTACAAACCGCTCCTTGGGTTGCCTGAGCAGCTCGGAAATCTTCTTTGTATTGGAATCGTATTTAAGATATTTACCATCGGAAATCAGATTGAACAGGCCAACGCGTATGACCTGTTTCTCTACTTCATCGCCGCCTGGAACGACGACTTTGGCCGGGAAGCGGGCAATCTTGCCCGATTCGGTCATCTCCCGCTGCAACTCAAACCAGAGCCGTTCAATCTCCTCCAGTGAGGGCAGCTCGGTGGTCGAACTCATTTTTTCGGCCAGTAGCGTCAGGAATTTTCCACGGTCAGGATACTGGATATCAGTCAGCGATACATCAAATTGGGCACGGGCATCGCCGGCAACCTGCTGCAATACCCCAAACAGTTCTTTCAAAGAGCCCAGGCGTTTGGCCAACAGTTCGGTCTGCGCTGCAATTTCTGTTTCGTTGGCGTCAAACTGCTTTTCCATGAGCGCGCTTTTGGCTTCCAGTGCGGCACGCTGTTTTTTTGCATCCGCAAGCATTTGACTCTGCCGCGCCTTGGTGCGTTTGAATTCCTGTTCCCGCGCCTTGTTTTCCTTTGACTCGTTAAGCTTGCCTTGCTGAACCTGTTTCAATAACGAGTCCAGCGTGAGGCCCTTGTCCGCCGCCCCGGCATTCAAGCCGGGAACGCCGATCAACAACGACAGTAAACAAATATAACTGATACGTTTCATCACAGATCCTCCGCTGCATTGACCGGTAACATAAGTAGCTCTGGAGCGATCTGCTTACGTGCTATCTTTAAGCCATTCGAAATATTATTCCGGTACTCTGCACTATCCAGCGGTTTCCATGTGTGACTGATCTGGTCCCAGACCCCGTTATTGAGGCCGTCTTCCGTTTGATAAACCAGTGATATCCGCCCGAAACGGAGCAAGCTGACTTCCCGGGATCTGCCTTCTATATCCAGAACATCCTTGTACGCTTCGATGGTGCGCCCGTACTCCACTTCGATCTGGAATGCCTCGAACACTGATCGGAACTTCTCGGCGGCGGTAACATCGGCGCGCGCCACCGTTTCCCTGAGCGTTTCAATGCGATGTGTACGCTCCTTCAATAAAAACGGCACATCCAGGCCGATAAACTGTTCCAGACCGTCTACCATGCGCACCATCAGTGGCGTCACCTGGCGCTGAATAATCGAGACCTCATCGATGGAGTTCTTAATCGTCTGTATCTGGGCGAGTTGATCGTCCAGTTGTTTCTGTAACAGGGAGTTATACACCTTCAGGCCGTCTATCACCTTCAGTTCCCTTTTATATTTCGAGGCCAGTTTATCCGTTGAATTAGCAATTTTATCGATACGCGCCTGTGATGTTTTGGCTGCCTCGTTGCGCTCGACTCCCGTATCAACAATCCTGTCCACCTTGTCCGCAGCCAGCCCCTGGGAGCCGAAACCAATCAGTACGCCTAGCAGAAACAGTCGCGTACCACTTTTGAATATTTTTGTAGTTTCCATAATCAAAATAAACCTCCACCCTTGCGGCGTTTAATTGAAAACCATGACAGCCGACATAAACCTCGTCAGCAAATACCAGGCGAACGACAATATTACCCCTCTTCTATTCGGCATTTCCTTCCAGGCCGACTCGAGAAAAGATTGATTATATAACGATTAAGGCGAAGCACGGACGCAGTAGAATAGTAGAGAGGCATGCTGCCTCCCATCGAATTCTTCCACACACTCCTCATCACCAGACCCGGAGGGTCTCTCAGCCGGGCTCATGCGCCTGAATCCAGGCCAGATACCGAGCGAGGAGGCATTCTACGTTGCCATGAAATGGAGTGCAAACCAGAAATCCTGTTTTTTGCATGTATTTCTGTACGCGGGCCGCATCATTCTGACTGATGAAATTCCATCTCATACCGGATTTCCAACCCGGGGGAAAAGCTGTATCGGAACCAGATTGATTAACTACCACCTGTCTAAGTTATGACTATCCGGGAAAAAACAAATTCCCCAAACGTATGGCCGGAACGGATAGGTGTCGGGCTGGGTCACAAGCTGATCAACGGGGTAACACCAGGGACCTGGAGAGAGCCCCTGCCTGTAACGCAACTCATTGAAAAGCAATAAATATATAACCGATGCACAGGGCCGGCGGCAGACCGGTCCGGATCACCAGGCATATCACATAAGTCGGCTAGATGGCCGCTCTCGACTCCTGTCTTCGCGGCATACGTGCATCCATGCACGCAAAAACGCAGTCATTCCGGATTTAAAAGTCTATTGCGTCTACGAATCCGGCAGGTTGGTGGTAAAGTAGAAGATTATGGATGCAAAAATGCAGGTGTGGCGGAATTGGTAGACGCGGGGGTCTCAAAAACCCGTTCCGTAAGGAGTGTCGGTTCGAATCCGACCACCCGCACCATATAAGTATAAAACTCGCTCCTGATACACAGTCTTTTAAAATTGATCTTGCAGACAGTGCCTATTTTACTCGGTAAACAAACTGTCAAGCTTTAACGCTTAATCAGCCCTGGTTCATAGGGCTAAGAAAATGGTTTCATGTGGTTTTCCTCAGCATTTCATCTACAGATCTCATTTCAGGTTTCGTATTTATGGCTGAATATGGCTGGATTTATGACCGAAAAACGATTATGGTTGCTTTTTGGATATATATAGCTGGATATGGCTGAATTTATGGCTGAGACAATTAGAACACATACCCTGCAAATCACTCCGGAAATACTCGATATCATTGCGGAACTGGATGAGTTTAAGGGCGCCTGGCGTGCATTAGCAACTCTTACCCCAGAACGTTTATCTGCCTTACGCCGTGTGGCGACTATTGAAAGTATTGGCTCCTCAACCCGAATCGAAGGAAATCAATTATCTGACAAGCAAGTTGAAGCCCTTTTATCTGGACTCCCGAACAAGACCTTCCAAACACGCGATGAACAAGAAGTGGCAGGCTATGCTGACGTCATGGAGACAATTTTCTCATCCTGGTCGTCAATTACACTCACTGAAAACCATATTAAGCAATTGCATCGTGATCTACTTCGATATTCAGGAAAGGACGAAAGACACTGCGGTAGCTATAAAAAAATTGATAATCATGTAGAAGCTTTTGATGAAACCGGGAAAAGTCTGGGAGTTGTTTTTGCTACAGCATCACCTTTTGATACACCACACTTAATGACTGAATTGGAGGAGTGGACGAATAACGCGCTACAAGAAAGACCTTTTCATCCTCTTCTGGTTATCGCCATATTTATCGTTGTATTCTTGCAAATCCATCCGTTTCAGGATGGTAACGGTCGATTATCACGCATATTAACCACCTTATTGTTATTACGTTCAGGTTACGCTTACGTGCCCTATAGTTCTCTGGAAAGCGTTATCGAAAATAGTAAAAATGGATACTATCGAGCATTGCGACGGACACAAAAAACCATCCATACTGACGCACCTGATTGGGCGCCATGGATTACGTACCTGTTAAAAGTATTGCAAAAACAGAAAAGACAGCTCGAAAAGAAAGTCGCGCGCGAACAAAAAATTCTTGGTCAACTACCAGAACTATCGCTACAAATTATGGAACTCACTCGTGATCGTGGACAAATCAAAATGGATGACATCATAAAGACAACTAATGCTGCCCGCGGAACCATTAAAGATCACCTTACTTCTTTGGTAAAAAATGGTCATTTAATAAAGCATGGTAAAGGGAAAGGCACTTGGTACACCATCTCAGCTGACTAATTTAACTCCCAGCAGCACATTGGGAATTTGATCTGGTGCCACAGAATAAATATAAAGATCGTAGGACAATACTACTTCGGGAAATCGCCCGTAAAGAAACTGAATTCAACAACCTAAAGAAGCTCTGATTAATTGTCATCTCGACTGAAATGGACGCCTACATGGAGGTAGGCGGTAGAAACACGTCGGGAACAGTATTCGAGAGATCTTATGCGTAATGGGTTATTGCTAATCATCTACTTACAAGATTCCTCCACTGCGGTCGGAATGACAAAAGCAATTAATCAGAGCTTCCCTATTAAATCAATCGGTTATGATTAGGCTTGCTGGACTCAGAAGCGCTCCACCCAGGGCCTCAGATCCAGTTCCTGCGTCCAGGCACTACGGTGTTGCCGGTGCAACTGCAGGTAATTCTCAGCAATGGCATCCGGCGACAGCAGACCGTCCTCAGGCCGCTCTGCGGCCAGGTCCGCATAGCGCTCCGAGAGGATTTGGCCATCGATCAGCACATGCCCGATGTGAATGCCCTTTGGCCCGAGTTCACGCGCCATGCTCTGCGACAGAGCGCGCAGCCCGAATTTGCCCACGGCCAGATTGGCAAAGCCTGCGCCACCCCGCAACGAAGCGGTCGCGCCGGTAAACAGGATGGTGCCATGGCCGCGCTCCAGCATTAACCGGGCCGCGGCGCGGCCCACCAGAAAGCCGCCAAGACAACCCACCCGCCAACAGCGCTCAAAGTCCGCTGTGTCGATATCGACTACCTCAGCGCGCATGAAGGCCCCTGCGTTATACACGACCAGATCGGGGGGGCCAAAATCCCTTTGCAACAGTTCGAAGGTCTGGTTCACCGCCGCCTCATCTGAGGAATCACAGGAGTAAGCGCCGGCTTGTGCCCCCGCTTGAGACAACTCCTCAAGCCAGGGCTTGAGATGCCCGCCATCGCGCGCGGCCATCCCCACCTGCATACCCGCCTCGGCAAAACGCCGCACCAGGGCCAAACCGAGCCCCGGCCCGACCCCGACCACCAGCGCCACCTCTCCTTTCAACCCATCGTCAACCATATTCACTCACTCCTCATTACATCAAGCACAGTTACATCATTCCCACGAAGCCTGCCCTGCAAAGCTTGTGCCGGCCTACGAGCCGGTAGCGGGAAACGATCTGTGCCTGTCGCCGCTGACAAACGTCATTCCGCGGAAGCTATCCAATAGACAAAAACCCGTCATTCCATCAGTGCCTGCCCCCGCTAAAGCATGGGGCGAGGGTTCAGATGCCTTGAGTAAACCCATACCGTCCTGCTAACGTCATTCCGCGGAAGCTATCCAATAGACAAAAACCCGTCATTCCATCAGTGCCTGCCCCCGCTAAAGCATGGGGCGAGGGTTCAGATGCCTTGAGTAAACCCATACCGTCCTGCTAACGTCATTCCCGCGGAAGCGGGAATCCAGTTAAATAATTGTTTCATACAGATCCTTCCAACCCGGGTTGAACGACTCGATCAATTCCATCTTCCATTGTCTCCTCCATTTCTTAAGCGCCTTCTCTCTTTGTATCGCTGCATCCATGGTGTCATGGGCCTCATACCAAACCAGGGTGTGGACACCGTACTTTTTAGTAAAACCTTCGACAACATTTGTTTTATGTTCCCAGATACGTTTAACCAGATCCGATGTTACACCAATGTACAGGGTCCCATTACGTTAGCTTGCCAGCATATAGACGCAGGGTTGACGATCCATGGTTGTTTCCCTCTCTTCCTGGATTCCCGCTTTCGCGGGAACGACGGGTCTGCGCGGGAATGACCGGCCTTTATTTTTTTCAATCCCAAGGCGAATGTTGTGTTGCTGCCCTCAGATTCTGCTGAAGACCCTTCATTTTTAACTTTTATGATCTCTGTGATCTCTGTGCCTCGGCCTCCGTTCCAGACTCGGCTCTAACGCCTCCTTCCATGGAGGCGTCTGTGGTGAATCAAATAGTTAAACAGAGATCCCCGCAAAGCAACTTTCCATTATTCCGGACAGGCGACCTCACATATAGTGGGTACGGTACCAATCATTCACCTCGTCACCGGTTGTCAGCCACACCTTGTCATGCCCGGCGATGTACTTGAGTGCCCGGTCAAGATGCTTGGCCCGGAACGGCTGGCCGCTGAGGAAGGTATGCAGGCAGATAGGCATGATGCGCGCATTGGTTTTTCCTTCCTCATAGAGGACATCAAACTGATCGATGATCATGTCACCGAACTGTTCGCCACTGACGCCTATGTTCAGAATGGCCGGGATATCATTCAGTTCAACTGTGTAGGGGACGGCGATCAGGCTGCCCTTTTTCACATTGAATTCAAACGGCTGATCATCCGCGGTGAAATCACAAAGATACTCAACGCCGAGTTCCGCAAGGATGTCGGGTGTATTAAATGATTCACACAGGAACGGACCCAGCCAGCCTTTCGTTTTCCGCCCCAGCGCCTGCTGCATTGTTTCCAGCACTGTCCCGATTATCTCGCGCTCCTGTTGTTCTTCCTTGCCGCCCAGGAAACTTGCCGAGGTATTATTCAGCCCGTGTCCTATCCAGGCCCAATTGCGCTTTTTCCCCTCTTCAATAATGCGCGGGCACTCACGAACAATATCCGAATTGAGACAGACCGTGCCGCGATAACCCGAGCGGTCCATGATCTCCATCATGCGCCACAGCCCCACACGATTGCCATAATCACGCCAGCCGTAATTCAGCGCATCCGGCGTGAATTCCGCCGTGGCCGGGATCAGTGCGGTCCCCGGTGTATCTTCCGGAAAGTGTTCAATATTGATGTACGGGACCACCGCCAGCCAGGCGCCATCGGGGAGTTTGAGCGGTTCGCGGTCGATGATAGGTGAATAATCATAACTTCGGGTACGGGTGAGTTTCTCGGACATCAGCTATTTCCTCCTCTGATTCTCTGTTCTTCCAACGGTCGTCGGTCAATCTCTAATTCCGACAGCCTCCCAGCTCATTGAAATATTCAATGACCTCGGACTTCATGACGACGTCACCATATTTACTGTCGATATCGAACAAATTGGCTTCGTGGGGATCCGGGTGGCGGTCGCCGACGCAGTCACGGACAACGATAGTACGGAAACCATTTTGCAGGGAATCGACTGCTGAGGCACGAATGCAGCCACTGGTGGAACATCCAATCATGACCACAGTATCAACCCCCATGGCCGTCAGTGTCGCCGCGAGACTGGTGCCGAAGAAGGCACTGGCATAGTTTTTACAGACGACGGTTTCCCCTTCCACCGGCAATACCTCGTCACAGGTTTCTGCATAGGGATTCCCCTCCACAAGGCATTTCAGCACAGGCGCCTTCGTGATCCAGACACCCCCATCCGCAAAAGTCTGCGGATTATAGCGGACGATGGTATGGATAACGGGAACGTTATTGGCCCGCGCCGCCTCGATTAATTCAGGACTCTCCCGCACCGCATCGACAACGCCCGGCGCGTACAGAGGCGAACCTTCCGTGACATAGCCTTTCATGAAATCAATGACGATCAGTGCAGCTTTTTTACCAAATCCGATGCGCCCGTCAAAAACTCCCACGTAATTAGCTTGTTTATCTTTACTCATTGGTCTCCCCTCCTCGTTGTATAGACGAGGAACCTGAAAATATGTTCCCGATTACTGACCCTATTTTAACTTCTATTATCTCTGTGACCTCTGTGCCTCGGCCTCCGTTCCAGACTCGGCTCTAACGCCTCCTTCCATGGAGGCGTCTGTGGTGAATCAATATCAAGTCGATATCCTATGAAAATAACTCGAGGAAAAACGACCGATTAACACCCCCAATCCCGGATTCCGTCCCGGATATCATACTCCATTTCAGTGCCAAATTTCCCGGGAATCCACACATACACGAATCGCCAGGAACCAATCTGCATCAATATCTCTGCTTCCCTATATATTAATGAGACCCCTATCACAGAAAGCCCATGAAAACCTTGCAAAAACTGCCATTAGCTTAATAAAAAGTCTAAACTCCTATAAGAGAAGGATTATCCGAATAGTGTCTCAAATTTGAGACACTATTCAATGGTTGGCTCCTGGTGAAAAATTGAACCGGTCAAGCAATACATTTTAATATTACTTGAATGAATAAAGGTCGGAATCCTATGAAGCGTAGCAAAATTATATCAATACTCATCCTCCCGCTTTACTTTCTGGGTATGGGCAATGTGAACGCGGTGCGGGTGTTTAAATGTGTGACCGCAAATGGCGATACGACGTTCAGCAGTCATACCTGCGCGGCAGGTTCTGATTTAGTCAAGGAACTCAATATTACGGGAAATGAGAATGTCGTAGGGGCCGGCCCTGTTAATCCAAAATCTTCCGAGATACCGAAGAGTGGCAATGGATCCGGTACTGCCGGGACAACGTCGACAGGAGGTAGCAGCAGCGGTGGTGGAAGCACAGCATCAACCGGTGGCGGCGGCGGTGGATCAGCCGG
>JBHHYN010000029.1:0-25210 GCA_046757565.1 Gammaproteobacteria bacterium | reverse complement strand
GGTTTTTTTAACTTTTATTATCTCTGTGACCTCTGTGCCTCTGTGGTGAATCAAATATTTAAATAGTGTGGGCTGCATGATGTTCCGCCCGGGAAACAATGCCGGG
Organism: Gammaproteobacteria bacterium; assembly: GCA_046757565.1. GTDB lineage: Bacteria > Pseudomonadota > Gammaproteobacteria > Eutrophobiales > Eutrophobiaceae > JBHHYN01. The sequence goes on along the minus strand of JBHHYN010000029.1, from coordinate 25,104 downwards.
CAATCCAAGGTGCAGCCGCACCGGCCTGTCTTCCAGGGGACCCACAAGAGGCACAAATGATGATACCGGTATATTGCCCATGCGGCATCCCTAATGGGCAACGATCTGTTCTATTCAGTTGACACTACCCTGAGCACGGTATATCGTGGCTTTCACCAGTAGACATTTAATCTTAATAAATCAGTCTACCAGGGATATTCAGGGGAAATATCGATGCAGATAAAACGCGCGAGAGGCGGCGTTTTGTTCCTGTTGTTTGCTTTTTTGAGCACCTCCGTGCTGGCCGATGAACTCCTGAAAAGGGCCGAACAACTCATCAACGAAAAGAAGGCCCAGGCCGCCTATGAACTGCTCATCGCCGAATCGGAACAGCGTTCCGGATCGCCGGACTACGATCTGCTGCTGGGCATCGCGGCCTTGGACTCCGGTAAACCGACCATGGCCGTGTTTGCCTTTGAGCGGGTGCTGGCGGTACAGCCGGACAATGCCCACGCCCGTTCGGAACTGGCCCGGGCCTATTTTGAGATGGGAGAGAATGAGGCGGCGCAGGTGGAATTCAAGGCCATCGACCGCAGCAGGATCCCCGCCTCGGTGGGCAAAACCATCGATGCCTATCTGTCGGAGATCGACAACCGCTTTGCCTCCCTGAAACGACGGATTTCCAGCTATATCGAGGCCGCCTTCGGCTACGATTCAAACACAAACAGCGCCACGGATTCGTCCACCATCGCCGTCCCCGCATTCGGCAACCTCCTGTTTACACTGGATAAATCAGCACAGGAACGCGACAGCCCCTTTTTCCAGCTCGGCGCCGGCAGCGCTTTCTATGCGCCGTTTCTGAACCGGGATGATCTCACCGTTTACGGCGCTGCCAACCTGCAGGAGCGCATCACCGTCGATGAACCGGCATTTCGCACCCGTATTGCCGACGGCCAGGTGGGCCTGAGTTACACCCGCGGCAAAAGCCGCTTACGTCTTTCCCTGCTCGGCCAGCGTTTCTATTTTGGCGGCGAAATAAACAGGGACCAGTACGGTGGCAGCCTGCAGTGGCTGTACGCCTACGATAAACGCACGCAGTTTTCGGCCTTCACCCAGGGGGTGGCACAGCGGTTTCCAGGACAGAGCGTGCGCAATGTCAACCAGTACAGCGGCGGGATCGGGATCGTGCATGCCCTGGCCAGGCAGGGCAACCCGGTGGTGTTCGCCAGTGCCTTCGGTGGCGCCGATATAGAGCGTTCTAATTCCCGCGAGGATATCGGCCGCAAGTTTGCCGGTGTCCGTATCGGCGGACAGTACAACCTGAGTGAGAAGATGCAACTGCTGGGGAATCTCAGTTACCAATACAGCCGCTATGGCGCTGACGACCCGTTATTTCAGAAAACCCGCCGCGACAACTTCGTGCTGACCCGTCTGGCTATCGACTATAATGTAACCCGGCACTGGCGCATCCAGCCGGAGATCCAGTACCTGTTGAACGACTCCCGTCTGGTCATTAATGATTTCGATCGATGGCAACTTTTTGTCAGCGTGCGCAACAACTTCTAGGAGAGTTCCGGAGATGATCCTACACCGGCGTTTTCTTGCACACAGGGGGGCCTGTTTTCTCGGGCTGCTGTTGATGCTCTGGCTGGCGAGTGAACAGAGTTTCGCCGCCACGGCCGTCGGCCGGGTGGTATTCGCCCTGGGCCAGCCCCAGGCGACTGACTTGTCGGGCGCGGTACGGGCACTGAAAAAAGGCGACGAGGTCTTCTCCGGAGACACCCTGATCAACAACAAGGGCAGGCTGCAGATCAGTTTCATCGACGGCGGCTTTATCTCCGTGCAACCGAACAGCGAATACCAGATAGAGAACTACCACTATGCCGGTAAACCGGATGGCACCGAACAGGCCATCTACCGTCTGCTCAAGGGCGGCGTCCGGGCCATTACCGGCCTCATCGGCAAGAAAAACCGGGACGCCTACAAGGTACATACCGCCGTTGCCACCATCGGTATCCGCGGGACCGGCCACAATACCCGCATCTGCCAGGGCGACTGCCCCGGCAGGCAGGACGGACTTTACCACAATACCTGGGAAGGGATCACCTATGTCGTCAACGACGTGGACAGCGTGGACGTGCCGACCGGCCGGGGCGTCTACGTGCAGTCCCTGGAGTCCCTGATCCAGTTCCTGGACCAACCCGCGGCGGTGACGGCCGTGGACACAGGGCGTGAACGGCAGGAGCAGCAGGAACAGAACGAGGAGCAGACCACCGTGTTCCTGACCGGCGATCAACGCAATGATCAGGGTACGCAGACCGCTGTCGCCGTGGGCAGCACGGTGCTGCCGAAGGGTGTCAATCCCAACGGCGGCCCCTTCGATGACGGCTTTACACTTGTGGCGGTCGAGCCGGACCTCATCAACCCCACCGATCCGAACGATCCGGTGGATACGACACTCGGGATCAACACCTCGGTATTCTTCAATGCCAACGGTGAACCGATTGGCGCCATACTGACTGATACGAAATTCGGCAATATTCGCACGTTTGGCACCATCGACCTCAACGCCATGCTCGGCGGCGATGACCCGGCCACAGTAGCGGAGGTCAACGCCCTGCTGGCCCTTGGCGACCCGGCCGTGATTGCAACGTTTCAGCAGAACCCGGCGACGCTGGCGGAGTTCACCGTCACCGGCGGCCTGAGCACGGGCCGCTGGGCCAACGGCAGGTTCCTCTCCCTGGAACCCCCCGGTCCAGGTGTCTCAAATCCCGCCGAAGTGGATGTGCTCACCGGTTTCCAGAGCCTCCACTTTGTCTTCGGACAGGAGCCGCCGCCTTTGCCAACACTGGGTACAGCGAGCTATAACCTTATCAACAGCACCAACTCCACCTCTGTCGATGGCGCCACCATCGGCCAGGGCGCGACCGGTGGCTTCATCGCCGTTAATTTCGGCATGAGCACCGGTTTCATTAACATGGACGTCACTCATAACAGCGTTAATTACCTGGTCTCGGGCAATCTCACCATACAGGCAAACAATAATTCCATTTTTGACCAGTTCTTTAACGTCATTGCCTCGACCACGAACGGCAACAGCGCCTGCAACCCGGACTGCCTGACGGAGATCGACGGCGCCTTTATTGGCCCCGGCATCGGTACCAATAACACGCCGCAATATCTCGGCCTGGAATACGACATCTCCGAGAGAAACGACACCGCCACCGGCGCCACCATCGGTCCCGGCGCGGAGATCACCGGCGTTGCCGGATTTGAGACGAATCCCAGCCTGATACAGGTGCTGACACCACAACAGCAATTACTGGCCACTACCATAACGGGGGTGTCAATCCCTGGTACGCTACCATTTATAAATCAGTTAGCTGATGTAGTGTTAACGGGTGATCCGCCCACAAGCGTCGCATCACTGGTGCAGGCAAACTTCGCCCCAAGCGCATTACCGGATATATTAACCCGGGTAACGGCTCAGAATTTTGATACCTTCAACGATGGCACCCTGTTTATTACGCGCTGGAGCGGGGGAACTATCACCGATGTTTTTAACAATGGCGCTCCCAACACATTTGCATTAACTGCCGATCAGGGCGTTCATTTTGCTTTTGGTATCCCCACAACATCCGTTCCCTCTTCCGGTCAGGGAACCTACAATTTTATAAACGGCTCAGCGACCCAATCTACTCACCTTTCCGGTCCCAATAATCCTGGCGACGGTATCACGGGCGGCACAATTCAACTCGATTTTCTTTCTGCTGTAGCCCTTCCCACTATTAATGTTTTACATGATGGTGATAACTTTGTTTTAACTGATCCATCCGGCCTCCCGTTTCAAACCCTTGCCGGTTCAACCACAACACAAACGGGATTTTTCGGAACTGGTATTGCAGCGAGCCCAATTATTTGCAGTTCACCATGTAATGTAGATATTGGGGCAACTTTTGCAGGCGATTCATCATCCACTATCGGCAATGTGCCCGCCGAAATTGGTGTGGTTTTCAAGGTCTTTACAACAGACCCGTTCACTGGCGCAGGCGGGTTTGGGCTTAGTAGTGTCACCCCCTGATTAATACGGGCTGTTTCGTCCCTCCAGATCGTCTCGCCGCGCAGCTTCAGATTGAAATGCCTTACCGGCAAGCGGAATCCGGACAGTCTACTAACAGCAACAACATGGTTGCCGGCATGCAGCCATGCAGCCTGCTGCGGCGGCTGATGGCTATCATGTATGATCTGATGCTGCTCGCCTCCGTGCTGTTCCTGGCCACGGTGGTCATTCTTCCGGTAACAGGCGGCGCCGCGATTGACAGTGGTAACCGGTTATATCCGGTCTATCTGCTGCTTTGCAGTTACCTCTACTTTGCCTGGCAATGGGTGCACGGTGGACGCACACTCGGCATGCAGGCCTGGCGCCTGCGGCTGGTCAGCGTTGATGCGCCGGCGGTTACCTGGAAAACGGCCAGCCGGCGTTTTCTGCTGGCGTGCCTCTCCTGGCTGGTTTTGGGCGCCGGATTCCTGTGGGCAATCGTTGAGCGCGATCACCTGACGTTTCACGACCGCTATTCCGGTACGCGCCTGTTACGGGTATACACCCGTCCCCGCAGCGGCGCCTGACAGCAAATTTCTCTATTCCTACTTTCGCAACAACCAGAAAATCATGGCCAGCAACAGCACCGTAGGCAGGGTGACGCTGATCGAGGACGGGATGTTATAGACCACCCCCAATTGTGCGGCGGTTTGATTGCAGAGATGAAACACGATGCCGATCAGGGTGCCCACAAACACCCTCTGACCGACCAGGGTAACCCTTGAATTGCTTTGCACCAGCGGAACCGCCAGTAGCAGCATGGCAATAATTGAAAACGGCCGCGTGAGTTTGATCCAGAGCGCCTGCTCGTATAACAGGGTATTCTGGGCATTCTGTTCCAGGAAAGCAATATATCTAAACAGTCCCCAGACCGTCAGATACTGGGGTTTTATAGTGACAAAATTGATCATTTGCGGATCAAGCAGCGATGCCCACGCGGCACGTTTCAGGTGCCGCTTCGAAATCTTATCTTCTGCGAGTATGGTCTGTTCTATATCCTGCAACTGCCACTGTCCATGCGCATAGGACCCTACCCTTGCAAAAGTACTGTTACGCAATTGGTTACTGTCATCGAATTCATAGATATAAACCTGCTCCACCCGCTCACCCGGTAATATCTTTCTGATATTTATATAACTGTTTCCATCTCTTGCCCAGAAGCCGTAATGTGTCTTCAGGACGATCTGTTTACTCATGGCCATTGAGCGCATGTGTTGGGCTTTTTCCTCGCTCACCGGGGCGATGAGTTCTCCGATAATGATGGCAATAATCACCAGAATCATTCCACCTTTGGCGAGCGCATAGGCCAGATCGAGTCTGGAGACACCCGAGGTACGAATCACCGCCAGTTCACTGTTCCGGGCCAGTATGCCCAGCGCGGCCATGCTGCCGATCACGGCGGCGACGGGAAACAGTTCATAAGCAAGGCGGGGGGCGGTCAACAACACATACATTAGCGCCTGTCGAATCCCGTAATGGCCACGGCCCGTATCGCCGAGCTGGTCGATGAGTGAAAAAAACAGAAACAGCGCAGACAGGGCAAATAATGCGAGCAGCGTGAGCGAGACCAGGTTGATGGTAATATATTTTTGAATGATCCTCATCTTTCCACCGCCGACAACTGGTGTGCCGCGGCCCTGCCGCGCCGGAAGCGTGCACCTTGCAGTTTAAGAAAAACCACAATGGCAATAATCAGAAGAATATGTACCCACCACAACCCGATAAACGGCTCAAGTTCTCCCCGCTTGAGCAGATTTTTCGAGATGCCCAGCATGTTGCTATAGATAAAATATATCAAAATCCCAATCATCAGGGAGACGTGGCGGTTTTCGCCAAAGGAAAACCTGTTGAGCACCACCGCGAGTAACGGTAACAGCAACGTCGCAATGACAAAGGACAAACGCCACTGAAATTCCGCTTGATAGGCGTGAATATCCGAGCCGAACAATTCTGAACTCGGGACGGCTTCAGTTTTTCTAACCGCGGTAACGCCGTCTATCTGTTGTAGCAGAACGGCATAATGACGGTATGTAGTAATCCGGTAATCCAGCATCCCCGGTGTTCCGACATACCTGTGGCCGTTCTCGAACAGGATATAGCGGCCACCCGATTTTTTATCGTCTTCAAACCTGGCGCTGTCGGAAGTCAGTACCGCAAGCCGCTTTTTCTGGCGGACCTGGAGAAAAACATCTTTCATCGACTGCTTGCCGCCGCCCATTTCCTTAACATAGACGACCCTGTCTCCCCGGCTGAATTCCTTGAACCGCCCTGCAGTGAGGCCGGAGACATCCGCTTCCTGTCTTGCCCGGCTCTTTAATAAGCCCAACTCATTCTCGGCCCAGGGAGTAATGAAAAAACTGACAATAAAAACCAGTAATGCAAACAGCAGTGAAAACCTGAAGATGGAGAGGAGATGGAAACTACCGGGAAGACCGGCGCCGGACATAATGGTCAATTCCTTATCATGCGAAAGCCGGGCCAGGGCAAGAAGCACGGACAGGAACAATGCGACGGGCAGCAGCCTGGGAAGCACTGTCAGCATTCTTACCAGTAACAGCTTAAGAATGAGGTCGCTGGGCAGTTTCCCGGCAGCGGCATCGGCCAGATAGTCAACAAACCTGCTGCTCGTCAATATCAACACCAGTAAACCGATAATCCAGATCAGTTTCACCAATACTTCGCGGTAGAGATAACGTTCAAGAATCATTTAATGGTGAGGGAGCGGCTTTTTTGCTTTAACTGCCATCAATAAATAAACCTGGCAACCTGGTATACCAGGAGGCATACTTAAGGAAGCGCTGAGTCATTCCTTCCTGGAATTATCAGAGCATGAAAACCGGAAATGTGCCCGCCGGAAGTATCCCTGCAGTGCAGTTTGCGGTTTTCTCATATATTCAAATTTCTACATTCAACACTGACATACTACAGAATATTATGAAATTCAGCATCAAAAGCGGTAATCCCGAGAAACAACGAACCTCCTGTGTCATTGTCGGTATCACCGAACCGCGGCGTCTGACAGAAGCAGCCAGGGCCATTGATGATGTCAGCGGAAAATATATATCCAACCTGATGCGGCGTGGGGATATAACAGGCAAACCGGATCAATCGCTTCTTTTGTATAATGTTCCGGGCACTCTGGCCGACCGCGTGCTGCTGGTCGGTTGCGGCCGTGAGCGTGAACTGGGTGACAACCAGTACCACAAGATTATCAAAAACAGCATCAAACAGGTAAGCCGATCCGGCGCTGCGGAGATTGTCAGTTACCTGTCCGAACTCAATGTCAAGGGCCGTGATGACTACTGGAAGATCAGGCAGGCCATAGAAGCTACGGAACACCTCCTGTATGAGTTCAAGGAATTTAAAAGCAAAAACAGGGGCGGCAGAAAACCCTTGCGCAAGATGACCCTGTCAGTCCCTTCACGCAGGGAACTGCCGATTGGGGAACGGGCGATTCACGATGCCCGGGCGATTGCCAACGGAATAAAACTTGCCAGAGACCTTGCCAATCGCCCTTCCAATGTGTGCACACCATCACACCTCGCCGACCAGGCACGACAGCTGAACAAAGCCATCAAGGTAAAAATTCTTGACGAGGCGGCCATGAAAAAACTGAACATGAATGCACTGCTGTCAGTATCACAGGGAAGCCATGAGCCGGCAAAACTGATCACGCTGGAATATAAAGGGGATCAGAAGGGCGGCAAACCGGTCGTCCTGGTCGGGAAAGGGGTCACCTTCGACACCGGCGGCATCTCCATTAAGCCTTCTGCCGCGATGGATGAGATGAAATACGATATGTGTGGCGCCGCCTCGGTGTTGGGGACCCTGTCAGCAGTGGCCGAAATGTCCTTGCCGATTAACGTGGTCGGCGTCATCCCGGCGACGGAAAATATGCCCGGAGGCAGTGCTACAAAACCCGGCGACATATTCACCAGCATGTCGGGGCAGACCATCGAGGTGCTGAATACCGACGCGGAAGGACGGCTTATTTTGTGCGATGCCCTCACCTACAGTGCAAGATATAACCCAGGCGTGGTCATCGATATCGCCACATTGACCGGCGCCTGCGTCATCGCGCTGGGCAAACATGCCACCGGCCTGCTGAGTAATCATAACCCGCTGGCCAAGGACCTGCTGCATGCGGGGGAAAGCAGCGGCGACCGCGCCTGGCAACTGCCTCTATGGGAGGATTACCAGCAGCAGATCGACAGTCCTTTTGCCGACATGGGTAATGTGGGAGGACGGGAGGCAGGTACTGTTACGGCGGCATGTTTCCTTTCCCGGTTTACAAAAAAACTGCACTGGGCCCATCTTGATATCGCCGGCACTGCCTGGACGAGCGGTAAAAACAAGAGTGCAACCGGCAGACCGGTAAGCCTTCTGGTACAATACCTGTTGGATAGATGCAGCAGCGAATGACCAGAGTCGATTTCTACGTACTGAGCGATAATAACCCTGTGGATCAATTCACCTGCGCAGTTGCTGAAAAAGTCAGGCGCCAGGGCCTGAATATCCATATACACACAGAGTCCAGGCAAACAGCGGCCAGACTGGACGAACTCCTGTGGACCCATCATGACATCAGTTTTCTGCCCCATTGTCTGGTGGATACGGAGGACTCCGATGAGGCGCCAATCACCATCGGCTGGACCGGATCGGATGTTACAACCGGTGAAGTGCTGATCAATCTGTGTACAAATGTTCCCAATTTCGCAGCTTCTTTTGCTAGAATAATCGAGATTGTTGGGGGACAGGACCCACACCGCGAGCAGGCCCGCGGGCGTTACCGGCAATACCGTGAACTGGGTTTTGATCTGCACAGCCATGAGTTGGAGTCCAGACATGCATACACCTGATGAACCGGATATATCCCTGAATAAAAAGATAGAAGAGCTGGAATCCCTGATCGATACCAAGGAAGTCCCATCCCTACCGGACACCCCTGTAACGGCTACCGCAAGCAATGAGGACCCGGACAGTAATGAGATGGACATCCCGGTACTGGACGAGCTGGTCACCACGGAGGATTATGCGGACACGGGAACCTGCCTGGACAAGCCGTCCTACACAGAACATCAACTGGCAGCATTTATCAGCGACCTCGAGAGTAAACTGACAGGGGAACTGGACAGGCTGGTCAGCGTTATAAAAGGAACCATGAAAGAGAGTATTGCAGATGAACTGAGGACCCGGTTTGACGCTCAACTCGATGACCAGGGGACACAACACCCCATCGACCAGCCGGATCATAATCGTCAGCAGGGCCCCGGACAGGAGTGATGTCTGCTTTCAGCCTTGACCAATCCCTGAAATGACACTGCGCTGTTAATACCCCTCTTCTCTGCGGCATAATGCTGCGCCCATAAATATCAACCATCCACAATGACAAGAAGTTTGCCACGGGTTAATGGACAAAACATACAATCCGCAGACAATTGAAACGCGCTGCTACGAGACCTGGGAAACACGGGGCTATTTTGTCCCCCGCGGCCGGGGCAATAGTTACTGCATCATGCTGCCACCGCCCAATGTCACCGGCAGTCTGCATATGGGTCATGCCTTCCAGCAGACATTGATGGATATCCTGATCCGCTATCACCGCATGAACGGAGACTATACCTTATGGCAATGTGGCACGGACCACGCCGGAATCGCCACCCAGATGGTGGTTGAGCGCCAACTCAACATGCAGGGTAAGCAGCGGCTGGACCTGGGACGGAAAGCGTTCAACGAGGCGGTCTGGAGCTGGAAGGAGACCTCAGGCCATACCATTACCCGGCAATCCCGCCGGCTGGGGACCTCTATGGACTGGTCCCGTGAACGCTTTACCATGGATGCAAGCCTTTCTGAAGCCGTTAAGGAAGTCTTCATCAAATTATATGAACAGGGCCTTATCTACCGGGGTAAGCGGCTGGTCAACTGGGACCCGGTCCTGCACACTGCCATCTCCGATCTGGAAGTCATCTCGTCAGAAGAAGATGGACATTTGTGGCACATGCGTTATCCACGTGTAGACGGCAAGGGCCATGTCGTCGTCGCCACGACCCGGCCTGAAACCATGCTCGGCGATGCGGCGGTAGCGGTGCACCCGGATGATGAACGTTACCGGGACCTGGTCGGCAAGCAGGTCGAGTTGCCCCTGACGGACCGCACCATTCCGGTCATTGCCGATGATTATGTCGATCCGGAATTCGGCACCGGTTGCGTCAAGATCACGCCGGCCCATGACTTCAACGACTATGCCGTCGGCCACCGCCATGATCTGGCCCCGCTGAATATCTTCAGCATCGACGCCTGCATTAATGAAAACGGACCGGAAGTTTATCAGGGTCTGGATCGCTATGCCGCCCGCGAACGCATTGTCGCCGATCTCGAAGCCCGGCAGTTGCTGGAAAAGATCGAACCACACAGGCTCATGGTGCCCCGCGGGGACCGTTCCCATGCAGTGGTAGAGCCGTATCTGACCGATCAATGGTATGTAAAGATTCAACCCCTGGCCGGGCCTGCTATTAAGGCCGTGGAAAATGGCGACATACGTTTTGTTCCCGGGAACTGGTCGAAGACCTACTTCGAATGGATGCGCAATATCGAAGACTGGTGCATCAGCCGCCAACTCTGGTGGGGACACCGTATCCCCGCCTGGTATGACGGGCAGGGGAATGTGTATGTGGGCAGGGATGAAGCCGATGTCCGTAACAAGCACAAGCTGGCCGGCGAGTTGCCCTTGAAACAGGATGAAGACGTGCTCGATACCTGGTTTTCCTCGGCACTGTGGCCCTTCTCCACTCTGGGCTGGCCGGAAGAAACTCCGGAATTAAAGACCTTTTACCCGACCAGTGTACTGGTAACCGGTTTCGATATTATCTTCTTCTGGGTGGCGCGGATGATCATGATGGGGCTCAAATTCATGGGGGACGTCCCCTTCAGGGAGGTTTACATCCACGGCCTGGTGCGTGATTCCGATGGCCAGAAGATGTCCAAATCCAAGGGTAATATTCTTGATCCCCTGGACCTCATCGATGGCATCGACCTGGAAGGTCTGGTTGCAAAACGTACGCAGGGTCTGATGCGACCGCAAGACGCCCCCGGGATCGAAAAGGCCACACGTAGACATTTTCCTGACGGCATCGACGCCTACGGAACGGATTCCTTACGTTATACCTTTGCCTCGCTGGCAACCCAGGGACGCGATATCCGTTTTGACGTGGGCCGTATTCAGGGTTATCGCAATTTCTGCAATAAGATCTGGAACGCCGCCCGTTATGTCATCACCAATATTGAAAGCCAGTCCATCAATATAAATAACGGGAAAGCTGAGGCCGGCTTGGCGGAACGCTGGATCAGGACCCGGCTGGCCCGAACCATCGAACAAGTCACCGAAGGTTTGCATACCTACCGTTTCGATCTGGCATCACAGGCCATCCACGAATTCACCTGGGACGAATATTGTGACTGGTACCTGGAACTGTCCAAAACCATTCTCAATGATGGGGCATCATCCGAAGCGGCAAAACGCGGGACGCTACAAACACTCGTCACCGTACTGGAAATCCTGTTACGTCTGATGCATCCGTTTATTCCCTTCATTACCGAGGAACTCTGGCAAAAGATCGCCCCACTGTTGAATATCGACGGAGATACCATCATGCTGCAAAATTATCCCGCTGCAGCCGACCTTGATACGGACGAATCATCTCTGCCGGAAATCGACTGGCTCAAATCATTCATACTCGGTGTACGCCAAATCCGGGCGCAGCGCGATATTGCTCCGGGGAAAAAGCTGGCAGTACAGGTCAGGGGTGGTACGGAAGAAGAAGAAGCATGGTTACAAAACCACCGCAAATCACTGCTGGATCTCGGCAGAATCGAATCGATTACACAGATCAACTGCGAGCCGGACGATGCGGTGGTCACCCTGGCAGGCAATATGACCCTGCTGGTGCCGCTTGCCGACCTGATTGATCTTAATGAGGAACTGGCCAGATTGGACAAACAACTCGATAAGCTCAAGAATGACAAACAGCGCATACAGAAGAAACTGGCGAACCACAACTTCGTTGAACGTGCGCCAGTGGAGGTTGTTGACAAAGAGCGTATAAAACTTGAACAAATAGACGCCGCGCTCAATACGTTACTGAAACAGTATCAGCGCATAAAAAACCTGTTAAATTAACCATGTTCAACACGTTAAAAGAAGACATTCGGATCGTATTTCAGCGCGATCCGGCGGCACGCAGTGCCATAGAAACATTGACGGCATGCCCCGGCCTGCATGCGATCCTGTTGCACCGTATCAACCATTGGATTTGGGAAAAACGTCTGTACTGGATAGCACGCTTCGGCTCGCACCTGGCGCGTTTTTTCACGGGAGTCGAAATCCACCCCGGTGCGGTAATCGGCAAGCGCTTCTTCATCGACCACGGTATGGGTATCGTCATCGGCGAGACTTCCGAAATAGGTGACGACTGCTCTATCTATCACGGGGTGACCCTGGGAGGTACGACCTGGCAAAAAGGCAAACGCCACCCGACACTGGAAAATGGCGTAATCATCGGGGCAGGGGCGAAAATACTGGGGCCGATCACCCTGGGTGAAGGGGCACGCATCGGATCGAATGCCGTGGTCGTGAAGGATGTGCCTGCCGGTGCCACGGTCGTGGGCATACCGGGCCATATTGTCGCCAGGAAAAAACCCGACGATGCCCGGGACAAGGAAGCGCAACGCCAGGCCATGGCAAAAAAGATTGGTTTCGATGCCTATGGCGCCAGCAAGGACATGCCCGATCCCATCCAGAATGCACTCGACACCATGCTGGATCACATGCACAAGGTGGATGAGGAAATCACGGAATTACGCAAACAGCTGAAAAAGGACTAGTGCATCATGGGAAAGCTCTTATGATGCGTCTGCCTGGTCCCGAATTTCACCTAACAATTGAATGACTTTTGAGAATCCGAATAGCAAAATAATACCGATGATACTGGTAAAAAAAGCCCCCAAAAAGAACGCCCGGTAGATATCGCTTTCAATGATAAAGGTTCCTGCCAGACACCCGGTTGACAAAAGCACCGCCAGGAAACCCAGAACCTGCAGCATTTTTACAATACCTGGAACCGAAGTTTTCATCAATCCTCCCGTAAATGATCGATATAAGTGAATGTGTGTAACAGACCGTTCCCTCCCCAGGATCTGCTATACAAAGCTAAGCATATCATAGGATCTCTACAGGTTTCACTGCATTTGAGGTCTCATGCAGCCGGGCGACAGGACATCGATTCAAGCTCTTTCCTGCATTTTGCATGGCAATTTCCGCCCCTGACTGAATACCTGACTGTTTTAGTAAAGAATATACTTGACTAAAATAGTAGGATATGAGATCGTTACAAATTCATCGGCGTTACAGGTCAACAAGCCCTATAGAATGTTAGACTGAAATCGGGAGCAATTGGCTATGAAACTTACTACCAAAGGTCGTTATGCGGTCACTGCCATGCTGGATCTGGCCCTGCATCATGGACAAGGCCCCATCAATCTGGCGGAAATATCCTCCCGCCAGGGGATCTCCCTCTCCTATCTGGAGCAACTTTTTTCACGCTTGCGTAAGCAGGGGTTAGTGGCCAGCACCCGTGGCCCCGGTGGTGGTTATCTACTGGGGCGCCCCAGTGAGGAGATCTCGGTGGCCGAAGTCATTTGCGCTGTCAATGAAACGGTCGACGCAACCCGTTGTGGCGGATCAAAAAATTGCCAGGGCGATGAGCGTTGTCTGACGCACGATCTTTGGGAGGAACTCAGCCTGCAAATTGCTGACTTTTTAGGCAGCATCAGCCTCGCGAATCTGGTAGAACGGAAAACAGTGAAACAGACATCACAACGCCAGGAACAGGTCTTGCTACAAGTACGTATCTGATGCCACCATGACAAATACCGGGATCACATTAACAGAGAGGGCGGCCACCCATATCAAAGATTATCTGGCCAAAAGTGGTGACGGTCTTGGACTACGGCTGGGTGTCAAGCCCAGTGGTTGTTCCGGCCACCAATATGTGCTTGAAGCTGCTAAGGCGATAGGCGAGCTGGATCACGCCTTTGAATCGAATGGTGTCAAGATCGTGATCGATAAACAAAGCCTGCGTTATCTGGCGGGGACCGAGCTGGATTATGTCCGGGAAGGCCTCAACGAAGGATTCCGGTTCCATAACCCCAACGTGCAGGAAACCTGCGGTTGCGGTGAGAGTTTCAGCCTGGCAGAGGACAGCAAATGAACGCCGAGACAGAGAATATTGAAACGCTCGTCACAAAAGATTACGAGCACGGCTTCGTCACTGATATCCATGCCGATACCGTCCCGCCCGGACTCAGTGAAGATGTCATACGGTTGATATCCCGCAAGAAAAATGAACCGGGGTGGTTACTGGAATGGCGGCTCAAGGCCTACCGCCACTGGCTCACCATGAGTGAACCCCACTGGGCGCACGTCAACCACGAACCCATCGATTACCAGGCGATTTCCTATTATTCTGCTCCGGGATCGGAGAAGGACGGCCCCAACAGCCTGGATGAGGTAGATCCGAAGCTTCTGGAAACTTATGAAAAACTGGGGATCCCGTTGCAAGAGCAGAAAATGCTGGCCGGCGTGGCCGTGGATGCAGTATTCGATAGCGTCTCCGTAGCCACCACATTTAAGGAAAAACTGGCGGATGCCGGTGTTATTTTTTGTTCATTCTCGGAAGCCGTCAAGAACCATCCCGATCTGGTCAGACACTATCTGGGCACCGTTGTCCCCACCACGGATAACTACTTCGCCGCCCTGAATTCCGCTGTATTTACCGACGGCTCGTTCTGCTATATCCCCGAAAACACCCGCTGCCCCATGGAGTTGTCCACCTACTTCCGCATCAATGCGGCGAATACCGGTCAATTCGAACGCACCCTGATCATCGCCGATGAAGGCAGTTACGTGAGTTATCTGGAGGGTTGCACCGCGCCCATGCGTGACGAAAACCAGCTGCATGCCGCTGTCGTTGAATTGATCGCTTTGAACAATGCGGAGATTAAATATTCAACCGTGCAGAACTGGTATCCGGGAGATGAAAACGGCAAGGGGGGCATTTACAATTTTGTCACGAAACGCGGCGCCTGCCGCGGCGAAAACTCCAAGATATCCTGGACCCAGGTGGAAACAGGATCGGCCATCACCTGGAAATATCCGAGTTGTATTCTACAGGGCGATAACTCAGTCGGTGAATTTTACTCCGTCGCCGTCACTAACAACTATCAGCAGGCCGATACCGGCACCAAGATGATCCATCTGGGAAAAAATACCCGCAGCACCATTATCTCAAAAGGGATCTCCGCAGGTCATGCACAAAACGCCTACCGCGGTCTGGTGAGGATCGCAAAAAGCGCGGATAATGCCCGCAACTATGCGCAATGCGATTCATTGTTGATGGGGGACCAGTGCGGCGCCCATACCTTTCCCTACATGGAAGCAAAAAATTCAACGGCCCGAATTGAACATGAAGCGACCACATCAAAGATTGGAGATGATCAGCTGTTCTACTGTAAGCAACGCGGGATCTCTGAGGAAGATGCCGTGAACATGATCGTCAACGGCTTCTGCAAGGATGTGTTCAAGAAACTGCCCATGGAATTTGCCGTCGAGGCCCAGAAACTGCTTGGCGTCACCCTGGAAGGTGCAATTGGTTAACCGAAAGCAGATTCAGTTTATCTTAGGGACGCGGGGTCTTTGAGTTCAAAAATATTCAGGAAATGAGAAACCATGCTTAGTATAAAAAACCTGCACGTAAGTATCGAAAACAAAAAAATACTGAAAGGCATTGACCTTGAAGTCAAAGCAGGTGAGATGCACGCCATTATGGGTCCGAATGGATCCGGCAAGAGTACTCTGGCCAATGTTCTTGCCGGTCGCGAAGGTTATGAAATAACCGACGGGACAGTTACCTTTGAACAGCAGGACCTTCTTGATATGAGCCCCGAACTCAGGGCACGGGAGGGGCTGTATCTGGCTTTTCAGTACCCGGTCGAGATCCCGGGCGTTAATAATATCTATCTACTCAAGGCTGCCATCAATGCGATACGTAAACACCGGGGTGAAGCAGAACTGGATGCCGTGGAGTTTCTCGGTCTCGTCAAGGAGAAGATGAAACTGATAAAGGTCAAGGAGGATTTGATGAGCCGCTCCGTCAACGAAGGATTCTCCGGTGGTGAAAAGAAACGCAACGAAATCTTTCAAATGATGATCCTGGAACCGAAACTTGCCATTCTGGACGAGACCGATTCCGGTCTGGATATCGATGCCCTGCAGATCGTTGCGGAAGGGGTAAACCGGCAGCGTAGTAAAGACAGGGCCATCGTCATGGTGACGCACTACCAACGTCTGCTCAGTTATGTCGTGCCTGATTTTGTCCACGTGCTTGCCGATGGGCGTATCATTAAATCGGGCGGGAGTGAACTGGCGCGACAGCTGGAAGAAAACGGCTATGACTGGGTCAGGCAGGAGACCGCCGCAGCATGAACAGGATCGGCGTTGATCACTACCTGGGCGAATACAACCGGCTGCAAGCGGCGGCGCCTGACTGGCTGAATGGACTGCGGCGATCAGCCATTGAGTCGTTTCGCCAGAGAGGCTTTCCCTCCTTGCGTCATGAAGACTGGAAGTATACCGACGTTCGTCCTATTACCAGGCGTAACTTTGTGACTGCTGATCCAGCGGCCAACGGCTTCGAGCGGGACTATATCGATGCCATACGTTTCAAGCAGATGGATTGTCATGAGCTGACCTTTACGAATGGCCGCTACTTACCCTCACTGTCAGCCGTCCGCGGTCCGGCGAACGGGGTCATTCTGAAGTCACTGTCCGATGCCCTGAATGAGAACAGGACCTCTATTGAACCTTGCCTGAAACAATTCTCACAATTGGACAGGAACGGATTTGCCACCCTGAATACCGCATTTATCACCCATGGCGCATTCATCTATATTCCCGATAACAGCCGGCTGGATCTGCCGGTACATCTGCTGTTTCTTTCGAACAATCAAGCCAGGTCCCATGTATCACATTTGCGTAACCTGATTGTTCTGGGGGAAAACACAAGGGCCACGGTCGTGGAAAGCTATATAGGCGAGGACGGGTCCGAGTACTTTACCAATACGGTCACCAATATTGTAACGGGTACCGGTTCCTCACTCGAACACTACAAACTCCAGCAGGAAAGCCTGCAGGGCTTCCATGTCGGCAAGATAACGGTGCAACAGCTGCGTGGCAGCCGGATGGAATCCCATTCCGTTTCTCTGGGCGGAGCCCTGGTGCGAAACGATATCGAAACCCATCTTGCCGAAGCAGGCGCAGAGGTCATTTTAAATGGCCTGTATATTGCTAATGGCCGTCAACACATCGATAACCATACCTGTATCAATCACGCAAAACCTCACACCAGCAGCGCGGAATATTATCGTGGTGTGCTGGATGGCCACGCACGCGGGGTCTTTAACGGTAAGGTAATTGTCCGCGAACAGGCGCAGAAGACAGATGCCCGCCAATCCAATGCAAATCTCCTCCTCTCTGACAACGCAGAGGTGGATACCAAACCGGAACTGGAGATCTATGCCGATGATGTAAAATGCAGTCACGGCGCTACGATTGGCCAACTGGATGACAACATGCTGTTCTATCTGCGCTCACGGGCCATTGAGGAAGAAACGGCAAAGAGTCTGCTTACCTTTGCATTCGCTGATGATGTCATCAAGCGGATCAAATTTACCCCGATTCGTGAGCGTCTGGAATCAATTGTGGCCGGTAAACTTCCCGGTACCGGGTTAATCAGGGACTTTATAAAATGAGTGTTGAGAATATTGCCAAGAAAATAGCGATAAATCACGAAGAGCTGGATATCGGCAAGATCCGTGCTGAGTTCCCGGTATTGTCCCGTAAAGTGCACGGTAAACCTTTAGTCTATCTCGATAATGCCGCGACTGCGCAAAAACCGGCTGTGGTAATCGAGACCGTGGATCACTATTACCGGGAATACAACTCCAATATTCACAGAGGCGTGCATGCCTTAAGTGGACAGGCAACGGCCGCTTATGAAAAGACGCGTACAAAAATCCGTGATTTCATCAATGCCGGTTCAGAAAAAGAGATCATTTTTGTCAGGGGCACGACTGAGGCCATCAACCTGGTAGCGCAAAGTTACGGGCGTATCCATTTCAAACCAGGAGATGAAATCATCATCACAGAGATGGAACACCACTCCAATATCGTCCCCTGGCAAATGCTGTGTGAGCAGACCGGCGCCACGTTGAAAGTCATTCCCATCAATGGCGCAGGCGAATTGGTCATGGAAGAGTATGTAAAACTGCTGAACCCGAACACCCGGCTGGTGGCGGTCAGCCACATTTCCAATGCTCTGGGAACGGTTAATCCGGTGCAACAGATCATTGACCTCGCCCATGAACAGGGGGCACTGGCGCTGTTGGATGGCGCTCAGGCGGCGCCGCATACAGGCATCGACGTAGCAGCACTGGATTGTGATTTTTATGCCTTTTCCGGTCATAAACTGTTTGGCCCGACCGGGGTCGGGGTACTCTATGGCAAACGGGAATTGCTTGAAAATATGCCGCCCTATCAGGGGGGGGGCGACATGATCAAGGTCGTCACTCTCGAGAAGACCTTGTATAACGACCTGCCGCACAAGTTCGAGGCGGGCACACCAAACATTGCCGGTGTTATCGGTCTCGGTGCGGCCATCGATTATGTCAATCGCATTGGCCTGGAGGCCATCAGCACTTATGAACATGCGTTACTTGACTATGCCACCGAGGCCGTGCAGAGCGTAGAGGGTCTGAAGCTGATTGGCACGGCGCGCGACAAGACAGGCATTCTCTCCTTTGTTTTGCAGGGGATACATCCCCATGACCTGGGGACAATTCTGGATCACGCGGGAGTTGCCATACGCACCGGTCATCATTGCGCCATGCCGATCATGGAATATTTTCGGATACCGGCCACGGCGCGTGCATCCTTTGCCTTTTATAACACCAGGCATGAAATCGACGTGCTCGTTCAGGCCATAGAAAATGCAAAAAAGGTATTCGCATAATGCTCGATTTAAAGGACCTGTACCAGGAGGTGATTGTTGATCACAACCGTAACCCCCGGAACTTTGGAAAACTGGAAAATCCCGACAAGACGCTCGAGGGTTTCAATCCCCTGTGCGGGGACCGCCTGACGCTATACCTGAAGCTGGACGATGGACGTATCACCGACATCAGTTTCGACGGTTCCGGCTGTGCCATTTCAGTTGCCTCGGCATCGATGATGACTGAAGCCATGCGGGGCAGGAGCCTGGCGGAGGCGGAAGCCATCTTCGCCGAGTTCCATGCCCTGGTAACGGCTGCTGACAGGGCAGAGATAGATTTTGACAAACTGGGGAAACTGGCCGCCATTGCCGGGGTCCGGGACTACCCCACGCGGATAAAATGCGCCACCTTATGCTGGCACACACTGCACGCAGCCATCAGCGGCGGCAAAACCACGGTATCTACAGAATGAACATGCCTGAAAACGAACCGATCACCCTGAAGCGTGATTGCGAAGCTATCCTGATACCGTCAGGAACACCTGTGTCTCTGAAGAGAGAGAGTGTCGTATTTATTACCCAGGCACTTGGCGGGAATTTCACTGTTAACATTAACGGCAACCTTGCCCAGATCGCTGCCAAAGATGCAGATGCACTGGGTTATGAAGCCGATAATTCGGGCATGGCGGGGGAATCGGGCCAGGCAGTTGATGGTTCACTGCTCGAGGAGCTTGTCTGGAATGAACTGAGGACCTGCTATGACCCGGAAATACCCTACAATATTGTCGACCTCGGTCTGGTCTATGACTGCACCATTACCCCCATTAAAGATGGCGGCAACAGGGTGGATATTGTCATGACCCTGACGGCGCCGGGCTGTGGCATGGGAGAATTCCTTGCAGAGGATGTCAGAAGCAAAGTCGCGGCTCTCGCCAATGTTTCAGAGGTAAATGTGGCATTGAGTTTCGATCCACCCTGGAACCAGGAGATGATGTCGGAATCCACGCGGATGGAACTCGGCCTCTACTAACATGAAGCGTAAGACGTGCAGCCCCGCGCTGATTGCATTCGGATCTGCATACGATAGCCGACGCGAATCAAGCGGATATGTCAGCGTGGGTGGACGTTGATTCAGCGGAGGAGTTTGGTCCGGGCGAGTCACGGCTGGTGGATGTCGATGATGTCATGATTGCCGTTTTTAATCTGGATGGCGCATACTTCGCTATCGAGGACATCTGCAGTCATGACGGCTCCCCGCTGCTGGGCTCTGGTCTGGAACCGGAAGCCCTGATAGAAGGCGATGAGATAACCTGCCCACGCCACGGCGCACGCTTTTGCATCAAGACCGGTGCGGCCCTGTGTCCTCCGGCCTATGAAGCCACCAACACATTCCCTACCAGGGTTGAAAACGGCACCGTCCAGGTACGTGACAACCGATAGGATTAACAAAACCATCATTTGCAGAACCCGTCCTTCATTTCCGGACAACAACAGGCTGACAGCAGGGACAACTATTTTCCCGAATCGTAATAGCACGTATAATCGCGCATTTCATTAAAGGATGTAAGTGGAGTTGTCAGTATATGGGACAAGAACGTACGTTATCGATTATCAAGCCTGATGCGGTTGCAAAAAACATTATTGGAGCAATATACACGCGTTTTGAAGAGGCCGGCCTCTCCATCATTGCCGCCAAGATGCTGCACTTGAGCAAGCAACAAGCCGCCGAATTTTATACCGTGCACCGGGAACGCCCCTTTTATCAGGATTTAATAGAATTTATGACTTCCGGTCCCGTGCTGGTACAAGTACTGGAAGGGGAAAATGCTATTGCCAGAAACCGTGAACTCATGGGCGCCACCTTCCCCAAAGATGCAACTCCGGGTACGATCCGGGCGGATTTCTGCGATAGAGCGGGCGATCAGGGCAAAAATGCCGTGCATGGCTCGGACAGCGCGGAGAATGCGGAAATCGAGATCAACTTCTTCTTCTCTCCAGAGGAAATATGTGAACGAATCAGGTAGAGGTCCGGGCACCAATCTGTTTGAGTTGAATCAGATCGCCATGCGGGAATTCTTCTCCGCCATGGCGGAGCAGCCCTATCGTGCCACGCAGGTGATGAAATGGATCTATCATCAGGGCATTACTGACATAGCCCAGATGACCGATTTAGGCAAGATGCTTCGCCGGCGGCTGCCTGAGACCCTGTACTTTAAACTCCCCGTAATTGTATCCGAGCGAAAATCGAACGATGGCACTTGCAAATGGGTGATGCAGGTTGACGACAATAATTGTGTCGAAACCGTTTTCATACCGGAAAAAGAGCGGGGGACCTTGTGTATCTCTTCACAAGTGGGGTGTCCACTGGATTGCAGTTTCTGTGCAACAGGCAAACAGGGATTTAACCGCAATCTCACTGTGGCCGAGATCATTGGTCAGCTCTGGCTGGCAAACCGAGCCCTTGGTTATTTTGAACACCGCACCCGCATCATCACCAATGTAGTCCTGATGGGCATGGGAGAACCCTTGTTGAATTTTGACAATGTGGTCTGCGCCACAGACCTGATGATGGATGATTTGGGTTTCAATCTGTCACACAAGCGGATCACACTCAGTACAGCAGGCGTCGTGCCGGCCATTGATAAACTCGCCGCTACCAGGAGACTAAGCTTGGCGGTGTCCCTGCATGCGCCCACCGATGAACTGCGCAACAGCCTGGTGCCGATCAACCGGCGTTATCCGATAAAACAGCTACTGGCGGCATGCCGGCGCTATTCCCGGGCCAATGACGGGGATCCCATCACCTTTGAGTATGTGATGCTTAAAGGAATTAACGACAGCAAGGCACAAGCCACCCGGCTTGCCGGGATACTCGAGGGAATACCGGCAAAAATTAACCTGATCCCTTTCAATCCCTTCCCCGGTTCGGGATATACTAGC
Source organism: Gammaproteobacteria bacterium (assembly GCA_046757565.1). GTDB lineage: Bacteria > Pseudomonadota > Gammaproteobacteria > Eutrophobiales > Eutrophobiaceae > JBHHYN01. The sequence continues at coordinate 2,985 of JBHHYN010000029.1, read as the reverse complement.
CCGGCAAGGAAAACAATTGATCAGTTCCGTGATATTCTGATGGCTGCAGGACATATAACCATTACGCGCAAGACCAGGGGTGACGATATCGATGCCGCCTGTGGACAGCTTGTCGGAAAAGTCACACCACGCGCCAAACGAATACAGGACCGCATGGAGAAGGGTTGGATATGAAAAAAGTCACTCTGCTGTTCCCGCTCATCCTCCCGCTACTATGGGCCTGTAACCAGACCGCAAACAGTAACCTGCGGCCGGCCACCAAGACCTCCCATGCGGTGACGGCCAACGTCAATCTTGGTGTTGAATACATGCAACGTGGCGATTTTGAAAAGGCCCTGGAAAAACTGGACCGAGCGCGGCAAATCGATCCGGGCTATTTCGGAACCTATAACATCTATGGCCTGCTATTTCAGCGATTAGGCAAGATGAAACAGGCAGAACGGAATTTCAGGAAAGCAATCAGCTTGGGTAACAACGACCCGGGGACATTGAATAATTACGGCCAATTCCTGTGCGAAACGGGCAAGGCTGATGAAGCGGAGCAGACATTCGCCCTGGCCGTCAAGAACCCGCTCTATAAAACACCTGAAATCGCCCTGACCAATGCCGGCCTCTGCGCCTTGCTAAATGGGCACGAGGAAGATGCTGAAAAATACCTGCGCCGGGCGCTCGAGTCAAATCCGAAGATCCCCAAAGCGCTGCTCAAGATGGCGCAGATTTCCTATGATAAAAAAAACTATCTCTCCGGCCGCGCTTACCTGCAGCGCTACCTCGAGTTGGCCGACCATACCGCTGAGACACTATGGCTGGGGATCCGGATCGAAAAACAGTTAGGGGACGAAAACGCCGTTTCGAGCTATGCCCTGTTGTTAAAAAACAGTTTCCCTGATTCCAAAGAAAACGAGATGCTACAGGCCGCCGGTACACGCTAGTCATGTCTGAACAGCAGCTACATGAAGTCAGGACTTCGGCCGGAGAAACACTCAAGCAACTACGCATGGAAAAAAATCTTTCCGTCCGGGACATTGCCTTACAACTGCATCTTGAGCCACGGATAATAGAAGCCCTGGAAGAGGGTAATTTTGAGCTGTTGCCTGCAGCCACGTATATCCGCGGATATCTGCGTAATTATGCCAAGATTGTTTCTGCGGACGCTGACACGGTTATCTCCCTCTACAATGACAAAGCGCCCGAACCGCCGGAGATAATTCCTGATGTAAAACACAGTTCCCAGATAAGCAGTAGCGATAAGCCCGTCAAGGCCTTTACCTATCTGATCACTTTCATCATGGTGTTACTGTTGTTCGCCTGGTTACAAAGTAATTTTATCGTGAAACAAGGCGGGCCCGGCAGGACAGGAGAAAACTTCCCCGGCAGCATCAATGAACCGGAGTTAAACCCGGCATCCACTGCGCCGGAAACCCCGGCGCCAGCGGACCTGTCTTCATATAATGAGGAAAATGAATCGGAGCAGGAAACAGTCTCTGAAGAAGGGATTCAAGCCGGGGGGTTGAATGGGCAGGTGGAACCGGATCTTTCCAGGACATCTCCCGAAACCGCTGAAGCGCTAACTGACGATTCGACAGATAGCGCCTTAAGCCCGGCAGCAGAGAGTAAACTTGAACATGCAGAAGCAGCGGAGACCAGCGGCCCGGATACAATCAGGTTAAGGCTGACTGCTGATTCGTGGATAGAAATTTACGATAAGGACGATAACAAACTGTATCTTAACCTGGCCCGTGCCGGCGATGAGATCAATGTAAACGGCACCGCACCTTTTGATGTCAAACTGGGTTTTTCCCAAGGTGTGATCCTGGAGTTCAATGGGAAACCATTCGATCCGGCGCCTTATTCGCACGCCGGGATTGCCCGTTTCACCCTGGGCGATTAGCCTGCACTATCACTCCAGGAGAAAATTTTGACTGGAAAAATTCAGGCTGTCCGGGGGATGCACGATGTCCTTGTGGACGCATCGCCACGTTGGCAGCATGCAGAGCAAACGATTCAGGCCATCCTGGAACGCTATGCCTATCAGCAGATACGTCTGCCGGTTGTAGAGCGGACCGATCTGTTTGAACGATCCATTGGCGAATCGTCTGATATCGTCACCAAAGAGATGTATACCTTCACCGATCGTAATGGTGATCGCCTCACCCTGCGTCCGGAAGGCACTGCAGGTTGTGTCCGCGCCGGTCTGGAACACGCCTTGTTTTATGACAGGGTACTACGCCTCTGGTATATCGGGCCCATGTTCAGGCGCGAGCGGCCACAAAAAGGCCGACTGCGTCAATTCCACCAGATAGGCGTTGAGGCCTTTGGACTGCCGGGACCCGATATTGACGCCGAGATTATCATCATGTGTACACGCATCTGGGCGGAACTGGGCCTTGAAGACATCACCCTGCAAATCAATACCCTGGGAACCGCTGCCTCACGCCAGCGTTACCGCCGTATCCTCACGGAATATTTTTCTGATCACCACGCTGCCCTGGACGAGGACAGCCGCCAACGATTACAGCATAACCCGTTACGGATCCTGGACAGTAAAAACCCGTCAATGCGACCGTTGCTTGAATCAGCGCCCGTCATGGATGAATATCTTGACGGGGAATCAAACGATCACTTTTTCGGGTTGAAAACATTACTCGATGCGGCAAACATCAACTATGAGGTCAATCCCCGGCTGGTACGCGGTCTCGACTATTACGGCAAGACGGTGTTTGAATGGATAACTGACCGGCTGGGCACCCAGGGCACCATTTGCGCCGGCGGCCGCTATGATGGCCTGGTGCAACATTTTGGCGGCAAGCCGGTCCCGGCGGCCGGCTTAGCACTGGGCCTGGAAAGAGTGCTTGACTTGATGGATACGGCTACGCCTTGCGGGCAGGCGTTGCATGCCTATTTTATCGTCGCCACTGACAAGGCACGGCCCGTGGCATACAGGCTTGCGGAACAAATCCGGGACAAATTGCCTGACTTGAGGTT